>JANOGB010000061.1:0-3616 GCA_031413955.1 Planctomycetota bacterium | reverse complement strand
CACGAGCGCCACGCGGGTCCTCGTCGGCTGTCTGTTCCTCCTCGGCGGCGCCACCGCGCTCTCCGGCGTGCTGGTCGAGTACACGACCAACCTCGATCTCACCGTGCAGGCGACGAGGATCGCGTGGCCCGCGCCGCCGGGCTCGGCGCTCGATCCCGCGGCCGAGCTCGTGCGGGACGACGAGCGCTTCGTGCGCGCCAAGTTCGACTGGCGCTTCGCCGCGCCCTGGGCGCACTGGCGCATCCTCTTCCAGCGCCTGCGCGGTGCAGGCGAGAGCTTCTCGGTGCGCGAGCTCTACTTCCTCGACAGCGACGAGCGGGTCACGCCGCAATGGGAACGCGGACATGGTTTCCTGCACCTCGCGTGGGTCGATCTCCACCAACGGCTGCGGGGCCCGAGCTGGCCAGGGCCGAGCTTGTGCTCGAGCCTGCTCTTGCTGAGCGGCTTCCTCTTCCTGCGGGCGCGAAAGACGTCGAGCGCCTGACCCTCAGGCGGGCGGCGGCACGAAGAGCGCCGCGCCGCGGCCGCCGCCGGGTGGCGGGTTGACGGGCACGACGCGAAACCCGGCCGCGGGCAAGGTGAGCCCGGTCAGCTCGACCAGGAGCTCGCCCGCGACGAAGAGCGGTAGCGCGGGATGCACCGAGCCGTCCGGATAGGTGGCCTCGAGCCAGGTGCCGTCGGCCACGTGCTCACCGGCGAAGTAGAGCCGCTGGCCCTCCCAGCGCGTGCGCGTGAGGCGCGGCGCGGAGAGCGGCGGTCCGAGCTCGAGCTCGAAGCGCCGCGCGACGCTGGGCGGAAAGCCGGCGCGGATCGCAGCCACGCGCCAGCGGCCACGCGCGAGCGGCGGCAGCACGAGTTCCTCTCCGGGCACGATCACCTCCAGGCTGCGGCCCGTCACCTGGAACGGCAGGTCCGGCACGAGGCGGTGGAAGGCGACCGGGGCGGCGCGGTCGGGAGCGCGGCGCTCGCCGCGGCCGCGCTTCTCGAGCACGACCGTGAAGCCGTTGCCGGCGCGCGAATCGACGTCTTCCACGGCGACGATCGAGCAGTCGAGGAAGCGCTGCGCGCGCAGCAGCTCGAGCAGCGCCAGGAAGTCCGCCGTGCGCCAGACGTGGTAGTGGCTGGTGGGCACCATCGAGTCGCTGCGCGCCGTGTTCAGGAGCGCGTGGTCCGCCAGGTGATGCGCGAGCTCCGTGCACGGCCGCTCCGCGTCCATGGTGCGATCCCTGTGCGGCACGATCAGGAACAGGATCCCGCCCGGGCGCAGGACGCGCGCCCACTCCGCGAGCACGCCGATCGTGTCGGGCATGTGCTCGAGCACGTGGCTCGCCAGCAGGAAATCGAGCGCCTCGTCGCACAGCGGCAGGGTCTCGGCCGCGCCGAAGAGATGGATCGGCGCGGTGCTGCCGCAGTAGGCGCGCTGCGCGTCCTGGAAGAGCCGCGCCGCAGGATGGTCGAGGTTCCAGGCGCGCACGCCCGGGAAGGGCGCGAGGACCGAGGCACCGATCTCCACGCCGCGCGCGAGGGGACCGAGGACTCTGCGCGCGAGCTCCATGGGGCGCTAGCGAAACAGGCCCCAGCGCAGGATGGCCCACACCGCGAACAGGCCGTCGCGCGGGCGGATCTTCTTGCCGGCAGCGTAGTCGCGGCCGGCGTAACGGATGGGCACCTCGTAGATGCGCACGCCCATGCGCGCCACCTTGGCCGTGATCTCGGGCTCGACCGCGAAGCCACGGCTCTTGAGGTCGAGCTTCAGCGCCACCTCGCGGCGGAAGACCTTGTAGCAGGTCTCCATGTCGGTCAAGTTGAGGTTCGTGAACAGGTTCGAGAGCGCGGTCAGGCAGCGGTTGCCGAGGTAGTGATGGTAGAGGTGCACGCGCCCGAAGGGGCCGCCCAGGAAGCGGCTGCCGAAGACGACGTCCGCGTCGCCCTCCTCGAACGGCCGCAGCAGCGCGGGGTAGTCGGCCGGGTCGTACTCGAGGTCGGCGTCCTGGATCAGCACGAGGTCGCCCGTGACGTGGCGCAGGCCGGTGGCGAGCGCGGCGCCCTTGCCCTGGTTCTTCGCGTGGCGCTGCGGCACCAGCTCGGGATGGCGCGCGGCGAGCTCGGCGATGATGCGGCCCGAGCCGTCGCTGGAGGCGTCGTCGACGATGATCAGCTCCTTCGCGTAGGGCGTGGCCAGGACGCGCGCGACGAGCGTGGCCAGGGTGCGCTCCTCGTTGAAGACCGGGATGACGATCGAGAGCTTCATCCAACGAGGGGAAGCGCGGCGGCTCGGGTCGCCGCCGAGATCAAGGGTCGACCCGGTGCAGCGTCTCCTGGCCGGCCTCGAGGACGTAGAGCGCGCCGGAATCTCCCAGGGCCAGCGAGAAGCCGTCGCCCTCGAAACTGCCGCTGGCCGCGACCGCCGCGGCGCAGTCGGCGAACAGCGGGCAGTCACACAGCCCCGTGCTGAAGTCGTAGCGGCGCAGGATGCCCTCCTTGGCGTCGACCCAGAAGAGCTTGCCGTCCTGGGTCGAGACGAGCCCCTGCGGCGTCCCGAGCTGGGCAGCGCCGCCCACGCCTTGCGTGGTGGAGTTCGTGCCGTCGCCGGCCAGGACCAGGGAGCTGCCGTCGAAGCCGCCGAAGGGCGAGGGGCCGCCGATCGCCAGGCCCAGCAGCCGGTTGCCGCCCGACTCGAGCAGCAGGAGCTCGCCCGAGCAGGTCGAAGCAAGACCGCTGGGCGTGTCGAGCTCGGTGATCGATAGCAAACCCACGCCGCTCCCCGGCGCTCCGGTGCCGGTGATCGTGACCGCCACCGGGACGCCGCCGATCTCGACCTGGCGCAGGGCGTGGTTCTCCGTGTCGCCGACGAAAGCGACCCCGATCGCATCCGCGAAGAGCGCGACCGGCGCCGTGAAATGGAAGCGGATCGCGCCGCCTTGCCCGTCGGCGTAGCCGCCCGCGGGAAGCGGCAAGCCGGCCAGCGGTTGGACCGTGCCCAGGTCACGCCGCACGGAGAGGAGCGTGTTGGTGGCGTGCTCGGCCACGAGCAGGAACAGATCGTCGAACACCGCGACTCCGGAGAGCTCGGCGGTGCCCGCGGCCAGCCCGAGCACGCCATCGATGACACCCGCAGCGACCAGCGGCGTGTCGATCGGCGCGCCACCCCCGAGCGGAAAATCGAGCCGGTGGATGCGAGCGTCCTCGCCGGTCAGGTACAGCGTCTCCGTGCCCGCGGCTGCCGCGATCTGACTCAGCGGACCGATGAGCGCGTCCATGAACACCGGCGTGATCGTCCCCGGGACGGGCGTGATCGGCCCGCAGCCCTGCGTGCCGAAGGGCGAAGGCACCACCGGGATGAAGTCGCCACCCTGGATTTCGGAGCCATCGCGACAGGCCGCGAGGACGAGCGGAGAGAGGATCCAGAGGACGGGAGGGAGCGACGAGGAACCCATGGGCGGACGAGTTTGTCCGGCACCGCTCCGGGCCGCAAGCGCACGCCCGTTCGAGGCGAGTCAGAGCCTCTTTCTCCCCCGGGAACGCCAGGCTCCAGCCTGGCTCGACTCTTCTTCTTCTTCTTCTTCTTCTTCTTCCTCTTCCTCTTCCTCCGAGAGACAGCAGAGCAGAAAGGAAA
>JANOGB010000060.1:0-2038 GCA_031413955.1 Planctomycetota bacterium | reverse complement strand
CCTGCTCCCACTGGCTTGCCTGACGCAGCCGAAGACTCCGATCGAGGGACACGAGATCGAGGCCCTGATCGAGCGCGCAAAGGGGCTGCGCTCCTTCCACGCCACCTACGATCTCGACCAGGGGCAGCCCGCGGACGCATTCGAGGACTACGAGCTCGAGCTCGCCTACCAGGCACCCGACCGGGGCTTCGTGCGCTTCTCCGGATCCTCCGACCTGTTCGAGGCCTGGTGCACCGGCGAGCGCCTCGTCGTCCACACGCGAGGAGGCGCGGCGGGCGAGCAGTGGAGGACGCTGCGCGCGCCCGACCCTGGTTCGGGTGTGAGGGTGTGCCTCGCCTGGCCCGGACTCGACGATGGCGAGCGCTTCGCGGCCTGGCTCGACTTCCGCCCGGCGGGAGCCGTTCCGCTCGATTGGCTGCGGTCCCTGCAGCGCACGCCCGCTTCCGCGAGCCGCGACGGCGGGCGGATCTACTGGAGCGGTCGCCGCTTCCGCTGCTGGCTCTCGGCCTCGACTGGCCTGCCGGAGTGGCTCGGGTTCACGACCCCGGATGGATTCGAGTTCACCCTCGACCTGGACGAGCTGACGCTCGACGAGCCGCTCGCGCGCGGGCTGTTGGAGCCTCCGCCCGAGGCCGCCGGGGCAGAGCCGTTCGCGGACTGAGTGTCCCCTGTCGTCGGTCAGCGCACGCGAGAACTGTCTCGGGACTGCTGGGACGGAGCGAGGTCCTGCAGGGGTGCGATGGAGTCGTGGGCCGCAGCGGTGATCCGCACCTGCTCGCGCAGCTGCTCCTGGAGTGCGGCGCCGTCCGCGAAGGCTTTCTGGATCGTGCTCTTGGCCGAGGCGATGCCCGCGACCGTGAGGTCGTGCTCGAGGTAGAGGCCCAGGTCGGTGAGCGTCTGCACGTGGCGCTCGAGCGCCTGGTCCGCCGCGAGCTGCCCCTGGGCGAGCTTCTCGTAGTTCGCTTGCAGCGCCGTGCGGCGCGTCTCGGCGCTCTTCTTCAGGTCGGCGTTGTTGATCCGTGCCGCGTCTTCCGTCCAGCCGCCGAAGAAACTCTCGGCGCGCCCATCCATGCGTCCGTAGTTCTTGCGCGAGTGCTCGGCCGAGGACTCGAGGTTGGCGAGCTCGCGCGCGAAGGTCTCGAAGGTCTCCCGGTTCGAGCGCGGCGAATCACCCGGGTTTTCGCTCAGCGCGCGCAGCGCTTCGGTGGCGAGGCCGACGCGCGCGCCGAGTCGTTCCAGGTTCTCGCGGTAGGCACTGGTCTTGTCGGCCGTGGCGCTCGCGCGTTCGTAGCCCGAAGAGGCGCAGGCACTGGTGACGAGCACGAAGAAGAGGGGAGCGGTCCGCAACATGGGAATGGAGGACGAGCCGCTGAGCTCGCGGGGTTTCCGGGGCGGTTCGGCGTCCGCAGGAAACGAAAAAGCGGTCCGGCGCGCCAGTGCTGGACCTTAGCTGATGCTAGGTCGGGGAGGGGAACCTGGTTCGAGGAGGGAGAGACCAGTCTCGCCAACACCGGCAGTGCGCCGAACCGCATTCACAGTTAGACTGTATACACACAAGGGTGTCAAGGAGCCGGTCCACGAAAACTTCCCCCTCTTCCACCCCCCGCAAGGGCAACATGGCCACCCTGGCCGCCGACCGGCTCCGGACGGCCATCCTGAGGGGCGAGTACGCCATCGGGCAGCCGCTGCGGGAGATCGATCTGTGTGCGACCCTGGGGGTCAGCCGACCCCCCGTGCGCGAGGCCTTGCATCGACTCGCGGGCGAGGGGGTTGGTGGAGCTCCGTCCCAATCGGGGGGCTTCGGTGGCGAGTCCTTCCAAGGACGAGGTGCGGGAGATCGCCGAGGTTTGCCGCATGCTGGAGGCGCACCTCCTGCGCCTCGCCGTCCCCTCCCTGAAGCCGGAGGCGCTCAACCGGGCCGAGGCTTGCCTGCAGGCGCTGGACGAGATCGACGACCCTCTGGAGTGGGCGCGCAAGAACTGGAGCTTTCACGTCTTGCTGTACGAGGCGGCGGATCGACCACTCATGATCGAGCTCC
>JANOGB010000059.1:0-3058 GCA_031413955.1 Planctomycetota bacterium | reverse complement strand
GCCGGGCTCCAGCCCGGCTCGGATTCGTGTGCTTCTTTTCTCGCCGCAAGGTCCTTGCGGAGCGGAAAGAAGAAGAAGAACGGAGCCGGGCTGGAGCCCGGCGCTCCCAGATGAGAATCACTCCATCCAGCGCGCGGCCGCCGCGCGTCGCGCGGCCACGTCGGCGCTCGGGTCGTAACCGCGGTCCTCGCCGAACTTGCGCTGCAGCGCGTCGAAGGCGAGCTGGCGCGTGGACTCGTCGTCCGAGAGCAGGAGTGACGCGAGCGTGTGGCGCGCCGACTCGTCGCCGAGAGCCAGGCGCGTGCGCGCCGCCTGCGCCAGCAATCGATCGCCCGGGCCGGCCTCGATCGGCACGCGCCTCGTCGCCATCAGGGTGCGCAGGCGTTGCTCGTAGCGCACGAGCGCGGCCTTCGTGGCCGGATCGGCGAGACTCTCCAGCGCCCAGGCCGCCCAGGCGGCGACCGAGACGACCGGATCGCGCAGCGTGGCGGCCAGCGCCGGCGCGGCGCGCGGGTCGCCGATCTCGCCCAGCAGCCGGCACAGGGCGGCGCGCTTCTCCGCGAAGCCCGGCGGGTACTTGAGGCCGCGCACGAGACCGGGCACGGCGTAGACGTTCATGGCGCGCAGCTCCACCAGGATCTCCTGGTCGCGCTCGGGCGTCGAGGCCACGAGATCGTTGCCGCCGATGTCGCCTACCAGCTTCCAGGCGTGCGCTTCCGCGATCGGATCGCCGTCCGCGGGGAACGGGCGGAGCTTCTCCGGCGCGCCGTGCTCGGCCCACCAGCCCTGCAGCGCGGCGATGGCTTCCTGGCGATCCGGGCGCGGCGCCAGCGGTTCGTAGCCGAGGTGCTGGCCCGTCACGGCGAAGAACTGCTCGAAGAAGAGCTCGCGCACGAGGTCGTCGCGGTGGTCGAGCCCGCCGAGCAGCGTTTGCATGCCGGCCGCCGAGCCGAGGCGCGCCAGCGCATAGGCGAGGTCCCGCTGCGTCTCGGCGTAGTGGGCGCGCGCGTGGGCGGCCTCGAGCGCGGGAACGGCGTTCTGCGCGTGGAGATGTGCGAGCGCGAGGGCCGAGGCGCGCACGACGTCCGGATCGGGATCCGCGAGGTTCCGGACGAGCGCCTGCTCCAGCGTCGTGGCGTGCACGGCCCCGGCCGCCTGGGCCGCGCTCGAGCGATCGAGGGCCTGCGCGGAGGCGAGCCCGCGCCCCAGGGCGGCCTCGATCGCGGCGTCCTTCCACAGCAGTTTCCCGAGCAGCTCGCGCGCGTGCAGGCGCACGTACAGGCGCGGGTCGTCGAGCGCCGCGACGATGGCCGGCCGCGCCGGCGCGCCGAGCTTCTCGAGCACCTGCATCGATTGGTTGAAGGTCTTGTTGTCCCACGAGCCGAGCGCGTCGATCAGGGCCGGAACGGCCGGGAGTCCGATGGCGGCGAGCTTGTTGCGCGCCTCGCCGTTCGCCTGCGGCACGGGGAACTGGAACAGCTCGATCAGGCGCTGGATGTCCGCGCTCGTGCTGCCGCTCGGGATGTCGACCGCCACCGTGCCGATCTGCGGGCGGTTGTAGTCGGGCAGGTTGGCGATGCTGGCGCTCTCGGCCGAGATGCCCTCGGGCGTCACGACCTGCACTTCGGGCTCGCTCACCACCGGATCGCCCGAGGGCTCGAGGCCAGCGAAGGGCAGGCTGCGCGACTCGAGCACGCGCGACATGTCCGGGTGGTAGTCGTCGATCGGGTAGTAGAGCTTGAAGAAGAGCGTCGTCTCGACCGTGCCGGTGGCCGTCCCGATCGGGACGCGGTGCACGCGCTCCTGTCCGGCCGGGATCTGGGTGTTGACCGGCAGCTCGAGGCCGTAGGGGCGCTTGTAGGGGTCGCGGAAGACCATGCGCGAGCGCGCGACCTCGTTGCCCTCGAGATCCTTCACGACCACCAGTGACTCGAGCGAGCGCTGCTTCAGCTCGGTCGGGAAGTTGTGGCCGGCGCCCTGGTTCTTGACGGTGACCACGACCTGGTTCCCCTCGAGCTTCGCCTCGTAGCCGTAAGCGCGATTGACCTGCTCGACGCTGCGGCAGCCGGGGAAGAGGTGGCTGTGGGTCGTGCGCACGGGGCCGCCCACCGCGATCGGGCGCTCGCTCTCCTTCATGTGGCAGTCCATGCAGGCGCGCCCGGAGGCTTTTCCCGTCGGTGCCTTCTCCCACTGGTAGGGCGTGCCGTGGTTTCTGTGGCAGGAGGCGCAGGCTTCGACCGAGCCCACGTCCGGGTGAAACGCGTCCCGGCACTGCGCGCCGCCCACGAAGGCGCCGTAGTCGTAGTCCGGCCGCCAGTGGCAGGTCATGCAACTGTTGCCCTCTTCGAGGCCGTAGTGCCGGCGCTTCGGGTTCAGCCCGATGCCCGTCTCGAAGATCGGCCGCGGCGTGTGGCAGATGATGCAGTCCTGGTGCGCGAAGCGCGCGGTCGCCAGGCGCACCTCCTCGTCGGTGAAGGCGCGGCCGTGGGTCGACTGCTCGTGCTCGGCGTAGGCGTCCGGGTGGCACTTCGCGCAGAAGGCGCTCTCCATCACGTCGTGCTCGGAGCGCGGGGCGCTGGCGACCAGCGCGGCGCCCACGGCGACCCGCGCTCCGGTCGCGGGCCCGGCTCCAGGCGCGGAACTCGTGCGTGCAGGCTCGATGCAAGCCAGGACGCTCAGGAACGACAGGATGGCCAGCGCGAACGCGTGCGTGAGGGTCGGTTTCATCCGGAGGCGGATCGTAGCGGCCGCGCGGGAGTCGTGCGCAAGCCAAGGTCTGTTTCAGAGCCATAGCCCGGACACCGGGACGAGTTTCCGCGGACGTTCTCTACGATCGTGTCGCAGCTCGTGGAGCTGGCGTAACGGAGAACGGAACGCGCTGCGCGTCGAGCTGCAGGACTCCGCGCTCGTCTTCGAGTTGCGCTGAGCGTCCCCGGCGGTTCCACTCACGTCCTCATCCGGGAGCGCCGGGCTCCAGCCCGGCTCTTCTATTCCCGTCCGCTCTCCGGGCTCGCCCGGAAGATGAGGGGAAGCACGAAGACCAGAGCCGGGCTGGAGC
>JANOGB010000058.1:0-4369 GCA_031413955.1 Planctomycetota bacterium | reverse complement strand
GCCGGGCTCCAGCCCGGCTCTGGTTCTTTTCTTTTCTTCTCCGCAGTCCACGCGAAGCAGAAGACAGGGTAGAGCAAAGAGCCGGGCTGGAGCCCGGCGCTCCCGGATGAACCTCAGGCCGCGTGCAGCATGGTGTGCAGGCGCATGATCGCTGCCCGGTCGTACTCGAGCTCGAGCGACGGGTAGGCCTCGGGGAAGTGCACCCAGCGGAAGTCGGACCAGCGCTTGGTGTCCACGCGCATGTCGTCGCCTCTTGGCTGGGCGTGGAAGCCGAAGACCCACTCGATGGTCTCCTCGTCCCCGAGTTGCCAGCGTGTCGGCATCTCCAGATCGATCAGCCGGTTCGGACGCGCGAGCCCGATATCGTCCATGACCTCGCGCCGGATGGCCGACTCGAGCTTCTCGCCGAACCCGATCGGGCCGTGGATGGGCGTCCAGAAGCTCTCGCACTGGGCCGCGCGCAGGAGCAAGTAGTTGGGCTGGGCGTCGTGGTAGCGGAACACGAATACCCGGATCCGATGGGAGAGCTCGCGTTGGGGGTCGCGCATGGGCTGGCTGGGCTGTGGCTGTCTATCGAGACCGGGAGAGCTCTTGCTGAGCCTCACCGGGCTTTTCAAGCGTCGTGGCGGTCATTCTCTTCCTCGCCCGCCCGGGCGGGGCTCCCTCGCCCGCAATGGAGGCCATGTCCACGGGGCGCAGATCGGGGTGGCGCGAGGCGAGCAACAGGCAGAGCCGGAGACCCTTGCGCGGGTTGGTGAGTCGCGCCAGCCGCTCTTCGAGACTGCGCAGCTCGATCAGGCCCAGATAGGCGAGCCCGTGCAGGGGGTCGCGCTGGGCCGCGAGCGCCTCGACCCGGGCTGTGTCCCGGTCGATGCTCGTGCGGCGCTGGAGCCCCTGCGCGGCTTCCTCGAGCGAAAGTCCTTCCACGTGCAGCTCGATGGCCGCGACCAGGCGTGCGGCCTCGAGACCGCGCTGGAACTCGAACGCGAGAGTCTGCTTCCCGTCCGCTTGCTCCTCCTCCGGGAGGAATGGGTTCTCGATCCAGTCGACGCGACTCACCCAGTCCAGGGCGAACAACCCGAGACCTTCCTGCAGCAAGCGGTTGTCGAGCAGCACCGCCGGGGCGCTCCGACACGCGCGGCTCTGCAGGGCGTGGAGAGCCTCGCCGGCCAGGCCGTAGCGCACGCCGAGCGCGGCGCGAGCGTCCTGCAGGCTGCGCTTGCGCGTGAACGCTTCTTCGGGCGGCCAGGAGCCATGGGGCAGGGCGAGGGACACGCGCATCGAATCCGCCCCGCTCGGACGCAGCCAGGCGAGCTCGGGCCGCGTGCGCGCGCTCACCTCGAGCGCGAACTCGACGGCCAGCGGCTCGAGCCGGGTACGCAGGAGTCGCGCCTCCTCGCCCACCTGCAGGGCGCGCGCCGATGCGCTCCAGGCATGCTGAGCGAGGTCTGGCTCGTCGCTCGGACGCCGGTTCCTGGACTGCTGCAGGCGGGCCGAGAGATCCAGGCGTGCGAGCTCGCGCAGACCGTGCGTCTTGATCTCGCTGGCCGACCAGGTCGTGCCGCTGCGCAGGCGCACGAGCCGCTGCCACTCGCTCACGTCCAGGCGTGGCCACCGGGAACCGGCGCTCGGACGCAGCTCCAGGAGCCAGGAGTGGAAGCCCTCCAGGGCGGCGCGCGCTGCGCTCTCTGTCTCCGGCGGGGGGCCAGCTCGGCTGGTCTTCGAGGCCTTGGCGACGAGCTCCTTCGGCAGGCTCTCCTCGATCTCGAGCAGCAGCTCCCGCAGATCGTCCAGATCGAGCAGGGCGAGATCGATCCACTGCGCAGCGGGATCGACCAGGCTGGTACGCGCGTCGCGGAAGTAGTCCGGCAGTTCCCGCAGCAGGAGAGCCAGCGCGACCTGGCGCCGTTCGAGCGGCATCCACTGGGCTTCCGTCGCGGCCCTCAGGGCACGGAAGGCGCGTTGCACGTAGCCGACGGGGTCGGAAGTCGAGGGCCTCCGCCCCTCGAGCAGCAAGAGCTCCGCCTCGAGCCAGTCCTCGAGGGCCCCGAGCCGCACGCGGGCCGCGCGCGGCAAGCCCATGGCTCCAAGGGGCTCGAGCTCGATGAGCGCGTGGGTGAGCGCTTCGCGCCAGCGCAGCGTGGCTCCGGAACCGAAGGTGCCGAGGTGGTGCTCGGAGATCCCGGGCCAGGCTCGTTCGAGGGCCCGGTCCGGATGGCGAGCCAGGAACTCGGTGAGCAGCGCTCCCGTGACCCGACTCCAGGTTGCCGCCGCCAGCTTGGCCCGCGAGTTCTTGTCGCTCGGAGCCGACCTCGAACGGGGCGTCGGGCCCAGGGATACCCGCGGTGCCGGCGCGGGCTGCGCGTCCTTCTCGGCCACGGGTTTCTTCCCGCGCGGCCGCTTGGTCTGGGCCTCCGCTGCGGCCCCGGCGAGCAGCGCGACCACGACGGTCCCGAGGAAGGCTACGATCGTCCGCCGAAGCCAGCGCCGGAGAGCCGCAAGGGAAGCGAGAGACGTGTCCACCAACGACAAGGATGGCACAGCGCGCCGTTCCGTGCGGCTGGAAGCCGCGCTCTCTCGCCTGGATGCGCTGGTGAACTGGGAAAAAAGGGCGCGGGAGGCGGGCGGGATGGGCCTGCGCCTGTCCCTCGAGCCGATGCGCGACCTGTGCGCGCGCCTGGGTGCGCCCGAGCGCGCCTTCCGGGCCGTGCACGTGGCCGGATCGAAGGGCAAGGGCACGACCTCGGCCCTGGTGGCGAGCGCCTTGCAGTCGGCCGGCCTGCGCGTCGCGCTCTACACCTCGCCGCACGTCGAGCGCATCGAGGAGCGCCTGACGATCGACGGGGTGGAGGTCGCGGACACGGCCCTGGCGAGCGGACTCGAGCGTTCCCTGGCCGCGCGCGAGCAGGCCCTCGCCCAGGGCAGTCCGGCGCGCGACGCGACCTGGTTCGACGTGCTGACCTGCGCGGCCTTCCTGGTCCTGGCCGAGGCAGGCGTCGAGCTGGCCGTGGTCGAGTGCGGCCTGGGCGGCCGGCTCGACTCGACCAACGTCGTGCACGGTCCGGTGGCCGCCATCACCAGCATCTACCTCGAGCACACCGGCGTCCTGGGCGCGACGCGCGCCGCGATCGCGGCCGAAAAGGCCGGCATCGTGAAGCCGGGCGCGACGGTCGTGGTCGCGGCGCTCTCGCCCACGGACGAGGCGGCCCTGGTGGTCGAGCGCGTGGCCCGCGAGCGCGGAGCCCGCTGCGTACGCGTCGAGCACGCTCCCGGCGATCCGATCGGGCTCCGCAACCAGCGCCTCGCGCGCGTGATCCTGGCCGAGCTCGAGCGGCGCGAGCCCGAGCTGGTCGCGCGAGCGGGCGGCTTCGTGCTCGACGAGAACGCGTGCCGCCGCGCACGGCTCCCGGGCCGGACCGAGCGCCGCTGGGCGGGCACGACGCGCGTCGTGCTGGACGGTGCGCACGTGCCCGAGAGCCTGGAGCTCGTGCTGCGCGACCTCGCGAGCGAGCCCGAACTCGCGTCTCCGCCCGTGGTCGTGTTCGGGTGCGGGCAGGAAAAAAACGCCCGCGGGCTGCTCAAGGCCCTGCTGGGCCGAGTCGATAGGGTGCTCTGTTCGTCCGTCGGCCACGGTCCCCAGCGCGACGCGGCGGAGCTCACGGCCCTGGCCCGCGAGCTCGGTCTCGAAGCGCTGCTGGTGCCGGATCCGGCGGCGGCCCTGGACGAGGCCGTGCGCGGCGCCGGGACCGGAAGCTGGGTGCTCGTCACGGGCTCCCTGCATCTGGTCGGAGCGCTACGCCACCTCACCAGGCCCTAGCACACAAGAGAAGCGCCCGCCCCGATGCTGACGATCGTCTCCGACCTGCTCTTGACCGATGCCTTCCTCATCAAGGGGCAGGTGGAGAACAAGTACACGCGCCTGTCGCAGCTGCTCGACGAGTACCGCAAGTTCTTCATCCGCATCCGCGACGCGACCCTGATCGACCTCAACAGCCGCGACCGCATCCACACGCCGCTGCTGCACATCAACCTGGACGAGGTGCTGCTGGCGCACGAGCTGATCGAGACCGCCGGCGACCCGCACGCCGCCAAGCTCGCCACCGACGGCGTCCAGTACCAGCGCGTGCGCGCCTTCTACACCGGCAACCTGAACGTCGAGATCGCGGGGCAAGTGCGGCCGCGCAGCTACGAGGTCGACGACCGCTCCACCCGGCGCTTCTTCGTCATGCGCTCACCCGAGGTGCGCGGCATGAAGCTCGAAGGTGACCGCGACCTCGAGCTGTTGAAGGGCTTGAGCTACGCGATCCTGAACAAGACGCGCCTGTCGTACATCTACGACTTCAACGAGAGCGCGTAGCCTCCCTTCATC
>JANOGB010000057.1:0-6256 GCA_031413955.1 Planctomycetota bacterium | reverse complement strand
AAGAACCAGAGCCGGGCTGGAGCCCGGCGCTCCCAGGTGAACTACCAGTGGAATACGAGGTCGTGCCGCCCGAGCAGCGGCGCGAGCTCCTTGCGCGAAACACTCTTCGGGCCGGCGACGAAGCCGTTCGGATCCAGCCCGCGCTCCTTCGCGTCCTCGGTGACGTAGAAGATCTCCACGCCCTTCGCGGCGAGCTTCGCCACATCGGCGTCGAGCGTGGGCGGCTGGGTCTGCTTCTTCGCGCCGAAGGCGAGGCCCGAGGCGTCCTGGCCCTCGAGCGCGTAGTTCACGGCATTCCCACGCAGGAGCACCGTGACGTCCGCGCCCGCGCCCTTCATGGCGTGCGTGAACCAGATGACCGTGTCGTCTTGCTCTTCGATCGTCGCGCGGTAGGCGGACTCGACGATGTGCAGGATCTTCTTGGGCATGGTGGCGCTCCTACTTCGTCGGGATGACCAGGGTGTTGTTGGCGGTCTCGGCCGCCTTCCAGAAGTCCGCCGGGCTGCCGCGCACGACGCCCGGCACGCACTCACCGGCGCCGCGCTCGTCGATGCACAGGCCGCAGTTGATCCAGGTGAGCTTCGAGCCCTTCTCCTTGGCCCGCTCGAAGAAGGCCGTGACCCAGTCCTTCGGATTGGGGTGGTCCTCCTGCGCCGCGTCGCGGCCGTGCACGGCGTTGGCGTGCGGCGTCTGCTTCGCGAAGGCGAGCGAGACCGCGCCCTCGTAGCAGAAGACCGTCACGTCGTGCCCGCGCTTCAGGGCCAGATCGACCAGCCGGAAACCGGTGGTCGTGCGCGCCTGCTCGTAGGGCGCGTCCATCAACAGGAAGGCGAGGTGTTGCTTGGTCATGGTCTTCTCCCTAGTGCCACAGGACCTTGCGGCCCTGCTCCATGTGGTCCAGCACGACGTCGAGCGCCGCGCTCTTCACCTCGGGGATCAGACTCCCCGCCTTGATGCCGCGCTCGCGCAACGAGAACTCGTCCGCCAGCACCTCGACGCCGCTCTTCTTGAGCGCCGCGAGCGCTGGACTGTGCTCGCACTTGCGCGCCGGAAAGACACCGTTCTGGACCAGGAAGAGCGTCACCTGCCCGCCGGACGCCTTGTCCTTGGCGAGCGACTGGGCGAGATCGAAGAAGTGTTTCGAGTCCGCGCACTCGAACGGATCGCGCGACTCGATCAGCAGGTAGCCAGGCATGCTTGGACCCCCTTGGGATGAAGAAACCAACGCGGGCGGACAGGGTAGCACGCACTAACCGGGGCGGAAACGGAGTACGGAGTCGGAGCAATTCATCAACGATCCTGCCGAGACTTGGCGTTCTCCTGCCCTCCCGGCGGATCGTTGATGAATTGCTCCGACTCCGTACTCCTCCTACGAGGTCATTCCCGCTCGAGCTCCCGGTGCAGCCAGGCCTTTGCCATGGCCCACTCGGAGGTGACCGTACGCTCCGAGCACTTCAGCAAGCGCCCGATCTCCTCGTGGGAGAGGCCGCCGAAGTAGCGCAACTCGACGACCTTCGACTGGCGCTCGTCCACCAGGGCGAGCTTCTGGAGCGCGAGGTCGAGGCGCAGGAGGTCGACCTCCTCGTCCAGCGCAAGGGAGGCTCCGCTCAGGGTCACCCTCTTCAGGCGCCCGCCGCGCTTGACTGCTCCTTGCTCACGGGCGCGGTCCACCAGGACGTTCCGGATCGCCTTCGAAGCCAGGGCCACGAACTCGGTCGGGCGCAGGTCCTTCATGGCCTTGGCGCGGGCCAGCTTGACGTAGCAGTCGTGCACGATGTCGGTGGGCGAGATCGAACGCCGCCCGTTCTTCTCGAGCGTGCGGTGGGCGATCTCGTGCAGGGTCGAGTAGAGCGAAGCCACCAGCTCGTCGAGGCGCTCGCGCGGGCTCTGGCGGTCGGTCAAGGGGGACTCCGCTCGGGGAACTCCGCCAGAGAAGACGGAGGATCGACCGCGGGGACGCAATCGATCCGGGAATGGACGCACGGAACCTCAGCGGTCATCGATAGCTTCGCCCGCGGCGAGCTCGGGTTGGTCGCCTGGCAGTGCGCCGAGGAGTTCGGAGAACTTCCGGCCGACCCTCGCGTCGATGGCCAGAAGACGGAGGCGGAGCTCGGCGGCCATTTCGGGTGTGTCCCTCACGGTCGTGGCAACCCGCTCGAAGACCTCCGGGCCGGCTTCGGCACACAGCAGCAGGGTCTGATAGCGCTGCACGGTCCGCTCCCAGGCGTCCGCCCTGGACTCCTGGGTCGGGTGCATCCCGGAACCGATGTGCTCGGCGGTCGCCAGCAACAGCAGCCCCCCGGGCGACTCCTCCCCCACGATCGTCGCGCCCACGCGCAGACGCGCGAGGGTCGCAACCGCCTGCTCGTGAAGGCCGAGGGCGAGCTGGGCCTGGAACAGGGTCGAGCAGGCGGCGCGCAGGAAGTCCGTGTAGCCCAGGCTGCGTGGATCACTGACGACGAGCTGCAAGCCCAGACCGAACGCGGCTTCGGCATAGGCGAGCGCCTCCTGCCCCCGGCCCGCATCCAGGGCGCGCGCGGCCTCGCCGTGGTTGGCCCCGGCCCACAGCCGCTGGAAGACGGCGCGGCGGGGCTGGAGCTCGTGCAGGCGGCGGGCGAGACGCAGGATCTCCCGCCGATGCTCGGCGATCGCGCCGGAAGCCTGATGCTCCGCCACGCTGACATACAGGTAGTTTGCCTGGGCTGCGTTGTAGAGGAACTTCCAGTTGTCGGGTTCCTGCTGCGTGAGCCGCGTCGCATCCGCGAGTCGCCGGCTCGCCAGGCGCTCCGCCTCGACCGGATCGCCCCTCCGCAACGCGAGGTCCGTCATGCGCTCGAGGCTCCAGCCCAGGTCCTCGACGAGCTCGCCATCGCCGGGATGCTCGCGCACGAGCGTCTGGTCGAGTTCGAAGGCGCGCTGGAACCAGGCGAGTTCGCCGGCGGGGTCGTCGTGCAAGCGCGCGACCTCGCCGAGGCGCGCGTAGATCTGGGAGAGGTGCGTGCGCGACTCGAGGTCCGCGGGGTTCTCGGCGACGAGTCCTGCACGCAGCACGCGTGCCTCCTCGAAACGCCGCTGCGCGGCAGTCACATTGCCCGTGGTCTGGTCCAGCGCGCCGAGCTCGTACAGCGAACGCGCGCGGTAGCCGCGCAGGGCCGGGTCGGCTGGCTCGAACGCGAGCTCCTCCGCCAGGCGCGTATCCAGCGCCTCCAGTGAGCCGCGGTGGTCCTCGCCGAAGCCGAGCTCGGGCACGAGCTGGAAGACCTCGCGCGCCATCAGGTCGAGCATCGAACGCATGCGCTCGAACTGCTCCCGGTCGTGGCGCATGCCGACGAGCAGCACGCCCACCGTGACGAGCAGCGCGAAGATCACGGTCGTGGCGCTCAGCATGAGCGCGCGGTTGCGACGCGCGAACTTCTGCGCCTGGTAGAGCCTGGTCGGGGCCTGAGCCATGACCGGCTGATTGGCAAGGAACCGGCGCAGGTCGGTCGCCAGCTCGCCCGCAGTCGCATAGCGGCGTGCCGGCTGCTTCTCGAGCGCTTTGAGCAGGACCGTCTCGAGGTCGGCCGGCGCGTCGCGCCGCAGCTTGCGCAGCCGCTGCGGTTCCTCGTCGCAGATCGTCTGGATGGCCTCCAGCACCTTGGTCTCGTCGATCGTGTAAGGCAGCTCGTCGGTCAAGAGCTCGTGCAGCATCACGGCCAGCGAGTACACGTCCGAGGGCGCCTTCACCGCGCCGACGCGACCGGTCGCCTGCTCGGGGCTGGCGTAGGCGAGCGTCCCGACCATCTGGCCGGTGCGCGTCCGTAGCGCGCCGTCGGCGTTGCTGTCCCCGATGAGGCGCGCCACGCCGAAGTCGAGCACGCGCACCTGGCCGTGCTCGTCCACCAGCACGTTCGAGGGCTTGAGGTCGCGGTGCACGATGCTCTTCTGGTGCGCGTGCTCGATCGCGTCGCACAGCTGGGTGAAGAGCTCGACCAGGCCGCGCAGGTCGACCGCGTGCGCGGCGACGTATTCGCGCAGGGGCACGCCGCGCACGAACTCCATCGCGATCCAGGGCAGCTCGCCCTGCTCGGTCCGTGCCAGCCCGACTCCGTACACGTGCGCGATCCCGGGGTGGCTGAGCCGCCCGAGGATGTCGCCCTCGCGGTTGAAGCGCAGCACCTCGGCCGGGCCCAGACTGTCCAGGCGCAGGAACTTGAGCGCGACCGCGCGGCGCGGCCGCTCCTGCTCGGCGAGATAGACAACCCCCATGCCGCCGCGGCCGAGCTCGCGCTCGATGCGGTAGCCCGGGACCTCGAGCTTCGGCATCGGCCGTTCGGCCGGAGCAGCCGATGCCCCTGCACGCCCAGTGAGGAACTCCGGAGCTGCCTCGTGGTGCCGCAGGAGGTCGGCCACCTCGCGCCCGAGCCCAGTGTCGTCCTTGCACTGCCGCGCGAGGAACGCCGTGCGCTCCGCGGCCCCTAGCGGGAGCGCGGCCTCGAACAGCTCCTTCGCCCGGGCATGACGCGTTGCGTCCATCGATCCCTCTACCGGGATGATGCCACGCGGGGACGGGAACGGCTACCGCGCCTTGGTCTTGGCCTCGGACTCGAGCGCGCGGCGCGCTTGTTCGAGCTCCTTCCGGCGCGCACCCTCCAGGCGCGGGAAGTCGAGTTCGAGCTCCTCGAGCCCGCTGACGACCGCCTCGGCCACCAAGAGGCGCGTGAACCACTTGTGGTCGGCGGGCACGACGAACCAGGGCGCGTGCGCGGTGCTGGTGCTCGCGATGGCAGTCGACCAGTGGCGCTGATAGTCGTCCCAGTGAGCGCGCTCGGCCACGTCGTTCGCGTTGAACTTCCAGTTCTTCTCGGCCTGCTCGATGCGCTCGAGAAAGCGCCGCTTCTGTTCGTCCCGCGAGACGTGCAGAAAGAACTTGCGCACGAGCACGCCGTTGCGCGCGAGGTAGCGCTCGAAGGCGCCGATGTCCTCCAGGCGCTCGTCCCAGATCGACTTCGTCACGCAGCGCGGCGGCAGGCGCTGCTTCTCGAGGAACTCGGGGTGGATGCGGACCGTGACGACTTCCTCGTAGTAGGAGCGGTTGAAGATGCCGATGCGGCCGCGTTCGGGCAGCGCGCGCGCGGCGCGCCACAGGAAGTCGTGGTCGAGCTCCTCACTCGTGGGCGCCTTGAAGGAGAACACCTGGCAGCCGGCCGGGTTGATGCCCGAGAGCACGTGCTTGACCACGCCGTCCTTGCCGGCGGCGTCCATGCCCTGGAAGAGCAGCAGCACGGCCCAGCGGTCCTGCGCGTAGAGACGCTCCTGCAACTCGCCCAGACGCTCGACGCCTTGCGCCAGGCGCGCCTGCGCGGCTTCCTTGTCGAGACCGGCCGTGTCGTCCGGGTCGACGCCGGCGAGCTCGAAGCGCTTGTCGGGCTCGACGCGGAAGCGCTCGGGTAACGAGGAGTCACGGCCCATCGGAACTAGAACCTACTCCGCGGAAGTGTGGGCCGGCAAATGTGCAGCCAGGAGAGCATCCGTGGACATCAGCTTCGGTGCGGCCCGAGCCCGACGATCAAGAGCTCGCAGGGCGATGTCCGGCCGGTGAGATCGAGCTCCTCACCGCCGCGCAGGCCGCGGAGCCAGAGACTCTCCAGCGCCGCGAGTTCGTAGGGTTCCTCCTCGCCCGTGATGCGCGCCGAGCAAGCGCCCGTGAGGACGTGCACGAACGCGTGGCCGGCAGCGAGTGACTCCCGCGTGCGCCGGCCACCCAGGGCCAGCGGCTCGACGCTCGCGCGGGCGTGGTCCCGCCGCAGCATCACGTTGAAGTCCGCGATCGGACCGCCAGGGAGCTCGGCCGTCGTGGGCCAGTCGCCCGAGAACGTGTAGGGCTCGAGCCGGCGCAGCCGCGCGCGCGGCGCGTGCTCGCCGTGGGCGAGCACGAGCCCCGCGCCCGCGGTGACCACCAGGATGCGCTCGACGCCGGGGAAGACCGAGAAGGGCCCGGCCTCGTTCACCGGCGCGCTGGAGAGGCGCCAGTCGAAGTCTCCGCGCTCGAAGCTCGTGCCCGCGGGCCACAGGGCGAGCTCGCGCGTGACGCCGCGCCCATTCTTCCAGGGAACGACGCACGCATCGGCCGAGCGCAGGTGGACGACTTCGGGCATGGGAGCGCGCAGGATGGCGCTCAATCCCCTCGGCCGTCCAGTCCTTCATCCGGGAGCGCCGGGCTCCAGCCCGGCTCCGCTTCCTCTCTTTTCCCTTTCCTTCGGAGAGCAAAAATTGG
>JANOGB010000056.1:0-7845 GCA_031413955.1 Planctomycetota bacterium | reverse complement strand
GCCGGGCTCCAGCCCGGCTCTTCTCTTGTTCCGTTTTCCGTCCTCCGGACGCTCGGCGGAAGGAAACGGAGAGGAAGAAAGCGGAGCCGGGCTGGAGCCCGGCGCTCCCAGGGTGAGAACCGCTGCCCTGACGCCGCGTCTTTGTTAGAACGCCCGTCGTGACGGGCACCTTCCAGAACGTCAACGTCTTCTTCCGCACGATCGTCCTGCTGGGCTTCGTGCTGCTGGCCTGCTGGTGGACGATGTTCCTGAAGAGCAAGCTCGCCGCCAACGAGCGCCTGCTCGAGGAGCGCAACCAGGAGCTCGCCGCGCGCAGCCAGGAGCTCGCATCCACGCGCGACGAGCTCGCGCAGCGCCAGGAAGAGCTGCGCAAGCTGGAGGTCACGCTGCAGGAGCGCGCCGCCGAGATCACGCGCCTAGGGACGGTCGTGGCCGAGAAGGAGAAGGCGATCGCGGCGCTCGAGGTCGCCAAGCGCGCGCTCGAGATCGCCAACCAGTTGCTCAAGGTCGCGCACCGCGTGGCGCGCATCGAGGTCCTGGCCCAGAGCGCGCCGGCCGAGTTGCCCGAGCGCGTGCGCACGACCGTGCGCTTCACCGAGCTCGGCGCAGACGAGAAACCCCTCGCGCCCGGCCAGGAGCTCACCATCGAGGGCAAGACGATCTACGTCGAGTCGCTCGTGATCCAGTTCGAGGACCGCTACGTCGAGCAGGGAGACCCGCTGCGCGGCACATCCTTGTGCCTCTTCAAGCGCCTGTTCGGCGAGAACCAGAGTCCGAGCCAGGGCGTCCCGCTCGACACCGCCGGCCAGCAGCCGCTCGCCTACGGCGGCGACACGACAAGCAACCCGGTCCATCGCGCGCTGTGGGAACGCTTCTGGGAGTACGCCAACGACCCCGTCCTCGCCAGGGAACTCGGCGTGCGCGCGCTGCAGGGCGAAGCCCCCTTCATCGAGGCTCTTCCAGGCAAGAGCTACCGTCTGGAGCTGCGCGCTTCGGGCGGCCTCGTGATCCAGGCGGAATAGCGTGGAGCGCCCCCCGCCGTCCTTCGGCACGAAGCTCCCCGACGCCGAGTACACGCCACGCCCCGGCGCCTACGCGCTCGTCTTCGACCCCGCCGGCCGCGTCGCCATCGTGCACGAGGAAAACGACTGGTACCTCCCCGGCGGCGGCATCGAAGCCGGCGAGACGCCCGAGCAGGCTCTGGTGCGCGAAGTCCACGAGGAATGCGCCTGCGGCGTGAGCATCGCCCAGCTCTTCGGCGACGCGATCGAGTTCCTGGTGACGCGCTCGGGCAGACACCTCGAGGTGCAGGCGCGCTACTTCCATGCCAGTTTCGTCGGCGCATCGACCGCGCACTGGCTCGCGCCCGAGGAGGCCTGCGTGCGCGTGCGCCGCCGGAGCGACGCTTGGGCGATCACGGCGGCGCGGCAAGGCTGACCTCCCCGCCTCCCTGGGCTTTCCTCATGTCCGCGAGCAGATTCGCCGTCAGAATGCTCGCGATGCATGCACGGCTGCTCCGCCTGGGCGGCGGTCAGCGCGAGGTCTCGAAGCGCGCGAGATGCCCCTCGATCTCGGTCAGCACGGCTGGACCAGCGCCATTTTCGTGGGCCATCTCCAGGGCGCGGCTGCCGGTCTCGATGGCTTCTTCGAGGTTGCCATTGGCGAACTGGGCGCAGGCCAGCGTGTCCAGCCAGCGGTAGTCCACGGCGCCGGAGAGGGCAACGGCGCGCGCCGCGGAACTCAGGGCGTCGGCGGGGTCACCGACCTGCGGCTCGACCGTCGGATCGACCTGGATCCAGGCGCGTTCGTTCCAAGCCGCAGCGCTGTCCCGGAAGGCCTCGGTCCAACGCACCGCGGCGGCCAAGGCGCGGGAGGAATAGCCCGCCGCCATGAGGTCCTTGACGAGCGCGTTGTGGCTGCGGTCCAGGTCCGCTTCCATCTGCAACCAGCGCTCGCGTGCATCGAGGCACTCGCCCTCGAGGCCAGCAGCCTTCGCGGCTTCGCCGAGAGCGTAGAAGTGCATGGCGTACTCGGGCGCGCGCTCGATCGCCTCCTGCAACGATTCGACGGCATCGTTCGCTCGTCCGAGCGCCAGCAGGGCCTGGCCGAGCGCGCCGAGGACGAGGTGCTCGGGGAACCACGGTGAGGGCGCCTCGTCCACGAGGACGAACGCGTGCTCGAGCTGTTCCAGCGCAGCCTCGTGCTCCCCCGCTTTTCCGTAGGCGAGACCGAGGTTGTAGGCCACGAACGGATCCGCAGGATCGAGCTCGCGCGCGCGCTCGAGGCGCTCTACGGCGCGCACGGTGTCGCCCAGCTCGAGCAGCGTGTAGCCGAGGTGGTTCTGGTAGAGCGCACGAGCCTCACCGAGCGCCACGGCGCGCTCGAAGTACTCGCGCGCGCCCTTGGCGTCGCCTTGTTCGTGCAGGACCAGGCCGAAGACGTCGTTCGCCTCGGGATCTCCGCGCTCCTCCTCCAGGACTCCGCGCGCCGTCTCTGCGGCCGCGTCGAGCTGGCCATCGAAGAGCTGGAGCTTGGCGAGGTTGATCCGGAAGCTGAGCCGCTCGGGCGCCGAGGCGACGAGCTCTTGCACCTCCGCCAGCGCGTGGGCCGTCTCGCGGCGGTCGAGGAACAGCTCCGCGCGCCGCTGGTGCGCCATCCACAGCTCTGGAGACCGCTCCGACAGCTCCGCGTAAGCCTGCAAAGCGCCCGTCGGGTCGTAGACCTCGCGCGCCAGGGTGGCGTAGAAGCGCGCCACCGGATCGTCGGGCCACTTCCGCGCGATGCTCTCCGAGTAAAGCCGCGCGACTGTCGCATCGCCGGCGATCCACGCCGCCCAGGCCAGCGCGAAGTGGTAGATCGTGCGGCTCTCGTCGGCAGCGGCCTCCGACAGGAGTCCGATGGCTGCGCGCGCGTCGTCTCGGTACTCCACCAGGGCGTCCTTGCCGCCCTCGATCGGCAGCCCGGCGCTGACCTTCTCGCCGAGCAGCGGACGCAGTGACTCGGCCGGCAAGCCCGCGACGAACGGCCGGTCGTAGATCAGACGCACGCCATCGAGGTACTTGTCACCGGGCGTCACGGGCGGCGGGAGCGAGCGCTCGAGTGCGAGCGCAGCCGCCTTTTCTCCGAGCGCCCGCAGCGCCTCGACGCGCAACCGTCCGAGGGTGTTCGGGTGCGCCGCCTCGAAGCCCTCGATCGACTGCCTCGCTTCTGCCGCCCGACCTTGTCCGAGCAGCGTCATGGCGAGCCCGGCCGCGGCTTCCTGCGAGTCCGCGTCCTGTGCGAGAACTTCGCGGAACACGCGCTCGGCCGCCGCCAGCTCGCCCACCCCCACTTGCAGGAACCCGTCTTCGAGCTTCTGCGGAAGCTGCGCGTCGATCAGGCGTCCGCGCGTCACTTCGCTCTCTCTCCAGGCCTTGGCCGCGCTCATCCACAACACGGAGCCGCCCGGCACGCCGAGGACGAGCACGAAGCCGAGGACCGCCTTGAGCGGCTCGCGCCGCACCCACCGCAGCGCCCGCACAACCGTCGCCGTGCGCCTCGCCCGGATGGGCCGGTACTCGATGAACGCGCGAAGGTCCTCGGCCAGCTCGGCCGCGCTCTGGTAGCGGCGGTCCGGGTCTTTCTCGAGCGCCTTCTCGAGGATCGTCACCAGGTCCGGCGCGAGGGCTGGATTGTGTCTCTGCGGCGGGATCGGCGGCTTGCTCAGGATCTTGCTGAGCACCTCGTGCAGGTTCTTGCCCTCGAAGGCGTAGTGCAGCGTGACGAGCTCGTACAACGTTGCGCCGAGCGAGAAGACGTCGCTGCGGTGGTCGACCGGCACACGACCCGACATGGCCTGTTCAGGCGAGAGGTAGTTGGGCGTACCCGCGAAGGTGCCCGTGACCGTGATGCCCGGCAGCCCGCTCTCGCGCGCCAGGCCGAAGTCGGTGAGCACCGGCGCGCCGTCCCCGCGCACGAGGATGTTGGCGGGCTTGATGTCGCGGTGGATCACGCCGGCCTTGTGGGCGTGCTCGAGCGCGTCGGCCACCTGGCAGATCAGGCGCACGGACGACTCGATGTAGTTCTTGTTCGAGGCCGAGGAGCTCGCTTTGCGCGTCTTCGAGCCGGGCTCGCCGCTCGGCGGCTTGGCATCGGCGGGCGGCGGATCGTCCAGCCCGTGCGCCGAGACCACGTCGGCGATGCGCATCTTGCGCACGTGCTCGAACGACTCACCGCGCATCCGGTCGATCACGCGGTCGAGCGAGGCGCCGTCGACGAGCTCCATGACGATGAAGTGGATCCCGTCCTGCTCGCCGACCTGGTGGATGTCCACGATGCCGCGGTGCTTGAGGCGGCCCGTGATCTCCGCCTCGCGCTGGAAGCGCTCCAGGGCCTGCCGGTTCAGCGTGAGCTGCGCCGGCAGGATCTTCAGCGCGACGCGGCGGTGCAGCGAGATCTGCTCGGCCTCGAACACGATGCCCATGCCGCCGCGGCCGAGCTCGCGCTCGATGCGGAAGTCGCCGAGGGTGTCACCCGGAGCAAGGTGGCCGCCGCTCCTGCGCTTGCCCGAGTCGCTGCCCGGGTCGGGGAGCGAATGCGAGGAGCTCGGTGGTCTGAACGCCCGCAATCCCTCATCCGCGCGGCGCAAAGACTCGAGCTCCTCGCGGAGTTCCGCGTGCGCGGCCACGAACTCTTCGTAGGGTTCGGCCGAGCCGCGCTCGACGCGCTCCTGCCAGGCTTCGAACAGCTCGGCGGCGCGCGTCAAGCCCTGTGTCGCGTCCTTCTTCACTCCTGCCGCCCCAGTCGGAAGCTGCGCACGGGGGTCGTGATGGGGCCTTCGTCGGGCGAGAGCACGGCCTGGAAGTAGAGCGGTCGATCGAGCAGAGCCACGGACGCCGGCAAGGACAGCGCGAGCTGGTCGCGGCCATCGGGTCCGAGTGCGCGCGGACTGTTGAGCATCCGCGGGTTCTCGAGCAAGAGCATCGGGAGGCCGTCGGGGACGAGCTCGTTCCGGAGGCGCAGGGAGGCGAAGCCGAGCCACGGCTTGCCGGGCGCGCCCTCGACCGTCAGGAAGAGCTCGCCCTCGACCTCCTCCAGCGTGAGGTCGGCAGCCTTGGCACGGTGCGCGCGCCACTGCGACGTGGCGTCGACGTCCGAGAAGGCGTCGAGGCCCCAGCTCTCGAGGGAAGAGCCCTCGCTCAGCCGCAGCGCCTCGATGCGCCCGCGCCGGCACCAGGCCGTCGAGCGTTCCAGCTCGAGCGGCGCGAGTTCCGGCAGACGCACGTTCTGGAGCACGACGGCCGAGGCATCCGCGAGACGCACACCGGAGGGGCCCTTGCCGCGCACCTCCAGCCGATCGAGCAGCACGATCCCCTCGCACTCCTCGATCACGAGCGCAGGACGGCGCGAGTCGCCGCTCGCAAGCGCGAAGCCCGAGAGCTCGACGCTCTGGCGCGGCCCGAGGCCGCGAATGCGGATCGGGGCTTCGCTCACGTCGATCACGGCAGGCTCGCCGGGAGACGCCGTGATGCGCAGGTTCTGGCGCCCGCTCGGCGCGAAGGTGAAGGCTCCGTGCCGCCCGGCGGGGAGCTCGATCTCGATCCAGCGCTCGCCCTCGTTCGCGAGGGCTGCGTCGAGCACGCCCTGCAGGCTCGGATCGGCGTCGTGCACCTCGCGCACGGGGTCGTCGAGCCTGGCCTTCTTCAGCTTGCCACCGCTCGTCCCACCAGACCCGTTCGGCCCCACCAAGGGCAGCGGGCTGATCGGACCCGAGCCCGAGCCCGGGATCGTGGCCGGGTTCGACACGCCGTCCACGAGCACCGTCTTGATCACCTTCGTGATCACCGGCGGGCCGTTGAAGAGCACCTCGCGCAGCCGGTAGCGGTACGGCGTCGTCGGCGTGATCGTGTTGTCCGACACGACGTACAGCGAAGGCCCGACTCCCATCACGTCCGAGCCGATCTGCACGAAGCTCCCGGCCATCGCCGGCGCGCGCTCGACCTTGAAGGTCACGGGGGCGTCCTCGAACGTCGTGCGCCAGAAGACGTCGTGCTGAGCCGTGTGCTCGCGCACCACCATGAAAGCAATCTGCGAACCCCACAGCGCGAAGTTGTCCATCGGGCCGCCGTCCTCCTCGAAGCGTGGGCCGCCGAACTCGCCCGACCAGCCTTCGAAGCTGACCGGAGCGCTCGCCGTGCTGACGCGGACGTTCTTCGTGCCCGGGTTCGTGCGCCCGGTCATGTCCGAGTCCTTGAACTGCAGATCGTCGAGCTGCACGAACACGTTGGTCGGGCGATCGATCTCGAGGTAGACCCCGCCCGCCTCGATCAGGTCGAAGATCCCGTCGCGCACATCGAGCGGGAACGCGCCGAGGCTCGCGCCGATGTCGACGTCGATGCCGCCCGTGCCCATCTCCTGGACGCGGAAGGCGCCGGCCTCGAACATCGCGCCCGAGCGGATCTCCACCGACCAGCCGCCGATACCGTTGCCCGAGATGCGCGCCCGGCTGTTTGGTGATAGGCCGACGAGGCTCAAGGCACCGCCCGACTGCACGTCGATCGCGCTCGTCGCGAGGACCAGGTTGCCGCCCGCTCCCACCTCCAGGCGTCCGCGTACGGTCACGGGGACGCCGTTCCTCAGCTCGAGGCGGTTCCCGAGCGCGTCGAGCGTGCCCGCGCTCTCGATCACGATCGAGTCCGCAGTCAGCACGAGATCGCCATCGCTCACGACCGTGCCGCTCAGGATGTTCAGGTCGCCGCCGATGACCAGCGTGTCGTTCTCGATCGTGAGCAGCCCGGCGATACCGACGTCCACCTGCACGTCGAATCCATTCGGCACGTTCACCACGACCGAGCCCGGCGTGTTGATGTTGATCGTCCCGCCCGGAATGAGGATGCCCGGATACGCGATCCTCCCGCCGCTCCACTCGACGCCGCCGGTACCCGTGATCAAGATCGCGCCCCCGTCCGTACCCTCGAAGTCACCGTCG
Source organism: Planctomycetota bacterium (assembly GCA_031413955.1). GTDB lineage: Bacteria > Planctomycetota > UBA1135 > UBA1135 > JABFRZ01. The sequence continues at coordinate 878 of JANOGB010000056.1, read as the reverse complement.
AAGTCCGCGTAGCCCTGGACGTTCCCAGTGCCGTCCCAGGTTGAGTCGCTGAGTACGTGCAGATCGTCGTTGAACGTGACGTCTGAGTTCGCGCGAAGGTCCAGACAGTAGAAGGCGATCGCGCTCCCTGCGGAGAGCGACACGGTCTGAGGAGCCGTTCCGTCGAAGATCACGCACCCCGACGTCGGGCTGTAGAGGCTTCCGTTGAAGGTGAGGTTCTTCGAGAGTTGCAGATCCGGTGACGCAGTTGCGATAGCGGATAGAACGAGAGGCTCGTCGCAATCGATGAGACCCGTGCCGCTCAGCGTTCCGGAGATCGTGGCCGCGTCCGTCGTACTCACAGTGCTCTTGAGGAGCAGGTTGCCGTTCACGATGAGCGCTCCCGAGCTGGTGAAGGTTCCACAGACCTGGTACGCCACCGCACCGAAGGCAAGCGTACTGCCGGCCGCGGCCGTCAGATTGCCCTGGATCGAGGCTGAGCCGGGACCAGAGTTGACGAATGTCGCTGCGGAAGAGCTCGTGACGACGACAGTGGGAAGGTGACCGCCGGTGAGCATGACGAGCTGCGCCCCAGTGGCGGAGAGCGTCACCGTGCCTGACGCGGGCATGAAGTTCCCGTCCGAAGTCCACGACCCCTTCACCAAGAGGTTCACCGCCCCAGACGCCGTCGTCCCCGAGAACGTCGTGCTGCTGCCCTCTAGGTTCAACTGAACCGAGCTCGAGTTGTAGTTGCCGCCCTGGAAGATCGCCGGACCTTGGAGCAGCGGACTTCCGCTCACAGCCAGGTTGCCCGACAGCAAGCGGAACGTCCCTGTCACCTTGCACGTGCTCAGAGAGAATGTCCCCCCACCCACGTCCACATCCACGTCCGGGAGTGA
>JANOGB010000055.1:0-35496 GCA_031413955.1 Planctomycetota bacterium | reverse complement strand
CCGGGCGCGGCGCGCTATTCTCGCGGGCATGGGTCTCGCGCTGCTGCTGCTCCTTGCGCTCGCCGCGCGCATGCAGGCGGGCGTGCGCCCGTCGGCGCCGCCCGCGCGCACGCCGCTGGGCTTGCCCGAACGCGAGACCGGCGCGGAGGCAGACGAGCTCGCCAACCTGGGTGCACGCCTGTTCTTCGATCCGCTGCTGTCCGTCGACAGGAGCGTCGCCTGCGCCTCGTGCCATAAACCGGAGCAGGGCTTCGCCGACTCGCTGGCGAGATCGCGCGGCGTCCGCGCTCAGGAGACCGAGCGCAATGCGCCCACGCTGCTCAACCGTGTCTTCGGCGCGCACTTCATGTGGGACGGGCGCGCGGCCACGCTGGAGGAACAAGCGCTCCTGCCGCTCGAGAATCCGCTGGAGATGGACCTGCCGCTCGAGCAAGCGCTGGCACGTCTCCAGACCGACGCCGGCTACCGCATCGAGTTCGAGCACGTGTTCGCGCGCGCGCCCGACCGCGATGGCCTGGCGCGGGCTCTGGCGGCTTACGTCCGCCGGCTCGTGCTCGGCGACAGCCCGGTCGACCGTTTTCGCGCGGGCGAATTCGACGCACTGACCGACGCCGAGCGCGCCGGACTCTGGTTCTACGAGAGCCGCGGCGGCTGCTGGCGCTGTCACGGTGGCGCGAACTTCAGCGACGAGGACTTCCACGACACCGGCGTGGGTGCGCGAGACGGCGAGCCCGAGTCCGGCCGTGCGGCGGTGACCGGCCGGACTGAGGACCGCGGCCGCTTCAAGACGCCCACGCTGCGCGGCGTCGCGCGGACCGCGCCGTACATGCACGACGGCAGCTTGGCGACGCTCGAGGAAGTGGTCGAGTTCTATCGCCAGGGCGGGCGGCCGAACGCAAACCTGGACGCGCAGCTCGCGCCGATCGAGATGAGCGCGGCGGACGCGGTCAATCTGGTGGCATTCTTGCGCGCGCTGTCGCGCGAGTGACTCCGCCCCAGCGGGTTGCGCCGGAGGTCGCGCGCTCCTCCACGGTGCCTGACCGGGCTCTCAAGGGATCGCCAGCAACGACCGAAGACCCGATCCCCGAGAGCTCCCCCGTCCTCCGGGACCGCGGTCCTTCCCCATGACGAGCCTGGCGTTCCTGTACCTCCTCGTTGGCTTCCAGTCACCCAACCCGCAAGCGAGTCCCGGCGCAGCGCGCGTCGACTACGTGGTCGTGGTCCATCCAGAGAACCCGGCCAGCTCGATCACCAGCACGGAGCTGCGGCGCATCCTGCGCGCGGAGGTCCAGGAATGGCCCACGCGCGACTCGATCCAGCTGCTCCTGCCGCGCTCGGGCTCGGGCGAGAAGCAGGTCCTGCTGGAGCACGTGTACGACATGAGCGACCTGCAGCTCAAGCGCTACTGGACGAGACTGATCTACGAGAATCGCATCGTCGAGGCGCCGCTGGCCGTGGCCTCGACGGCCGTCGCGCTGCGCACGCTGGAGCGCATGCGCGGCTCGCTCACGGTCGTGCCGGCCAGCGCGGTGCAGGCCGCGGTGCACGCGAAGGTGCTGGCCATCGACGGGAGGCGGCCGGGGGAAGCGGGGTATCCGCTGTGGCTCGACAGCGGACAGATCGTCGAGCACCAGAAGCCGTCCATGCCAAAGCGCGCGTCGGAGGCTTCGGCCGTCAGCGACGAGGAAGACGACCAGGAGCCGGCCGCGACGAGCACTGGTCAGCAGGAAGTCCTGGAGCGCCTGGCGGCCATGGAAGAGGCCCTGGCCATCGGGAGTGATGGCCTGCCTTCCTTGAACTGGAGGTTGTTCGGCCACCTGGAGGCGGAGTACGAGAAAGACTCGACCGACGGGGAGCCCGCCTCGAACTTCGCTTTTTCGCTCGAGGTGCTCGACCTCCTGATCACGTCCGCCCTGAGCGAGCGCCTGTCCATCCTGAGCGAGATCGTATTCGAAGCGCTGGACGAGAACGAGTTCGATATCGAGGTCGAGCGCTTGATCCTCAAGTACCGCTACAGCGATGCGCTCAGCATCGAGGGTGGTCGCTTCCTGACGTCGCTCGGCTTCTGGAACACGAAGTACCACCACGGCGAGTGGCTGCAGACCAGCATCGATCGCCCCGAGATCCTCAACTTCGAGGGCGACGACGGCATCCTGCCGCTGCACGGCGTCGGTGTCGCGCTGAAGGGCGCGTTCTACGCCGAAGCCCTGGCGGTGGACTATGCGCTCGAAGTCGCCAACGGGCGTGGGCCCACACCCGATGATGCGCAGCGCAAGCTCGACGCCAACGACAAGAAGTCGTTGAACTTGTCGTTCGGCCTCGAGCCGAGCAGCGTCCCCGGGCTGCGTCTGGGCGGCGGCATCTACCTCGACGACATCCCCAGGAATGGCGATCCGGCCGCCGGCTCGTTGCACGAGGAGCTCGACGAGCGCATCACCAGCGTCTACTGCGCCTACGAGCACTCGTACTGGGAAGCCATGGGCGAGTACTTCTTCATCCAGCACGAAGGCACCGGGATCGACGCGGATTCGAGCGGTTGGTACCTGCAGGTCGGACGGCGTTTCGCGGACTTCGTGCCCTATCTGCGCCTGGATGCCGCTCATCTCGACGACCAGGATCCGTACTTCGGGGTCACCGACGACACCTCGACCGTCGCGCTCGGAGTGCGCTACGACCCGGTCCGCTGGCTGGCGCTGACGTTGCAGTACGAGCGCACCGAGATCGACGCGCCCGCCGGCGATCCGAACGGGAGGACGGATACCATCGTCCTGCAGGCCACGTTCTAGCCAGGCCGTGAGTCCGCGCGCATGAAGGCCGGCCTGAAGGACGAGCGCGGCACGGGCCGCCGCCATCTCCCGGCGCTGTGCCTGGCGGTCGCGGCCGTGTTCCTGGCGGCCGGGTTGCTCGTTCATCGTGCAGCCCAGGACCTGCTGGAGAAGGCCGAGGAGCAACTCGCGCTCGAGCTGCGCAACCTGCGCACGACGACCGAGTGGAACCTCATGAACGTCGTCGACGACCTGGAGATCCTGGCCAGCCAGCCGGTCATGATCCGGGTGCTCGACGCGGACCTCGACAGCGAGATCGCGCGCGCGCTGCAGAACAGCGCCAGGACATCGGCCCATTTCGTCGAGATCGATTGCCTGGACGTGGAGGGCCGCATCGTGGCCTCGACCCTCGCCAAGAGGGTTGGCTCCAGCGCGCCCGTCTCCGCTGCCTCGCTGCGGGGCGCGCGTGCCGTTTTCGAGCGCACGAGCGGCACGCTGGAGGTCGAGGTCCCGATCGACTGGCAATTCGATCGCGAGGAGCGCATCGGCACGCTCCACGCTCGCCTGCGCGAAGCCGCGCTGCTACCCGTGCACAGCATCGAGTGGGTCGCGCTCACCGACGCGCGCGGCCAGCTCGTCACCGAGCGGGGCCAGCGGCCGCCGAAGTTCGACGGCCAACGCCTGTCCAGCGCCCTGCGGGCCGGCGCGGTGATCCGCTCGGAGGAGCTCCACCTCCCGGACGAGATCGAGGTCGAGGCGTTGCGCGTCTGGGTCGCGACACGCTACGACGCCCTGTTCGGGCAGAGCCTGGCGCTCAAGTCGAAGGTCCAGTGGGTCTGGGTCGGCAGCGCCCTCGTCCTCGCGCTGGTCCTGTACTCCTTCCTGCGCCTCGAGGGCCGCTACACGCGGCGCCTCGCGCTCCACGCGCGCGAGCTCGAACGCAAGAACGCGGCCCTGGAGCACTCCGGGCGCGAGCTGCGCGAGAAGTCGCGCCTGGCGGAAGCGGCCAGCCAGGCGAAGAGCGAGTTCCTGGCCACGATGAGCCACGAGCTGCGCACGCCGCTGAACGCGATCCTCGGCCTGACCGGCCTCCTGCTGGAGGGCGAGCTGGACGCGGAGCAGCGCGACCTCGCCACCACCGTGCGCGGCGCCGGCAACGACCTGCTCGGGACCATCAACGACGTGCTCGCCTTCGCGCGCAACGAGGCCGGCGGGCTGGAGCTCGAGGAAGTGGACTGCGACCTGCCGGAGCTGGTCGAAGGGACCGCCGTGCTGGTCGCACAGGCCGCGCACAAGAAGGGGCTCGAGCTCCGCTGCTTCGTCCCGGAAGAGTTCCCTGTCCCCCTGCGCTGCGATCCGGATCGAATCCGACAGATCCTGCTCAACCTGCTCGGCAACGCCATCAAGTTCACCGCACGCGGCGAGGTCTGCCTGCGCCTGCAGCTCGTGACCGCGGAAGCCGCTTGCGCGCGCGTCCGTTTCACGGTCGAGGACACGGGCATCGGGATCCCAGCCGACAAGCTGGACCGCTTGTTCAAGGCCTTCTCGCAGGTCGACGGGTCCAGCACGCGCAACCACGGCGGTACGGGGCTCGGCCTCGCGCTCTCCAAGCAGCTCGTGGAGGGGATGCGGGGCGCGCTCGAGGTCCACAGCGAGCATGGTCGCGGCTCGACCTTCTGGTTCACCCTGACCCTGCCGCGCGCCGCGCCCGGCGTTGTCGAGCCCGGTTCGCCCCTTCCGGGCGAGCAGCGAGCGCGTCACGCGGGGCAGCGATGCTTGGCGCCGGCCGAGCTCCTGGACGGCGGCCGCGACCGACCAACTGCCGGAGAGCGCTGGATCCTCGTGGCCGAGGACAACCCGGTGAACCAGCTGTTGATCCGACGCCTGGTCGAAAAGATCGGCTTCCGCTGCGCCCTGGCCGCGAACGGCGAGGAAGCGCTGGCGGCCATCGGCCGGAGGCAATACGTGGCCGTGCTGATGGACGTCCAGATGCCGATCATGGACGGCCTGGAAGCCACGCGCCGGATCCGCGCAACGGAAGGAACTGGCCGCCGCACGCCCATAATCGCCGTCACCGCCAATTCCTCGGAGGAGGACCGGCTGCACGGGTTGGCGGCCGGCATGGACGACTACCTGGGCAAGCCAGTCAGTCCGGCGAAGCTCGCGCAGACGCTGAAAAAATGGATCGAGAGCGCGCAGGGCGAAGAGCCGCGCTCGACGCTCGGAGGAGCACGAGTCGGGCCTGGCCCCGGCCCGGACTGACGCCGGCACGCGTGCAGCTCGCGCTCGATCCTCCAGATCTCGATTCGTCTCCTCGCCTGCCCCGGCGGATTCACGGTTCCAGCGCGCGCATCGGGCGGATCCCGATGGCCTCGCTCTCGAGCTCCGGCGGCGCCGAGTCGCGCTTGGCGGAGCGCGCGCCCTTGGCTGCCGAGACGTAGCTTCCGCCGCGCACGACGCGCGTGGCCGGGTTGCCCTCCAGCCGCAGACCGTCGCGCGGTGCGGCGGCAAGGCGGTAGTCGCTGAACTCGTCCCGACACCACTCGTAGACGTTGCCGACCGTGTCGTGCAGGCCGAAGGGGTTGGGTTCGAAGCTGCCGATCGGTGCGTGAGCGTAATGGCCGTCGTCGAGCTCCGGCTGCACGTCCTTCCAGGGCGCCCCGTGCGCGCTCGCATAGCGATCCGAGAGATTGGCGGCGTCAGCGAGCGAGAGCGGTTCCTGTCCCGTCCACCAGGGCGTGGTGGTTCCGGCGCGCGCGGCATACTCCCACTGCGCTTCGGTCGGGAACGCCCAGCCCAGGCGCGCGAGCTCGCGTTCGGCCTCGAACCAGCTGACGCGCTCGAGCGGCGCGAGCGCACCGATCGCGCGCCCCTTCGACTGCGTGCCGGACAGATAGAAACTCGGCGTACGACCGGTGAAGCGCTGCCACTGTCCCTGGGTCAGCTCGTGCTTCGCCAGGAAGAAGGGTGCCAGCTCCAAGGCTTGCACGGGCTGCTCGTCTTCCACGCTCGCGGGGTCGTAGTTCGGCTCGTCGGGATCGAGCTCCTGCGCACCGACGAGCGCCGTGCCGCCCGGCAACAGCACGAAGACCACGCTCGATCCAGGCAAGAGCTCGAGGGTCCCGTCGGGGAGGCGACGCGGCGGTTCGCCGGTTGCCACGTCGGCGAATTCGAGCAGGCCCGAGCGGGGATCGGGTCCGAGCGGGAGGAGTCCGAGCTGCGGCACGAGCATCAGGCCGCGATACTTGCCCACGCGTGACGGGTCACGGATCTCGCCGCTCGCGGTGGCCCAGCGCGCGCGCGCGTCCGGCCCGCTGCGCGTGCGCTCCTCGAGGGCCCGCGCGAACGTGAGGCGCCGCTCGACGCCCCAGCCGTGGCGCGGCGAGAGTCCGCGCGCGAGGCCGCGCTCCGGATCCGCGAAGGCCTCGAGCGCGCCCACGAGCTCCTCGAGCTGTCCGTACCACCAGCGGTCGTCCTCGTACTCGAAGCGCGGCTGCCGCGTGCCCAGCACCTCCGTCTCGAGCCGCGCGAGCCGCGCGCGTGCCGCCTGGAGCGCGGAGTCACCGCTCGGAGCCCGGGCGAGCTGCACCGCTTGCGCCAGTCGATCCAGGTACTCCTCGAACTGCGGTCTCTCCCGTGAGGGGGCCGCGGCCAGCGCTTCCCGGCTCGTGGCGAGCGCCTCCTCGTCCAGACCGCAGGCGAACTGCGCCCAGGCGAGGGTGTCGAGCGCGAGATACGCTTGCCCGGGTTCGCTCAGCTCGGACGCCGCGCGCGCCAGCGCCAGGCCCTCGGCCTCGCGCCCGAATTCCTTGCGCGCAGGGGCGACGAGCCCGTAAGCGCGCGCGTTCAGGATTCCGGGATCCTCGGACACGGTTGCGGGATCGAGGTCCACCTCCTCCGGATTCGCGCGTCCCGAGCGCACCAGGGCTGCCGCGCCGCGGGCCGCGACCTCGCGCTCGGCGCGCTCCAGCTCGGGGCCGCGCGCGCTCTTCGCGAGCGCCTGCGCGCGCTCCTCGGCCGAGAGCGGCACGGCGCGCGCGCGCAGCTCCTCGAGCTGCTTCTGGTGCCCCGGATCGCCGTCCGCCCCGGGCGCGAGGCCCGCGCTCAGGCGCTCGGCGCGCGCGAGCCAGTCGACGAGCTCCGGCACGCGTGCTGGTACCGACGGCCACAGGCCAGCGGCCGAGTCCTCCAGGTCGGCGAGTTCCTGGAAGGCCGAGAGCCGCAGCACGTTCGAGCGCTCGCGGCGCGCGATCGCCTCCTGGCGCTCGGCCTCGGCCAGGTTCTCGTTGGCCCGGCGCTCGTTCGCCTGCGCGAGGCGCAAGGCCTCGTTCGCCGTGCGCCGGCCCTGCACCTGGACGTAGAGCGTGGTCGCGAGCCCGAGCAGCGCCACCAGGAGCGCCGCCGACCAGGCCAGAGCCAGGGCACGGTTGCGCCTTACCCACTTCGAGAACTCGATCCATGCACCGCGACGGTGCGCCTGGACCACGCGGTTCTCGAGGTAGGCGCGCAGGTCCTCGGCCAGCGCGCCCATGTCGGCGTAGCGCTGCTCCGGCTCGCGCGCCATGGCCTTCTCGCAGATGGCCACGAGCTCCTCGGACACGTCGGCCTTGACGGTGTGCAAGGCGCGCGGCGGCCCCTCGAGCGCCCAGCGCAGCACCATGTGTTGCGAGACGCGCGCGCCCGGCGAGACGAAGGGCATCTCGCCAGTCAGCAGGTGGTAGAGCATCGCGCCGACGGAGTAGACGTCCGAGCGCGGGCCGAGACGCTCCATCTCGCCGCGCGCCTGCTCGGGTGCCATGTAGGCCGGCGTGCCGACCACGTCGCCGTCCATGGTGAACAGCACCGAGTCGGCGGAGTGCGAGGCGTCGGCGCGGCGGTCGCTCTGCACGTAGGACAGGGCCGTGTCCTCCCGGCGCAGGCGCAGGTCGTGGCGGTCGGGCTGGCCGAGCACGCGCGCAAGGCCCCAGTCCATGACGTACACCTCGCCGAAGCGGCCGACCATCACGTTGGCCGGCTTCAGGTCGCGGTGGATCACGCCCTTCGAGTGCGCGTAGGCCATGGCGTCGCAGACCTTGAGCAGCGCCCACAGGACGCGCGTGAGCGTCCATTCGGAATCGCCGCGCTGCACGAGCTCGAAGATCTCCTTCAGGTCCCGGCCCTTGACCAGGCGCATGGTGAAGAAGACCGCGCCCTGCTCGTCCAGGCCGAGCTCGTGCACGGGCACGATGCCCGGATGGTCGAGCTGGCCCGTGACCTGCGCTTCCTCGAGGAAGCGCCCGAGCGTCTTGGGCGCGATCTCGGCCGTCCTGGCCGTGCCGGATTCGCCCAGCACGACCTTCATCGCCAGCTCGCGGCGCAGGTCCTCGTCCCACACGCGCAGGATCAACCCCATGCCGCCGCGTGCGACCTCGCCGCGCGTCTGGTAGCGCGTGTGCTTGGCGCCGTGCTGCTGCAGGCGACCCAGGATCTGGGCCGTGGCGTCCTGACTGGCGCTCAGGGAGGCCTGCTGGGAGGCGGGATCCGAGCCGGGCGGGTCCTCGGTGGTCGGCATGGCGGTCCAGATTCCAGCACAGGAGCGTCCGGAAAATCCCCTCTAACCCCGCGCCTTCCCTACAATCCGCATTGCACGGGGATCAACCACCAAGGGTCAGCATGCTCGAACTCCAGTTCTGCCTCGCCGTTCTCGCCGGCTGGCCCGCAGGCAGCGGCCCGAAGTCCGCCGCCGAAGCGAGCGCCTCCGTGGTGGTTTCAGGGATCCAGTTCGAGGAGCGCTCCTGGGGGCGCGGCAGGTCGCCCTCGCTCACGTTCACGCTCACGGCCGGGCGCGGCGGCGCCCCCGAGAAGGTGGCCTGCTTCCTGTACTTCTCTGAGGAACCCGGGGCCTTCCAGACCTCGCTCTTCGCGCCGCAGTTCGTGGGCGTGCTCACCGCGCCCACCTCGCTCCAGGTGATCGTGCGCCCGCCGCCCGAGCGCGCCCCGATCAACGAGTTCACGCGCGAGAAGTTCGTGCAGGGCGCGCTGTTCGACGTGCGCACCGGCGCGCTGCTGGACGTCTCCAACGAGGACTACCTCGACATCACCTATGACGCTCCGCCGGTGGTCCACACGCTCGACTTCGAGACCGAGGACGACTTCACGACGCCGCTGGTCAACGGCCAGGACCTCTCGACGCCGCCCGAGTTCGGTCAGCTCGTGAGCCTTTCCGCGCAGCAGCGCCCCATGGGCGCGCCGCACTTCGGCCCGGCCATCTTCGACTCCGACCCGGCGGGTCCGAATGCGGCCAGCTCCGACCCGGACCTGCTGGTGGGGCTCGGCAACGTGCTCGTGCTGCAGGAGAACGCGCTCCAGACCGTGGCGGGCATCTTCGACTTCCCCGACGATACCGCCAACGGCGGGGTCCTCGTCTTCGACTTCACCGGCTTCGGCAGCCTCGAGAAGGTCGAGCCGCGCGCGCTCGACCTGATCGACGTCGACGCATCCAGCATGACCGTAGCGCTGCTGGACGTGCTCGGCCACAGCCGCGTCTACACGGTGCCCAGCGGCTGGACCGAGGACGTCGCCATCGATGGGCCGCCTGGGTATCGCACGCTCGATCTCACCGCGCTGGTCGCGCAGCCGGGCTTCGCCTCCACGGCCACGGTCTCGAGCGATCCCGACTTCCTGTCCCACGAGGTGGCGCGCATCGAGATCGCGCTGCGCGGCTCGGGCGCGATCGACAATCTGGTGTTCGCGCGCGAGCAAGACAGCGGTGCGTTGACGGCGGGTGGCAGCAAGGGCACGTTCGCGGGTTCCAGCCGCACGCCCACGCGCTGAGCGACACGCATCCGCGCCGTCATCCCGGACTGCATTCACGGATCGCTCGCGCCAGACGGCTGGCGCCCGCGCGCAGGTCGAACTCGGCCTCGACCCGCGCGCGCGCGTTGCGGCCGAGCTCGGCGCGCAGCTCCGGTGCGGCCCGCAGGCGTGCCAGGGCGTCGGCCAGGGCGCGCGCGTCGCCCGGCGGAACGAGCAGGCCGGAGCGCCCGTCCTCGATCAGCTCGGGGATGCCCGAGAGCCGGCTCGCCACCACGGCCAGGCCGCACCCCATGGCCTCCATCAGCGTGACCGGGATCCCCTCGCGCCGTCCGGCACGGTCGACGACGCTGGGCTGGACGAGCACGTGCGCCGCGCGCATGCGCTCGAGCACGGCCTCGCGCGGCAGCGGACCGTGCAGGAGCACCTGCGCGCCGAGGCCGGCCCGCTCGATCTCGGCGCGCAGCTCGCGCGCGAGCGGCCCGCCGCCCACCAGGTGACAGCGGAACGGCACGCCGGAGGATTGCAGCTGCCGGCAGGCCTCGAGCAGATGGCGATGCCCCTTCACCGTGCGCAGCGCCGCCACGCACAGGATCTCGAGGGTCGGGCTCGCCACCTCGCCCGCGCGTCCGAGACGCCGCGGATCGACGCCACAATGGATCACCCGCAGCTTGTCCGCCGCTGCGTGCCCCGAGCGCTCGCGCACGAACTCGCGGTTGTATTCGGACACGGTCACGGCGAAGGCCGCCTGGGCGAGCTTCCAGGCCAGCGCCGTCTGGTCCACGTGCAGGTCCGAGCCGTGGGCCGTGAAGCTGAAAGGAATGCCCGTCAGGCGATGCATGATCAGCGCCGCCAGGGCCGGGTGGTTGGCGAAGTGCGCGTGGACGTGCGTGACTCCGCGGCGCTCCATCTCGCGTGCGAAGAACACGCACTTCGGGAAGAAGCACAGGGCTCCGGCCAGGAAGTTCGGGCTGGGCAGGGTGCGTACGAGGACCTGCAAGAGCGTCGCAAGATAGGTGCGCGGCGCGCGCGCGAGGAAATGGAACTGGGCCGCGAGGATGGGCAGCGAGAGGAAGGGCACGTAGTGGGCGCGCGCGATCAGCGGCAGCGCCTCGGCGTGCGCCACGGGCTCGCGCTCGCGCAGCAAGGGGAACACCTCGATCTCGAACCCGAGCCGCTCGAGCTCGAGCATCTCGAACAGTACGAAGGTCTCGGTCAGCTTCGGGAAGCGCGACATCACGTAGGCGATGCGCACGCCCCCCGCCACGTCCTCTAGCCCGCCTTGACCGGGTCCCACTTGACCGCCTCTCGCCCGCGCAGGAAGTCGGCCAGCCCGAGCAGCGTCCCGAGATTGCCCACGCAGAAGTAGTAGGCCACGGAGGCGAGCGTGCCGAGCAGGGGCAGGCGCGTACGGGCGAGCACAAGATGGGCCAGGGCGAGCCCGTAGAAGCCGAGCTGGAGCAGGAACACGGTCCGCGCCCACGGCGCGTGCGGCTCGAGCAGCAGGATGGCGAGCGAGGTGCCGAGGAGCAGCGCGAGGAAGAGCGGCAACAGGCGCCGGCAGACCTTGTTCACGAAGAGCTGGAGCGCGAAGGAGCCGTGCCGCAGCGGGTTCAGGAGCGCGCGCTTCAGGAAGATCCCATGCAGGCTGCGTGCGACGATGCGCCGCCTCCGCACGAGCTCGTGGGCCGGGTTGCGCGAGGGCGTGCGGATGCAGGCCCGCGCGCCCGGTTCGAACACGAAGCGCCGGCCCTGCTCGACGATCGACAGGCAGGCGTACAGGTCGTCGGTCGCACCGGGCGCGATCGGCCGGAACAGGCTGCGGCGCACGGCGTAGAGCTTGCCATCGTTCGAGGTCACACTGCCGAGCCGGCTCTCGGCGCGCTTCAAGGCGCTGTCGGCAGCGATGTAGCGCTGCTGGGCACGGCCGAGCTCGCCGCCACGCTCCTGGATCACGCGCTGGCCGCACACGCCGCCCACGCGCTCGTCGGCGAAGCGCGCCAGGAGCCGCGCCAGCGCATCCGGCGCGAGCAGCGCATCCACGTCCGAGAAGACAAGGATCTCGCCGCGGCAGCGCTGGGCCCCGAGATTCAGGGCATGCGCCTTGCCCCGATGCTCGCGCAGCTCGAGCACCTCGACGCGCTCTGCTCCGACAGCGCGCAACCGCTCCACGGTCCGATCGCTGGAACCATCCGAGACGAACACGATCTGCAGCGGAAGCGCGCTCTCCAGGGCCAGGGAGTTCTGCACCTTCTCCGCCACCAAATCCTCGGCGTTGCGCACCGCGACCAGCAGGCTCGCGCTCGGGGCGGGCCCGAGCTGTCCGTGCTCACGCCTGCCTCGGAACGGCGCTAGGCCCCGGAGCAGGCCGAGGGCCACGACGGCCAGCGGATAGAACCCGAAGACGAGCAGGATCCCGACCGCCGAAACGGTCCACACCAACACGAGAGTCCCTTCGACCGCCTGCATCGCGCGCGTCGGATCGTAGCCCGATTCCATCGTTCCCGGGGAATCAGCCGTGGTAGACGCCGCGCAGGCGTCGGTGCCGGACCGGCGCGACCGGCTGGAAAGCGGGCAGCGGAACCGGCTGCACGGGAACGACTCGCGGCAGGGCCGGTTGCGGACCGCTCCAGGCGGGCCGCGGTACCACCAGGCTGTTGCGCAGGAAGTACTGGTGGAGCATGTACTCGCTGCGCGGCGAGCAGGGTTCGTACTGGATCACGAGGTGTACGGCCGAGGGTCGGATGCGCCGCTCCACCACCTTGCCCGTGCAGCGAGCCGAGCGGAGCGCCGGCCGGATCTGCCCCGGCACGGGGATCTCGAGCACCAGGTCGGTCGTTTGCTCGACGCCGGGCTCGTACTGGCACTCGACCAGCAGGGCTTGCTCGTTCATGTCGACCAGCCGCGCGCCGAACGAGAAACCCGGCTGTCCGAGCTGGACGGTCGCACAGCGCGGCGTCACGCGGTGCTGGCGGCGCTTCTCGTGGTAGCGTCCCGTCGCGCGCCGGCGCAGCTGGGCGTGCTGGCGCGCGCCGCGCCGGCAGACCTCGCACAGCACGGCCCACATGGTGAAGGTCACGATGCGCAGGCGCTGGAGGCCCCCGGCCTCGCGCCGGATCAGGCCGTTGTCGAGCAGCGTGCGGTAGCGCTTGGGGGTTCCGTGCGGCGTGAAGAGCTGGGAGATGCCGATCAGGCCGGGCCGGACCGAGAAGCGTCGCTCGTAACCGGGGATGCCGAGGCACTTCGCTTCCAAGACCTCGGGGCGCTCCGGGCGCGGACCGAGAAAGCTCATGTCGCCCACCACGATGTTCCACAGTTGCGGAAGCTCGTCGAGGCGCGTATCGCGCAGGAAGCGGCCGCCGCGAATGGTGAGGTCGTGGCGCTGCGAGACGAGTTCTCCGCGCGTGATCCGTTCCGCGCCGACGCGCAACGTGCGCAGCTTCAGCATCAGGAACGGGTGCTTGTCGCGGCCGAGGCGCTTGCCGCGGTGGAACACCGGACTACCGGCTGACAGGCGAATCGCGAGCGCGATCACGACGATCAGGGGTGCGCTCAGGAAGAGCAAAGCAAGTGCGAAGGCGCGCTCACCCACATTGGCGCCGACGGTGCGGTACACATTGGCCATGAATGTTCCTGGTGGATGACTGCTTGTGACCGACCCCTGCGGCAGTCACGATGCGAACCAGGAAGACTCAATTGAACACGCAGCAGTTCGTATTTGCGAGGCTGCAAGCAGCGCAGACCCGTTGCACTACAACACTGCATTTCGTAACTCCATACGAGGTTGCAAAGTAGGCCGGAGAATGTGAGGACGCGCGCGCGCGCGTTTACTCAGCGCGGGCGAAAGAGATCGAAGAGCACCGCCAGGCCCACGCCCGCCACCAGTCCGACCATGGCCCCGATGACCAGCTTCAGGTTGCGCGGGAGTCCGGAGGGGGCCACCGAAGCGGCGGCCTTCTCGATCACGCGCACGTTGATCTGCCGCTCACGGTCGAGCGCGTCGGTGATGTGCGCCTCGTCGACGCGTTCGCGGTAGATCAGGGCCGCGGCCTCGGCCGCCACCAGCTCGCGCTCGAGCCGGCGCAAGGGCTGCTCCTGCTGGTCCAGGTCACGGATCTCGACCTCGACTGCAGCCAGGCGGGAATGGTTGTCGTTGCGCTGGATTTCCAGGACCTGGATGCTGCGCCGCGCCTCGAGGCGCAATTGGAGTTCCTCCTCGCGCACCAAGAGCTCGATCTCGCCCGTCAGGCGTGTGATTTCGGCCGCGAGTTCCTGGCTGCGCGCCTGGCGCTCCTCGCGGCGTGCGTCGTCGAAGACCCCCGCGCGGGTCTCGGCTTGCTGGAGGAAGCCGCGCACGCGCTGGATCTCGCTCTGCACGCTCTTCACCTTGCGATTGGACGGGTTGTAGTCGCGCAGGAGTTCGCCCTCCTCGAGCTCCAGGTCCAGGAGTCGCAGGGAAGCCGCCTCGACCAGGCGGTCGGAGACGGCCGGCTCGAAGCCGCGCAGCGCGAGCTCCAGCTCGTAGCGCTGGCGCAGGAGCTCGTCCTTCATCTCCGGCCGCAGGTGCGGGGGCAGCTCGGGGACGTCGGGGGGTTCGGCCTGGCTGTCGGGGCCGGCACGCAGCCGCAACCCGGCGAGCTCGGCCTCGACGGTCTGCAGCGCCTGGTCCAGGCGTTCGCGCCGGTCGAGCAGCAGGTTGCGCTGCGCGTCGAGGTCGAAGACTCCGCTCTGGCGCTTGAACTCGGCCAGCGCTCGTTCGGCCTCGGCCAGGTGCGCCACGCGCGTCTCGAGCTGCGCCTCGAGCTTGCTGGCGCGTTCCTCGCCGAAGACCTCGACGTGCTTGTCCTTGAAGCGCTCCACCAGGCGATTGACCGCATCGGCCGCGAGCTGCGGCACCTCGTGCTCGAAGCCGACCTTGATCACGCTCGATTCGAGCACGGCCCGGATCGCGGCGGCCTTGCGGAAACGCAGCACGGCCATCTCGGCCGCGAGGTGCGCGTCGGGCACGGTCTCGAGCAGGTCCGGATAGAGGACTTCCACGCCGATCTCGCGCACGACCTGCTCGGCCAGGTCGCGGCTCGAGAGGATCTCGACCTCCGAGTTCACCATCTCGGACAGGCTGGGCGTGCGCGCGGTCTCCGTGCGTCCGACCTCGGAGCGATACACGTACTCGCGTCCGATGCGCACCATCAGGCTCGATTCGGCCTCGTACAGCGGCCGCTCGCGCAGCGTGCCCCAGGTCACCAGACCGGTCACGCCGAGGAACACGAGCAGCACCGTCCACTTGCCGCGCGCGAGGATCGCCAGGAGCTCGCGCGCGGGGTTTTCCGCGAAATCTGCGGGCTGACCTGGAGCAGCCTCCGCGTGGCGTGCCACGCTTACCCGTCCTCCGGATTCAGCCGGTAGTTGAAGCCGAGCGAGATGGGGATGTTCTTGCGGATGTACTGGTCGACCCACTTGTTCACGTCCGCGATGGTCGAGCTGGGCACGAACACGACGTCGTAGGGACGGAGCGTGAAGTTCCCGCTGGCGTTCTCGCCCAGCAGCACCGCGGCGAGATTGGCAGCCCGCAGCTCGTGGCTGCCGTCCAGGCCGAGCCGCACGACCAGCACGTCGGCCGGGCTGGCGGTCGGCAGGAAACCCCCGGCCTCGAACACCGCCTGGAGCACCGTGCGCGGTCCGGAGAGCTCGAGCACTCCCGGCCTGTCCACCTCGCCGCCGACGTGCACGCGGTAGCCGGTGAAGGAACGCACGATGACCGCGATCTCGGGCGCGACCAGCTCCTCTGAGCAACGCTCGACCAGTTCCGTTCGCACCTCCTCCACCGTGCGCCCGGCAACCGCGAGCTCGTAGACCAGCGGCAGGGAGATGAAGCCGTCGGGCCGCACCGGCAGGGTCACGTTCTGCTCGGGCGTGTGGAAGAAGCGGATCTCGAGCTCGTCCCCCGGCTGGATGCGATAGGGCTCGAGCGCGGCCGGCGCCGCGGCGATCGTCCCGGGAATCAGCCCCAGACGGGGCGCCGACGCGCATGCCGCGCCAGAGAGCAGGAAGAAACAGGCCGCCGCCAGCCAGGCCGTGCCGGTGAGCCGTGCACCCAGCCAGGCCGTGCTGGTGCGCCCTGCACCAAGCCAGGCCGTGCCGGTGCGCCGTGCGCTTCGAATCGAGCGGGAGAAAGACAAGGGGGAATGACCAGGTTAACGCGCCCCGGTGGATCCCGGAACGTAGGACCTTGCTATCTCTCGCGCAGACGCAGGGGAGTGAGGGTCCAATCGGTCCAGCCCACGTTCTTACCGTGGTGAGCCGGGATCTCGAGGTGCAGGCTCGCGCCGTAGAAGTGGTGGATCACGTGCGGCTGCCAGGTGTCGTCCCCCTCGGCCGAGTAGCCAGCCTCGCGCTCGAGCCACAGCGCGGCCCGCAGGAGCGCCCGGTCGCCCCACTCCCAGACGTCGTAGCCCGCGCGCGCGAGCACCACGGCCTGCACCAGCGCGCCCTGCAGCGCCTCGTAGACGTAATTCTCCTTGGGCGGCGGCCAGGAGAAGCCGCCACCACGGCGCTGGTCGTCCGGCAGCACGCCGTCGATCGAATGGCCGTCGCGCACGGCGCCGCGCGGATTGATGCCCACGGGACGCTCGGGATCGGATTGCCAGGCCAGGTCGCCGAACTCGAAGCCGTCATGGAACGAGCGTTCGCCCAGCCAGCCGCGGAAGACCTGCGCCACGCGCTCGAGCTCGCCCTCCTTGCCGAGGTAGCGCGCCACCACCGCGCGCGCGGCACCGGCGTGCGTGCCCCAGTTGTTCGGACGCCGCTCGTGCACGCCGCGCAAGGTCATGCCGTCGAGCTCCTGGTACGGCACGAGCTCGAGCCAGGACCGGAAGCGCTTCTCCAGCGCCGGCGGCAGGCCGACGAGGTCGGCGGCGATGACGTACCCGGGGAGGTTGCGGCCCAGAGAGAGCACGTCGCCCGCGCGCTCCGTGCCGATGGCGGACTGGATCGCTTCCAGCACCTCCGCGCGCAGCCCCGCGTCGCCGGTGCGCGCGTGGACCAGGGCCTTGGCGAGACAGAAGACATCGCAGTTGCTGTCCCGGCCGGCGAGGTCGGGCGTGGGCAACGGTTGCTGGGCCGCCGCGCGCAGCGCGCGCCAGGCCGGGCCGTCCGTGGGCAGCTCCTCGATCTCCTCGCGCGAGATCCACACGCCCTCGCGCGCCTGCTGGTTCGCCAGCGCCGGCGCTGCCAGTGCGCACAGCGAGAGCCAGGAGGGAATCAACATCTCAGCCAGGTACGACGACATTCTCGATCCTTTCGAGCAGGGACTCCAGCCTGGACGCAAGCGTCGCGATGGCCAAGCGGGCCTCGTCCGACGCAGGCGAGTCCGAGGGCTCGAAGATCCCATAATCGATCAGCCACAGGTGCGCCCGCCCGCGCTCCTCGGCGACGAGCAGATTAGCAGCTCCCAGGAGATCCGGGAAGGTGCCGCGCGCGTGCCAGGCGAGGGCTCGGCGAGCGAAGGCGGCGAACTGCTCTTCCAGCCCCGGGTGAGCGCGCAGCAGATCGAGCAGCGCCCGGTCCTCCAGCCCGAGGAGATCGTGCAGCCTTCCTCCCAGCCATGGCTGGATGCACGCCACGGCAGGAACCGAGCGCAGGGGCGCGTGCACCACCAGGAACTCCGCCGGCAAGACCGACTCTCCGAAACTGGCGCAGAGGCGCCGGTAGCGCTCGCGGTAGCGGCGCGCGCTGAGGGCGAGGTGTGCGGGCGCGCGGCCGAGGGTGCGGCGGTAGATCTTGAGCGCGAGCGCCGGCGCTGCGGCGCCCTCGCGCTCCAGGCGGAACACGGTCGCGCCGGAGCCGAAACCCGCGAGCTCGATCCGCCGGGCGCGCAGCGGGAGCCGCGCGGAATCGAGCAACGCTCGCTCCAAGCCCTGCGCGAGGACGGGAGCCGTGTCGAGCGCGAGGCGCAGTACCTGTCCGACGCGCTCGTAGTGCGCGGTGCGCGGGCTGGTCGCACGCCGCAGGCGCTCCAGAGGCTGCGCGTCCGGTCGCAACCTGGCGGTCAGGGCCGCGTCCAGTGCGCGCAGCACGATCTGCGAACGGCGATGCTCGCGGCGGTTGGCGCGCTCGGTGCGGCGCTCGTCGCTCGAGGGTGGATCGAGGAGCCTCGTCGCCGACTCGAGCCGGGCTGCGGAGAGCACCAGCTTGGCTCGCAGGACGTCGACCGAATCGCACGCGTCGACGTGGATCCTGCGCAAGCGCAAGCGGTCGCTGCGCTCGAGATCGTTCGTGCCGCGCCGGGTCGTGAAGGCCAGCTCGACGCCGGCCGCGCGCACCAGCGCGACCAGCTCGTCGTCGAAGCGTCCGTCCGGATAGGCCAGCACGCGCGGCTGGCCGGGGACCTCGCGCTCCAGGTCGCTCACCGAACCCAGCAGCTCCGCGCGGGCCTGTGCGCGCGGGATGCGGTCGAGACGCGGATGGGTGCGCGTGTGGGCTCCGAGCGTGACGCCCTGGCGCGCGAGCGCGCGCAGCTCGTCCCAGCCCAGGACTTCGTGCTCCTCCGGGGCCACGCCGAGGGCCGCGCACAGCTCGTCCGTGAGCGCCAGTGTCCGTGCGTGCTCGAGATCCTTGACGTGGCGCTTGACGAGTGCGTGTGCGCGCGCGCGTTCCGCGGCCGTCCCGAGGGCAAGTGTGCCGACCGGCGTCGCCAGCGCCGTGCGGCACGCCGTGCGCGCGAAGGCCTGTTCGAGTCGGTCCCACCAGAAACGCGTCTCGCGCCCGTCGGGATAGGCCGTGGGCACGAAGAGCGCGGCCGGAAAACCGTGCCGGGCGAGGATCGGCCAGGCCACCTCGGCGAAACTGCGATAGGCATCGTCGAAGGTCAGGAGCACGGCGCGCGGCGGCAGACGCGGCCCCCCGTCGATGGCCGCGAGCACGCGCGGGATCGAGACCATGTGATAGCGCAGCGTCAGGTACTCCAGCTGGCGTGCGAAGGACCCGGCCTCGTCCACGCGATGGTAGGTGAGCACCCGCAGGATGCACGCGCGCGAGCTGTCGAGGCGTTCGGCTAGCGCCAGCGCGCGCCCGCAGGGCCCGCTCTCCGCCAGCCTGCGCAGGACGCGGCGCGTCATCGGCCATTCCCTCCCGCGCCTGCGCCGGCCAGCTTGCCGGCGAACTTGAGCGCGATGTGGCGCGCCTCCGCCAGGCGTGGCGCGAAATCCCCACCGCCCGCGAGGTCGGACTTCTGCGACGGATCCAGGAGCCCGAGCAGGCCGGCCAGCGCCCGCTCGCGCCCGGGGTGCGGCAGATACGGGTGTCGCGTGCGGCCGATCAAGACCTGCGCGATCCAGGACAGCATCAGCTCGAAGTTGTAGGCGCGCACGCCGATGCGGTACGGCGTCCCGGCCGGCACCTCCGCGCTGGCACGCGCGGACGTGTCCGCCGCGCTCCCGGGGCAGTACAGCTCGGCCAGCTCGCCCGGGAAGTCGACGCCCGCCAGGCAAGCCAGGGGCAGGGAGCCCCACACTCGCCCGTTGATCTCGATCAGCCAGGGTTTCTTCCCCAGCTTGAACTCGACCATGATCAGGCCGGTCCAGGAGAGCGCCGCGATCAAGCGGCGCGCGTACTCCAGCAACTCGGGATCGAGCGGCACGCTCTCGCGCCAGGCGCTTGCGCCACCGCTGACCGGGATCTCGGCCAGGCGCCGGTGCTGGAAGGCGCGCAGCACGCGGCCCTCGCGCGCCAGGCACTCGATCCCGACGCCGGAGCCCGTCTCGTACTCCTGTAGCAGCACGGCGTGCCCGCCAGCCATGCGCTGCATGCGCTGCTCGAGCTCGAGGGGATCGCGTGCAAAGCTCACCGCCCCCGACTCGATGCGATCCTCGGCGCTCAGCAAGCGGCGCGAGATCGCCGGCTTCAGGACCAACGGATAGCGCAGCCCGGCGGCGGCGGCGCACGCCTCCGCGCGCGTCGTCACGACGCGTGTCTCCGGCACCGGCACCCCGAGCACCCGTGCGAGCTCGAGCGTGGCCTGCTTGTCGGTCACCGTGGCCAGCGCCCGAGCGGAGGCGATCGCCAGCTTCGTCAAGCCCTCGAAGCGCGCGCGGGCGTGGGCCAGGGGATGGATGCATTCGTCCGTCACCGGTATGACCAGGTCGACCGGGCGCGAGCGCAGGTACGCGTGCAGGCTCTCCACGAAGGCGCGCGGGGAAGACTGCGGCGCCGGATAGACGAAGCGCTCGGCGGTGAAGCGCGAACGGAATCCGGCGCTACGCCGATCGGAGTCGGCCGCGATCACGTGCCAGCCCTTGCGCCCCAGCGAGCGCAGGATGCGATGGCGCTGCCACGCCCGGCGTCGGTCACGAGCACGCTGCGGCTCATGCCCTCGCCTTCGCCCGCAATCCGCGCAGGATCGCGAGTACCTCGGCCTCGACCTCGGCCTGCGAGCGCGAGGCGTCGATGCGGGCGCAGTTGCCGAGCTCGGCGCAGAGATCCAGGTACTCCTGGCGGCGGCGCTCGAGCAGTTCCAGGGTCCCCTCGGCCTTGCGCGCGAACAGCACCGCGGCCGGCGCATCCAGCAGGATCGTGCAGTCGGGCCGCGGCAGGCGCGCGAGCAGACGCCCGTGCGCGCGCCGCAGCCAGGAGCGCTGCTGCCCGTTCCCCGCCACGTCGTGGGCCCAGTAGTCGGCGAAGAAGTGGCGATCGAAGAGCACGATGTAACCGCGCCGCTCGTAGCGTCGCGCCACGCTCAGGCGGTACCACTCCTCGCACATGCGGTTGGCGAGCAGCAGAGCCGACTTGCCCTCGCGCGCGAGTCCGCGCAGACCCCGGCTCGCGCGGCGCGCGGCGCGCTCGGGATCGGGTGGGCCGCCCTGTCCCCGCCCGCGCCCGAAGATGCGCCGGCAGGCCCGTAGCGCGCGCGTGGTCGGCAGCATGTGGTTGCTGGCCTCCGCGTTGATGCCCATGTAGAGGTACTTGACCGGCAGTTCGCGCGAGTGTTCCAGGGCGCGTGCCACGCTGGTCTTGCCCGCGCCATCGGCGCCGATGAGGGCCACGGTGACCATCAGAGATCGCGCAGCGCGTCGTGGAGCGCGGGCAGCGAGACGGGATAGGGGTGGCGTACCTCGAAGGCTTCGAGGTGGTCCAGGGCGGAGTGCAGGAGCTCGCGCTGGCGCTGGCCCAGGTTCTCGAGCAGCTCGTTCGTGCGCTCGGGGAAGGCGAAGCGGAACTTGCGGTAGCCCGAGAGCAAGGGCTGGAACTCCTCCAGCAGCGAGAAGCGCATGCGCTCGGCCACCTCGCGCGCCGGCACGGGACGCACCGTGATCTCGGCTTGCTCGCCGCTGACGACGAACAACAGACGCTCGGGACGCACCGGCGCGTGCTCCCCTGCGCCGTTCGCAAAGGCCCCCGGGAAGAGCTGCTCGGGAGGCAGGTCGACGCACATCTGGCTGCGCAGGAGAGCCGAGACGCGGTTGAGGTTGCGCGTTGCGGCCGAGCCGTGGCGTGCCCCGTCCGCAGTCACGCGGCGCATTCCGCCCGCCACGAGCTCGAGCATCGACAAGCGGGCGCGCGCGCCGCGCGAGAGGCGTCCGCGCAGCTCGGGCAGGGACGCGAGGTGCCAGTGCCACACCCGGATCGGCTCCGGGATGCCGAACATGCGCTGCCCATCGCCCGCGAGATAGAGCCACTCGTCGGCCACGTAACGCGCGCCGCGCGCCATGCAGGCCAGCAGCGTCTCGGTCTTCCCGCCCTTGGACCAGCCCGTGGCCACGACGCCCTTGCCGTGCTGCACGAAAGCCGCGGCGTGCAACGGCAAGAAGCCCTGCGCGAGCATGGTCGCGTTCAGGATCGGGATCAGCAGGGGCACGGCCGAGAGCCCGCGCTCGCAGGTGATCTCGCAGCGCTGGCCCACGCGCTCGAAGGGAATCCGCACGCGCAGGCGCGACTTGTGCTTGCCGCGCAGGACCAGGAAGTCCTGGTCGTCGAAGGCCGCGTCGTCCAGGCCGACGTAGCGCAGCGCGGACGAGGACTCCAGCCGATCGACGAAGCGCAGGACGATGTCCGGCTCGCGCGCGAGCGGGCGGCGGATGGGTCCGAGTTGCCGCTCGACCGCGGCCATCTCGGCCGGGCCCGCGCCGAGCAGACGCACGCCCACCGCGCCGCCGAGATCGAAGTCCCCACCGGCCTCGGGGAAGCTCACGAGGTTCCTCCCGCGAGTGCCGGCCGCTCCGCGCTGGAGCTCGGTGCCCGCGCCGTAACGCCCGCGCTGCGCGCGCCGTGCGCCACGTGCACGACCGCGCCGCCCAGCGCCAGGACGACGTAGAAGTAGCGCATGTAGGCGAGGTGCAGGAACACTCCCGTGCTGAGATAACACACCAGCGCCAGCAGGTACCCGGTCGCCAGGTTGGCGAGCTCGGGATCGCTCTCCAGGCAGACCCGGCGCGCCGCGGCCAGCCCGACCAGGGTCACGGCCAGCGCCGCCAGGAACAGCCCGAGCCCGAGCACGCCGCTCTCGGCCGCGATCTCCAGGTAGAGCGAGTGCGCGCGCCGCCCGCCCTCGATGCGCCGCAGTGCATCCACGTTGCCGTACTCCTCGGAGTAGGACTTGAACATGCCCGGCCCGACCCCGATCACGGGATGATCGATGAAAACGCGCACGGCAGCCATCATCTCCGTGATGCGCCTGCGCACGGCGCCGTCGCTCGCCGCGGCGCCCTGCTCGTCGAAGACCTGCACGGCCGAGGTGATGGTCGAGAGGCGCCGCCAGTACTGCGGCATGGCCGCGAGGAGCAGGGCCATGCCCGCGGCCACGAAGAGCGCCTTGCGGGCATCGATCAGGCGCAGCCCCAGCATGACGAGCAGCATGCACACCATCCCCACCGCTCCGCCGCGCGAGAAGGCCAGCACGAAGCCGAGCGCGCACAACCCGGTGCACGCGAGCGCCACCAGGCGCAGCCTGCGCGAGCGCTCGCCGAAGAAGCACATCAGTCCCAGCGGCACGAGACACAGCATCACCTGCGCATAGCGGTTCTTCTCGCCGATGGGGCCGGCCAGGCGCGCCTGTCGCTGCGCGCCGCCGCCCTCCTCGGACTGCTCGCCGGTCTGGAAACCGAGCCCGTCGACCTGGGCCAGGCCACCGTAGTTGCTGTCGAAGGTCCCGGTGACCTGCTGGAAGAGCGGCACGCCCGACATGAGCACGCCGGCTGCCAGGAGCGCCCAGGTCGCTCCGCGCAGGACCTCCTTCGTGCGCAGCACGTTCACCACCAGGACATAGAGCACGAGGCCTTCGAAAACGAAGGTCGCGAGCGCATCGAACGCGTGCGCGGGATCGCGCGAGAAGGCCGCGCCCGCAGCCTGGACGACGAGCAGGAGCAAGAGGATCGGCACGACCGGCGTCACCACCGGTGGCAGGCGGCGCACGCAGAGATCGCGCACCAGCGGCACGGCGAGGAGCAGCGGGAAGGCGGCCGCCACCGGTTTGGGAACGCCGTGGAACGCCACGCCCAGCGCGGGAACGTTCGAGTAAAGGAGGAACAAGACGGCGTAGATGGCCACGTCCGGGCGCCGCAGCGCTGCGCCGAGCACGCCCAGGCCCACGCCCACCCCGAGCGCCAGTGCGGGCGAGCGCAAGCAGGCGAGTCCGACCAGCGCGGCCACGGCCAGCGCGGCCAAGAAGAGCAGCGCCGAGGCGAACGGAGAGCGGCGGGGGGAAGCCAGGGACATGCCGACGACACTCCGATTCCGAGCCTCGAAGATCGATTGCGACATGCTAGCATCTCCGAGCCCGGCCCGAAGCCGTCGTTTCATGATGCAGGGAGACTCGTTCTGGTCGACGCGCCCGACGGCGCAGCTCGCCCTCCTGACCGCGGCCGCGGTCGCGCTGCTGGGCGCCGCGCTCGCGTGGAGCGCGACGCGCCTCTCGCCCTTCAGCACGCGTAGCCTGCTCGCGCTCGATTCCGGCGAGCTCGAAGAGCTCTACCTGACGCCGCTGCCCGAGGATCCGGCCCGCGCACTCCTGACCACGCGACGCCAGAACTCCACCTGGTCACGCGACCAGGCGAGCCAGGCCGGAGATCCCTACTGGGTGCGGCGCTACGGCGACCCCGCGCGGCCCGGCCTGCCCGAGCGCATCCTGCTCACCAGCCGCAGCCGCGGCGCGCACCTGCTGATCCCGCTCGGGGCCCTGGATCTCGAGCGCGCACTGGCGGAGCCGCTGGAGGAGGGATCCGAGCCCGGTGCCGGCACCGAGGAAGCCGCCACCCCGCCGCAACCGTTCCTGCGCCGCTCGCTGACGCACATCTACTGGAGCCGTTCCTTCGCGGGCGTGTTCCTGCACCTGCGCTTTCCGGAGCGCGTGCTGGCCACGGAGGGACCGGACGCAGGCCAGTTGCTCGACTTCGATCTCGTGATCGTGCGCGGGAACGAGCTCTACACCACCGACTTCCTGCTGCAGCCGAACGGCGAGCTCTACCGCGCCGCGCTGGCGGATGGGTTGATGCCGGCCGGTCCGCTGCGCCGCAATCCGCTCACCGGAGACGAGCTCGTGCTCCTGATGCGCGCCGAACCCGGAGCGGAAGGCGTGCCGCTCTACTCGCCAGTCCCGCTGTTCGAGGAACTGCGGCTGTGCTGGGAGGCCCAGCTCGGACCCGTCGTGGACGACCGCTGGCGCCTGGAGGACGCGGCGCCCTACGCACTGCGGCCGCCCTCGTCCGGAGTGCGCGCCCGGGTAGCGTGGAATGGGACCTTGCACCTCGCCGCGCGCTTCGAGAGCGCAGAGGAACGCCGCGCCTTGGAGCAAGCCCTGGCGCGCTTCGCCGACTCCTGAGTGCCCCTGGCCAGCCCCGCCCCCATGAGCGCCCGCCTGGAACTCAAGTATCTCGTCGACCTGGACACGCGCCTGGCCATGCAGCGAGTGCTGAGCTCCCGGCTGGTGCCCGGCGAGTTCGTGGGCGGGAGCGGCGCCTACCCGGTGTACTCGCTCTATTACGACAGCGCGTCGCTGCAGCTCTACCTCGACAAGCTGGCCGGCATCGAGCGGCGCGTGAAGGTCCGCCTGCGCACCTACGCCTGGAGCTTCGCGGACGGAGGTGCGTGGTTCCTGGAGGCCAAGCACAAGGATGGCGCGGCCATCGCCAAGCGCCGGCTCGAGCTCGCCGCGGGTGCGATCGATCCGCTGCGCCCCGCCAGCTGGGACGCGCTGGGCCCGCAAGCCGCGCCGTTCCTGCACGCGCGCGAGAGTCTGCGGCTCGAGCCCACCGTCGGCGTGTGGTACCAGCGCGAGGTCCTGGTCGCGCCGGCCGGCGACCTGCGCGTCACGTGGGACACGTCGATCCGCGCGCTCTCCCCCGGCGAGCCCATGAGCCGCGAGCGACTCTACGACCCGACGCGGGCGACGCTCGACGACACCTGGGCGGTGCTCGAGATCAAGGCCAAGCAGAGCCTGCCCACCTGGCTGGGCGTGCTCGTGCGCTCGGCCGGTCTTACCAGCGAATCCGTCTCCAAGTACGTCCGCGCGGTCGACACCCTCGGACTCTCGCGAAAGGTCCTATCCACGTGCTAGCCCTCTTTCCCGCGCTCCAAGAGGAACGCGGTCTCTTCTCCTCGCTCTCGCCCCAGGACCCCACCGCGCTGGTCGACAACCTGTTCAACCTGCTGGTGGGCCTGGTGCTGGCGACGCTCCTGATCCTGGCCCTGGTGCAGACCTACCGCGCCACGCACCGCGGAGCGATCTACTCGGCCTCCTTCCTGCAGGCGCTGTTCGTGCTGGGCGCGTGCACCACTTTGATCATGCTCGTGATCGGGAACGAGATCGCGCGCGCCTTCAGCCTGGTGGGAGCGCTCTCGATCGTGCGCTTCCGGACCGCCATCAAGGATCCGCGCGACGTGGGCTTCGTCTTCGCGTCCCTGGCGCTGGGCATGGCCTGCGGCACCGGTTTCTACTACCAGGCCATCGTGTTCACGCTGTTCCTGTGCGGGCTGCTGTTGCTGCTCGGCAAGCTGAACGTCGGGCGCGCGGAGGCGAACGAAGCCGTCGTGCGCGTCACGACCGGAGCGGGCGCGGCCACGGGTGCCATGGAGTCCCTGGAGGCGGCCCTGAAGAGCGCGGGCGCCCAGCCGGTGCTGATCAACCGCGTGCTGGAGGGCACGGAGCTCGAGACGATCTCGTGGCGCGTGCGCACGGGCGGAGCCAAGGAGCAGGGCGAGCTGCAGGAACGCCTGCGCGCCCAGCCGGGCGTGCGCTCGGTGGGCGTGTACGTCATGGACGACTTCCAGGTCCTGTGACAGGCGTATGCGCCGGCCGAGCCCCACCGACTCCCCCATCACGTGGAAGCGCGCCCTGGGCTGGCTGGCGCTGGTGGCGGGCTTGCTCACGGGCGCCGACCTGACCGAGCGCTTCCTGCTCTACGACCAGGCGAAGAAGGACAAGGGCTCGCTCGCGCGCTTCGTGCGCCGGCCGGTCAAGGACTCGGCCCTGGCCCTGCTGCACGCCCTGCCGAACGGGATCGAGGCGCCGGCCAGCGCAGCCGGCGAGCCCGTGCCGGTGTTCGACTTCTACCTCAAGCCGGAGGACGAGGCCTACCTGCGCGAGCGCATCACGCGCGTCCAGCTCCTGAGCACGCACGACGAGATCACCAAGGCAGAGGTCTCGGCGCGGCTCGCGGTGGAGGGCCAGGACTACGACGTGCGCATCAAGCTGCGCGGGCGCCAGTACTACCACGTGGTGCCGCCGCGCCCGAGCCTGCGCGTCGACCTGCGCCACGGACGCTCGTATCGCGGCTCGAGCTTGTTCAATCTCATCGACCCCTTCGACAAGACCGGCGACCAGGTGTTCCTGTGGGAGTCGCTGGAGCACGGCCTGATCGGCTGGGACACGACCATGGGGATCCTGGCCATGCGCGGCGAGCCGCTGGCCGTGGTGCAGTACGTCGAGCAGCCGCGCATCGCCACCGGCGATCGCGCCGGGCGGCCCGAGGGCATGTTCTTCCGTGGCTCGGGCGAGCCCTACAGCCAGGGCGCCGATCCCGAGCGCTGCGGCCAGGTCGTCGAGCGCGTCGTGCGCTGGCTGGGCGACACGTCGGGCACGATCTCGTGGGCGGAGCTCGCGGAGCTCTTCGATGTCGAGCGTCTGCGCTGGTTCACGGCCCTGACCGAGTTCTCGGGCGACGGGCACGGCTTCGCCGACTTCAACATGAAGGGCTTCTGCGACCCGGTCAGCCTGAAGGCCGAGATGCTGATCTGGGACACGCGCTTCGGCGACTGGAGCGCGCTCGCGGGCTCGCAGTTCGCCGAGATGGGTACGCAGCTCCTGCGCTGCGACCGCTTCCGGCTGCTGCACGACCGGGCCCTCTACGTGCTCGCCAGCGAGCGCCTGGAGCCGATGCTGGCGCGCGCCGAGGAGTTCTTCGCGCGCTACGGCGAGCTCCTCGCGCAGGACCCCTTCGCCCTCTTTCCGCGCGGCGGACCCGATGGCGGCTTCATGGGCGGCCGGTCGGAGAAGCTGCGCGCCACGCTGCAAGAGAACGCGCGCGCCATCCGCGCCGCGCTGACCGGCACGCAACTCGCGTGGCACCTCGATCGCGCGGCACGCACGCTCGAGCTCGCCACCGACGAACGCGGCTCGAAGGAGCTGGTAGCGCTCGAGCTCACACGCGGCGGCGAGACCACGCGCTTCGCCCTCCCGGAACCGGTCGCGGTCCCCGGGCGCTATCGCGAGCGCCGGCCCGTGCGCGTCGTGCCGCTGCCCGCCGACGTCCCCCTGGATGCCGTGCGCGGCGTCCTGGCGCGGAACGTGTGCGGCGGAGCCGAGGTACGCGGGCTGGAGAGCGCGCAGCCCCTCGCAGGCGAGCGCGTGAGCTGGGAGCACGAGCCGCCGCGCGCCGCGCTGCCCGAGCTGCCGGCCGGAGTGCGCGCCGACCCGGCCGCTGCGGAGGTGCGCTTCGGTCCCGGGCTCGTGCGTCTCGCGGCTCCGCTCGCCCTGCCGCGCGGCTGGCGCGTGCGCTTCGAGCCCGCGACCGAGCTGGTGCTCGCGCGCGACGTCTTCGTCGAGATCCGCGGCGACCTCGTCATGGCGGGGACCGCCGAGACCCCGATCCTCGTGCGCGGCGAGGAAGGTGCGCCCTGGGGCGCCTTCGCGGTGCTGGGCGAGCGCATGGCGCCCCTGCGGGTCGAGCTCGCGCACACGACCTTCCGCGGCGGCGGCGGCTCGAACGCGGGCGCCGTGCGCTGCACGGGCAGCGTGGCGCTGTACTTCGCGGACCTCGCCATGGAGCACGTCACGGTCGAGCAGAACACCTCGGAAGACGCCATCAACCCGAAGTTCTGTACGGTGCGCGCGCGCGACTGCCTGTACCGCGACGGCCGGAGCGACGCCGTCGACTACGACTTCTGCAGCGGTACGGACCTCGGCACGCGCGTCGAGCGCTTCGGCAACGACGGCATCGATGTCAGCGGCTCGACCCTGCGCATCGAGGGCGCCGTGATCCGCGACGTGGGCGACAAGGGGCTGTCGGTGGGCGAAGCCTCGCGCCCGGAGTACGTGGACGTGACCGTGATCGGTGCGCACACGGGCGTGGCCGTCAAGGACAGGAGCGACGCGCGCTTCGAACGCCTGACGATCGTGCGCGCGGACACGGCGGTCGCGCTGTACGTGAAGAAGTCCAGCTTCGGCCCCTCGCAGGCGCTGTTCCGCGACCTCCTCGTGCTCGACAGCGACGCCATGCTCGTGCTCGACCAGGGCTGCGAGGCGCTCTTCGAGGGCGCGCGGCGCCTGGGCACGGACAGCATGCACTCGTTCGCGGGCGTGACCAACGGCGTGACTAGCGGCGTGACTAGCGCAGTGGAGCCCCACCTCGACGGGCTCGCGCTCGAGGAGCTCCTCATGCTCGCCCGGCGGCTGCGCGCGCAGGCTGGCCCGCCCGTGCCGCCCGCGGAGCGCTGACCGACCAACGCGCGTGCCTCAGCTCGGCTGTACGCCCAGGATGCGCCGCAACAGGGGAATCCTGGCCAGCTCGGGGAAGGTCCCGAGGACGTCCAGGAACTGGCGGTTGAACCAGGCCAGCAGGCCCGCAGTCAGCACCACTGCCGACGTCATGAGGGCGACGTTGCCCGACAGCGCGAGCAGCGCCGAAAGCACGGCGATGGCCGCCAGCACGGACCCGTAGAGCTTCAGGATCGGGCGCGGTACGGGGCCGATGTGCGTCGTCGCGAGCAGCGCGACCTCGTAGAACACGTTGCGGATCGCGATCGTGGCGGCCGTCGCAGCCGCACCGCCGACTGCGCCGTAGAGCGGAATCCACCACAGACACAGGCCCAGTCCCAGGACCGCCGAGGCCGCATTGACCAGGAGGATGAGGCGCACGTGCGCGAACACCTGCAGCAGGAAGGTGTTCATCCCCAGCGCGGCGTTGAAGAACTTGCCCAGCGCCAGGATCGCGAGCAGCACACCGGCGTTGGCGTACTCGTGGCCGAACAGGAGCACCGTGAGGGGCTGCGCCAGGAACAGGCACACCGCGAACAGGGGAAAGGTGAAGACCGTCAACCAGGCGGCGCTGCGCCAGTACAGGTCCCTGAGCCCGAGCTGGTCGCCGCGCGCGTAGAAGCGCGCCGCCTGCGGCTTGAACAGGATCTTGAAGGTCTGGAAGACCACCAGGCACAGACCCGCCACCGGCGCGACCGCGCGCAGTTCCGCGACCTCGAGCGTGCTGTGCCAGCGCTCCAGCATGACGACCACCATCGGAGTCTCCACGGCCAGCAAGAGGTCCGTCGTCAAGAGCGGGAGGCTGAAACCGAAGAGCTCGCGCACCGGCAAGACCATCCGGCGTGGCTGGAACTCGGCCAGCAGGCCCTGCCGCGCGAGCAGGCCCCACAGGAGAGGCGCGTACAGCGCGATGCCGATGAAGCCTGCCACCAGGTAGGCCACGGCCAGCATCTGGACGCTGCCCTGGACCGACATCACCAGGATCACGGCGCCCAGCTTGAGCGCCGGCCCGAGCAGGTAGCGACGGAAGAAGATCGCGCGCGCCCCGGCGAAGACCGCCAGCAGGGTCTCGAACAGGGCATCGAGCGCATCCAGCGGCGTCAAGCCGATCAGGATCAGGAGCAGTCCGACCGAGAGATCGCTGTGCACGTGCTGCACGAGGAGCCCCTGCAGCCCGAGGACCAGGGCCACGACCACGAGCCCGAAACCGGTGACCGTCCCGAGCGCGAGTGCCATCGTGCCGAACATCGCGCCGTACTCGCCGCGCTCGTGCTGGATCGGGGCGAAGCGTCCCACCCCGCGGTTGAGCCCCAGCAAGACCGTGCTCGCACCCATCGCCGCGATCGACAGGGCCCAGGCGAGGGCGCCGTAGTCACTCTTCGCCAGGTCGCGCACGGCCAGCACCTGGCCGAAGAAGTTGATGGAGATGGAGAGCAGGCGCCCGACCAGGAGCAGGCTGGAGCCGCGCAGGAAGCCCTTGGCCCCGTGACGATTGCCCTTGACCTCTTCGCGCGCCTCGCTCTGGACCATTCGGCTTGGAGCGTAGCGACTACTCGCCGAGGTCCGCGAGCGGCGCGTCGGCTCGGCAGCTCCCGGAAGCGGGCTCGACGCCGGAAGCGGGCATGGAACGTGGTACCTCGAAGCGCTCAGGAGCAAGCGCCTCGGCCACGCGCTGCTGGATGGATCGGGCGAGCTCGCCCGCCGGGCGTCCACCGTCCAGGACCTGTATGGCCAGCTCCTCGCACAACGCCAGGTACTCCCGCCTGCGCTGCTCGAGGACTGCGAGCGTTTCCCAGTGGAAGCGGGACTTCTCGCGCGCTCGCTCCAGCGACTGCTCGGCCGAGATCAGCAGGCAGACGGCCACATCCGGACGCGGCGAGATCCGCCGCAGCAAGCGGCACAGCCAGCGTTCCTGCACCCGCTCGGCGGGGAAGTTCACACGAAAATCGACGAGTCCGTCCAGCAGGTAGCGGTTGCACACCACGGCTCGTCCGCTGGCCCTCCACAGGCGGATCCGGACTCCGTGCAGCCACAGGAGGTCGAGCAGGCCGGCCGTCAGCCACAGCCAGCGCCCGAGCGGGTGTTCGAGGTTCGCGGCCCGACGTGGGTAGCGACCGGGCACCTGCGACACGCTGCCGCGCGCGGGCTCCTTCTTGCCGCGCAGGCTGCGCAACGCGCTCTTGATGGCGCGCAGCCCCGGCGTGCTCCCGGGCCGGGAATAGACGTTGAGGGGCCGGTGACCGGAGGAACGCAGCGCTTCCACGAGCAGGTCGCGCTGCGTCGACTTGCCGGCGCAATCCACGCCGCTGAGCGCGATGAGGATGCCCCTGGCCCGGCCGGCGCTAAGCCTCGACTCCTCGTGGCCCGAGCGCAGCCGACGGGAGGGCGCGGGATCCCGGACGCTGCGGCGCCGGTTCGCCATAGCCGTAGAGCGGATCGAGGGTCGCGCGGATCTTCTGCTCCATCCAGGCGATCTCCGCGGGACTCAGGTAGTCCACGAAGCCGCCAACCTTGGCCTTGCGCGTCTTGAACGACTCCGCATCGTTGGGATCGCGCGCGCGCAGGCGCCCCGAATCGAGCACGTTCCCGGTCTCCATCGCGCGCATGTTCTCGAAGGACGCGAAGCGCACGGCTTCCTCGACGAGCGCGTCCTCCAGCTCGAAGCCCGCGAAGCGCAGGATCCGCCGCGCTTCCCTGGCCGCGTCGACCTTGAGGTCCTCGTAACGCACCAGGCAGAAGTCCCGCGGCCGCGTGCGTTCCCGCGCCCAGATGTTGTAGTAGGCGAGGATCGTGTCCAGCGAGCCCCTGGACTCGTGCAGGAAGTCGTGCAGCGTACCGGCATACGCCCGCTCGCGCCGGCTGCGCTCGAAGTACAACGAGACGACGACGTCGCGCGGATCGCGCACGAGCAGGATGATCTTCTTGGCGCGATAGCGGCGCTTCGAGCGGGCGAGACCCCGGGCCGTCTTCCAGTGCGGGTTGTCGTCGTGGCTGATGCGGATGGTGCCTTCGCCCGCGTTCTTCCCGCGCGGCAGGTCGTTCGCCAGGTAGTCGACGTCGTCGCGGCCTGCGTGCGCGGCGAGTGCGCGCGCCAGCAGCATCGTCAGCCAGGTCCTACCGCACTTGGGATAGGAGATCAGCAGGACCGTGGCGCGCCGCTCCGCGCGGATCGCGCGCGGCGAGAGGGAGGAGCGCAGCAGGCGCAGACGGATCGCGTACTCGCGACCTGCCACCCCGGAGAACAGCATTCGAAGGAGGCCCATTCAGAGGACTGGCTCGGGTGGCGCTGCGGTAGGTCCGGCCGAGCGCATGCCACTGCGACCCGGGACGGGAGCGGGCCATGCTACCCGCCCGAATCCAAAATGGGTCTTTGAAGTTCTTGCTGCGTCTCCGGCGCAAAAAAGACAAAAGGAAGGCGAGCCTCGAGCCGGGTCTGGCGCGCTCGAAGCGCGCTGCGAAGCACAGGCCGCGGCGAGCCGCCGCTCGCCGGGTTGCCGCGGTGATTGGCGGGCACCGACCTCGGACTACGAGCCCGGCAGCGCGGAACGACGGGTGAGGACGAGAGCACCGCCCGCCAGCGCGAGCACTGCCAGCCCGGCCACGTAGTACCACGGCATGGACGGCACGGCGGCCGTGACCTGACCGCGGATCTCGCCGCCGCCATTGGCGGTCGTGTGGACGTTCACGTAGGTGAGCCCGCTCAACATGCCCGTGATCTCGGCGGGCGTCAGGATGCCGCCGCCCGAGACGTTGCCCGAGGTTCCACCGGTCTCGACCAGTCCGACGACGATGCCCGCGTTCGCACCGGGAGCCGCCAGCCCATGGATGTGCGCGGCGGTGGCGTTGCTCGTCAGCCCGGAGAAGGAACCCGTCACCGAGACGGATCCCGTGACGTCGTCGAGCGTGATGGTGCACGTACCCGCCCCCCCCGTCACCACGCCGGGGACCTCCTGGAGACCGGTGAGCACCGCATGGAGCGTGTGCGTGTCGAAAGCCGAGGCGGGACTGGCGAAGGAGAAGACAGCGGCCGTTCCGAGGAACAGGGCTGCAAGGCGACCGGACTTCATTGTTTTTTCCTCATCGGGTTACCTGGCTCGAGGGTGACGGGCACGGGAGAGTGCGCCGTGCCAGCAGCCTACCTCGGAGCGCGGAGCTTGTGTCCAACTCGCCCGCGGATCCGGACGGGCCGGAACGGGGACGTTGCGGGCCAGGACCGGGGCGGCGATCTTCTCGGGATGCGCGCGTCAGGTCGACCAGAGGAACACGCCCAGGCGGGTGCACCGGTCTCGGTCAGGGCCTTCGTGCTGCGCTTTGCGCTGGCCTTCGCGCTGCTCGAAACGCTCGTGTATCTCGTGCTGTGGCACGCGCCGTTCTTCGAGCCCTATGCCGCGCTGAACGCGCGCCTGACGGCCGCGCTCCTGCGCCCGTTCCTGGAAGGGGTCCAGGCCCAGGGCGGCTACTTGATGGCGCCGACCTTCAGCCTCCAGGTGCGGCCGGGCTGCGACAGCTACCAGGCCAGCGTCGTGCTGCTCGCTGGCATCATCGCCTTCCCCGCGCCCCTCGCGCGCAAACTGATCGGCGCCGCGCTGGGGGTCGCGTGCCTGCTGGTCCTCAACCTCCTGCGCCTCGCGGCGCTCTTGTGGACGGGCATCCATCACGGCGCGCTCTTCGCGCGCATGCACCTCGAGATCCTGCCCGCGGTGTTCGTGGCCGCGGCACTGTTCCTGCTCCTCTCCTGGGCCCTGTGGGCGCGGCGTGCACCGGCGAGCGCAGCGCGTACGGCGGACGGATGAGCGCTCGTGCGCTCTGGAAGTACGCCCTCGTGGCGACGCTCCTGCACCTCGTGCTGCTGGCGCTGTGGCCCGTCGTGCGCGGCGGATACGCGCCCGCCTTCCGCGCCTCGGCCGAGCTCGCCGTGAACGTCGTCGATCCGCTGCCTGGCCCGATCGCGGTGCACTTCGAACCCGGGGCCGGGGGCACGCTGGCCGTCGACCTGGTGCGCATGGACACGATCGTCCGACTCCGGCACAGGGACCTGCAGGGCACCGACGCCACCTTCGGCGCGAGCAGCTTCTTTCACGCCTACCTCCCGACGACCGTGCTGCTCGCGCTCTTCGGCGCGGCGACTGCACAACCCTGGCGCGCACGCAAGTGGCCGCTCGTCTGGGCCCTGCTCCTGCTGCACCTCTTCATCGTCTTCCGTTGCGTGCTGGCGGTGTTCTACACGCACTCCAAGTCCACCATCGACGGCCAGCCCGTGCTGGAACTCGGCCCCACTGGCCGGCGCATCCTGCACCTCGTCTGGCACTTCGGCTGGGACGAGATGCTGGCCGAGTACCTGGTGCCGCTCCTGATCTTCGGCCTGTGCATGTTCGGGCCGCGTTCGAGCACGGGCGCCGAGACCTAGCCTCGCGGCCCGACGGCGGCCGTGGCGCACCTTTGCCGCGCGCCGCTCAAGTCTCCCGGAACGGCCATCCGAGCTGAGCGCGGTCGAAGGTTCCAGGAGGAGATCCGCATGCTCACGTGTTCCATCCGCACGACCTCGCTCGCGCTCCTTGCGCTCGCCACCAGCGGCTGCAAGGCCCTCGGCGGTGCTTCGTTCCTGGTCTTCGGCGGCGCCCACGCGCCGCAGGAGGACCTGCTCGCGCGCGCGCGCGGCGCCGAGCACGAAACGCAGGAGCTGCGCGCCGACTTCGGGGCCGCCTTCCACCTGTACCAGCGCCTGACCGCGCCCCAGGCTGTCCAGCTCGAGCAGCTCAGCGGCGAATTCGAGGACACGGTCGAGGCCTGCGAGAACCGGGCGGAGGATCTGTCCGAACGCATCGATTCGATCCGCCACGAGACGGAACTCCTGGTCAAGGACTGGAGCGAGGAGCTGGCGCGCTTCTCGAGCGAGGCCGTGCGCAAGAAGAGTGAAGCGCAGATGCGCGACACGGAGGCGTACGCAGAGCGCCTGCTGGCCGCGCTGGAGCGCCTGCAGGGTCGCGCACAGCCCGTGCTGCTCAAGCTCCAGGACTACGCGCTCTTCTTCGACCACAACTTGAATGCGCGCGCGATCGCCACGCTCCAGGACACCTACCGGGACTTCGACAACGAGTTCAAGGCCCTCGAGAGCGAGCTCGGCAAGACCCAGGTCGAGATCACCGGGTTCCTCGCGCACTTCGCCGAGCCCGCGCAGCCGCAGCCGGAACCGGCGCAGTCGGCGCAGCCTGCGCAGAAGCAATCCGCGAAGTGACTCTCGGCCAGCGCCCGCGCTGGCCTCCGCTCTGCTCTGCCGGGAACGCCAGGCTCCAGCCTGGCTCTTCCTCTTCTTCTTCCGAGTTCTTCCGAGGAGGCAGCGAGAGCAGAAAAGAGGGGCTTCAGGAAGTTGTGTGGGTCGAGGTCATGGAGGGAGAGGTTGGCGAGAGGGTGTGGTGCTCGCTCGTCGGGGCCCCGCCGTGCGCGGGAGCGAGATGGCGAAGGTGCGCAATCGAGAAGGCGCGAAGAAAAACCGGATCGCGCGAGCGAGTTGGATGAGGCGCGCTCCTTGTCCGCATGAAGAGCAAGACACTTCAGCGTGAGTTCGGGTTCACCAACTGGGGCGGCAAACGGCGCGGGGCAGGGCGCAAGCCGAAGGGAGAGCGCGCGGGCGTGTCGCACGCGCCGAGAGCGAAGCTCGCGGCACGGTTTCCGGTGCTGGTGACGATGCGGCTCGCGGCTGGGCTCGAGTCTCTGCGAGCCAGGGACTCGCACGCGGCGTTGCAGGAGGCGTTCACGACGAGCTCGAATGCGGAGTTCCGCGTCGTGGAGTACTCGGTGCAATCGAATCACATTTTATGCGCAGCTGCGCATAAAACGTGTTATGGGCAGCGAGTGGTTATGCAGAGCTGACGAGGTTGGAGCTGCTCTGTCGAGCATGGTTCGAAGTGTGCTGCACATAATTGCGCGGGCGCCCGATGCGCTCGAGCCAGGTGACAAGGTCGGGTGAGGGGAAGTCGC
>JANOGB010000054.1:0-11131 GCA_031413955.1 Planctomycetota bacterium | reverse complement strand
CCATTCTCCCCCTCGGAGAACGGAAACAAGCCAAGAAGAAGAGCCGGGCTGGAGCCCGGCGCTCCCGGTTGAACTACGCCGCCTGGCGGCGAGTCGTGCTCATCTTCGCCACCGCGTCGATCGCCGCCACGCGGTAGGCCTCGGCCATGGTCGGGAAGTTGAAGACGTTGTCGACGAAGGCTTCCAGCGTCATGCCGCCAACCAGCGCCATCTGGGCCACGTGCACGAGCTCGATCGCGGCCTCGCCGACGATGTGAGCGCCGACCAGCTTGCCGGCGGGATCGGCGATCAGCTTGAGCAGACCATCGGTCTGACCGTTGATGTGCGCGCGCGCGAGCTCTTCGAACTTGGCGCGCCCGACCAGGGCCGAGCCGAACTTGGCCACGGCTTGCTCCTCACTCAGGCCGACGGTCGCGATCTCCGGGATGGTGTAGATACCCACGGGCACGACCTCGTTCGCGCCGTGCGACGGCAGGCCGAACGCGTGGCGCGCGGCGCGCCGGCCCTGCTCGACCGCGGTCGCGGCCAAGGCCGGGGGCCCGATCACGTCGCCGGCGGCGTAGATGTGCGCGACGGCGGTGCGCAGGTTGGCGTCCACGGGGATATGTCCGCGCGGCGTCAGCGCGAGGCCGGCGGCCTCGAGGCCGAGCTCGGCGACGTTGGCGACACGGCCCTGGGCGCACAGGCACTTCTCGGCGCGCAGCTCTTCCCCGCTCACCAGGCGCGTGACGACGGCCGTCCCGTCGAAGTGCACGCGCTCGATCTTCTTGCCGGGCACGAACACCCCGCCCATGCGCTCGAAGGCCGCCACGTAGCAGCTCGTGAGCTCGGGATCGAGGAACGAGAGCGGCCGCGCGCCGGCGTCGACCATCGTGACCTTCACGCCCAGGGCGGCGAAGAGCGAGGCGAACTCGCAGGCGATGACACCGGCACCGAGCACGGTCAAGGACTGCGGTAGGTAGATGAGCGACAGGATCGAGTCGCTGTCGAGCACATGCTCGTGATCCACCGGCACATTGTCGGGCTGGCGCGGACGCGAGCCGGTGGCGATCACGATGCGCTCAGCGCGCACGCGGCGCACGCGGCGATCGGGCGAGCGGACCTCGACCAGTTCGCTCGACAGGAAACGCGCGCGGCCGTGCAGGCGCTCCACATGATTGCGCTCGAGCTGCTGGTCGAGGTAGCCCGCGTGGCTCGCGCGCACGGCCTTGAGGCGGCGCATCAGGCTCGCCACCTTGGTCTGGGCCGGCACGGAGACGTCGATCACGCCCTCGCTGCGCGCGCGCAGCCCGAGCAGGTAGCAGGCGCTCTCGCGCAGGGTCTTGCTCGGGATCGTGCCGCGCTGCACGCACTCGCCGCCCGCGGAGGGATCGCGGTCGACGATCAGCACGCGCTTGCCCGCCTTGGCGGCCTGGATCGCCGCCTTGTGCCCGGCCGGACCGGCGCCGAGCACGAGCAGGTCGACGTGCTGCTCGTCGGTTGCGTCCATCGGTGCGGGAACGCTCACTGGAAGGCCGCGGCGAACTCGAGCGCCTTGGCGCGGTAGGCGAGGAGCTTCTCCACGTCTTCGGGATAGAGGTTGAGCTCCTGGATCACCGGATCGTCGGCGCCGAAGTCCGCCGGCGTCTTGCCGTCGTCCATGGCCCAGTGAGAGAGCAGATCGGCGAGACGCGTGATGCGCGCTTCCTCGTCGTGCGGCGCGGCCTTGGCCGGCTCGTGGTGGTGCGCGACGACCGCCACGGTCCAGTCGGCCAGCTTCCAGGCCTCCAGCATGCGCGCGGCCATGGGCTCGTGGAACTCGTTCATGGCGGTCTCGAGCAGCGCGTCCGGCAACGCCTCCTTGGTGCGATGGGCGAGCGCCTGGACCGTCGCCTGCAACACGATCGGGCGGCCGACGTCGTGCAGCAGGCCGCACAGGAAGGCGCCCTCGACGTTCTTGCGCAGCTTGCGCGCGATCTCGCGCGCGAAGGCCGCCGCGACCGCGCAATGGACCCAGATCGAGCGCACGCGCGCCTGCTGGCCGGCCACCTTGAACACGCGCCCCTGCAGCGAGACCGCCAGCACGATGTTGCGGATCGTGCCGAGGCCGAGCCGGCTCACAGCCTGCTGCAGCGACACGATCGGCTCCTTGGGCGCATAGGCGGACGAGTTGGCGATGCGCAAGACGTGCGAGGCCAGCGACGGATCGCGCTCGAGCACGGCCTCGATCGCCTTGGCATCGGTCTTCTCGTCCCCGCACAGCGCGACGATGCGCGCCGAGGCCTCGGGCAGGATCGGCAGCTCGAGATCCTCCTCGAGATGTCGCTCGAGGATGTCGTGCAGCCAGCCGGGAAGATGGAGGTTCGGTTTGGTCGTCGGGGACATGTGGGGAGACTGGGCACTTTCGGCCCGTTCCTTGGCGCATCTGAATCCCCGCCGAACGCCGCTCCCCCCGAAAAACCTTCCCCGCCGCGTTGGGCAGCCATTCGCTCGAGCGAACGGCGCACGGGAGGAGATTCGGTCTCCCGAAGCAACGAGGAAGTCCCGTCTTCGCAACGAGTTATGGAAACATCGCCAGGCGCGTGTTGCGCCCGCCATCCCGACCCCCTTTTCGCCGGAGTTCTAGCCTGGGATACTGCGCGCGTTGGAAACCCGCAAAGATCCGAGGGCGGGAGCCAGCAGGACCACCAGGGGAATTGCAATGGAGGAGAGTCGGTGAAAAGTTCAAAGATTGGGCTTCGGGCCCGTGGCGTGCTCTTCGGAGTGTTCGTCCTGGTTGCAGCTCACGCCTCGAGTGCACAACGCGCGCAAGCGGGGAAGATGAGGTCTTCGGTGGGTGGTTCCCTGAGGGTCGTCACCGTGCCGTGGATCGGGAAGCCCGGCCGACCTCCCGAACCCCACCCAGTGTTCGACGGTGGCACGTTGATCCTGCAAGGAGTCGCGTTCACGGCTCCCATGACTCCGCTCATGTCCGCAACGTGGGACCCGGGCGATGGTACCGGTCCGCAACCCATCTCCGTCGCAAATCCACGCGTGCTCGAGCTCGCGCACGTCTACAACGGCTTGGACTTCCAGCCCTACACGGCCGTCCTGACCGTCACGGACACGGACATGACGGCCGTGAGCGACACGTTCCGCGTGATCGTTCGGCCACGCACGCTCGACGTCGACGTGAACATGGCCATCGACCGCGGTCTCTGGAACCTCCACCGGAACCAGATTCTCTCGAGCTCTGGAATGGTCCCGACGGGTTTCTGGACGACCCAGGACATCACGGCAGCCACTGCCTCGGCGGTACTGGCCTTCGAGGCCAGCGGCCATTACGAGAATGGGACTCCCGACGAGGATCCCTACGTCGACGACGTGAAGAGAGGGCTGGCCCACTTGATGACCGCGCTGTGCCGGGTCGACATCGGGATGGAGCTCTACGGCGATCCCGACACGAACGGCAACAACTTCGGGCTCGTGTCCATCGGCCTACCGATCTACGTGGGAGGCCAAGTCGTCGATGCCATCGTCGCGAGCAATACTCCAGACGCGATCACGGCTACAGGAGAACCAGGGGATGTCCTCGGACGAACCTACAGGATGATCGTCGAGGACATGATGGATGCGTTCGCCTGGTCTCAGGCGGAGTCCGAGAGCGCGTTCGATGGCTTCTGTTTCAGTACCTACAATCCCCGCGGTGGTTGGAGGTACGGCTTGAATGATCAGCAGGCCGACAACTCCGCCAGCCAGTGGGTAGCCATCGCAGGACTCGCGGCCGAGCGCGCATTCGGAGTGTTCGTTCCTCCGTTCGTCAAGGCCGAGAACGCGAACCACTTTCTCCCCAATACGCAGATCTTCGACGGCTCCAATGCCGGTGCCGACGGGCATTTCGGGTACACGCTTCCTGGCTGCAGCCCGGATCTCTTCGGCATCAACACGACGCCGTCAGGGCTCGTGCAGCTCGATTTCGACGGAGTGCCGAGCAGCGATCCCCGTTATGTCGCGTCGGTGGGTTTCATGATCCGGAACTGGTCGACGCTCATCGACCATCACCGGATCTACGGGATGTTCGCCTTGGCCAAGGCCATGCGCCTGGCTCAAGGGATGCCGATCGAGCTCATGAATGGAACGTTCGATTGGTACAAGAGCGATACCACGAGTGGAGATCCGATCAACGGGCTCGCACGGCACCTCGTGAACACACAGGCTCCCGATGGATCCTGGTGCTCGCCGGCTTGGGTGTGCGGGGATCTCGCCTCCGCCTGGGCGCTCGTCATCCTCTCTCCCACGATTTTCCAGCCGCCTCCGATCGCCGTCTGCGAGGTCGACGCAGAAGTCACGGGCGTGAACGTTCCGATCGAGTTCGACGGGAGCGGCTCCTTCCACCTGGATCCGGCACGCAGCATCGTCAGCTACGAGTGGGATTTCGACGGCGACATGGTGTTCGACGCCTCGGGCAAGGTCGTCACGCATGCGTTCACTGCGCTGGGGACCTACGACGTGACGCTGAGAGTGACCGACGACAACACTCCACCCCTGATCGACTCCGATACTTGTCCGATCCTGGTCGAGCCGCCGCCTAACCGACCGGACTCCAACCCCGGGGGGGCCTACCACTTCTGCCTGGGCTTCAACGAGCCCTTCCTCCTCGACGGGACCGGCTCCTTCGACCCCGATGGAATGATCGTCTCCTACGGCTGGGACTTCACCGATCCCATCGACACCTTCACCGATGCAACCACCCCCACCGTAGACGTCACGGCCTTCTACACCGCGCTCGGACCGGGGATGTACAACGTCGGGCTCCAGGTGGTCGACAACGACGGCATCGTCAACACGGACTTCACCACGGTCGAGGTGCGCGCCGACGGTATCGGCTGCGAGGAGTGTGTCACGCTCGACTTCGAGACCGAGGACGACTTCCTCACGCCGCTCGGCAACGGACAGAAGATCGACGTGGAGTTCGGCAGGCTGGTGAGCATCTCCGGCGCGGGCCGCAACGCAGGCCCCGCGACCTTCGACACGACACCGGGCGGCCCGAACGACCCGGCACTCAACGGCGACATGCTCATCGGACACGGCAACGTCCTGTTGCTGGAGGACGACTGGTTCTCCTATGCGCAGACCGTCCCTGGCTTCTTCGACGTCGTCACGGACGACCGGCACGGCGGGGACCTGATCTTCGACTTCACCTCTCCGGTGGATCCGCGCAGCATGCTGCTGGTCGACATCAACCCGCCGCCCAACCGGGGCGCGAGCGTCACCCTCATCGACGAGACCGGCCTCACGCGCATCTACGCCATCGATCCGGGCTGGACCGGCACCTACGGCAACGCCGGGCCCCATCGGCTCGACTTGACGACGCTCGATCCCCAGCCCGGCAACGGGACGCAGAGGTTCGCGCTTGCCACCGAGATGCAGGGCTTCCAGCACGACCGCGTGGTCAGGATGGTCGTCCACATGACCGGCAACGGCGCGATGGACGAGCTCCATTTTTGCAGATAGTCGACCGGGCCATCAGCGTGCAGCGCACGGTCGTCGCTCCGGATCTGGAACTTGAGCAGCTGAGGACCTGGAGGGCGCGGTGCCCGGCATGGATTCTCGTGCTGCCCGTCGGCTTCCTGGCGGGGTGTCACGCGGCCCCGATGGAGGAGCTTCCCGACACTCGGATGGAGCCAGGCGGGCTCGTGCTACCCGAGAAAGAGGCTTCGCCCGTGCTCGCCTCGGATCCAGGAGGTCTGAACCAAGAGAGTTCCTCTCCCGATGGCACACTGCAGGAACTCCTCGCGTCGATGGGCGTGCGATACCTGCCTGCGGAACGCCGGCTCGAGGTGCCAGGCTGGGTGAACTTGCAGTCCGGGCTGGTAGAGGTTTTCGCCTGCGCTCCCGAGGGCAAGACCCACGAAGCAGTCGTCGTGCTCGACTGCGTACCGAGCGGGCTCCATGCCGGTCTCCTGGCGCTTGGACTCGAGCCAGGAACGCCCCTCGAGAGCGGCACGGAGGCCGAATACCGAGCACCGAGGGGCGATCGTGTCGAGATCATGGTGCGCTGGACCGGAGCCGACGGCGAGACTCGTACTGCCCGCGCGGAAGACTGGATCTGGGACCAGAAGCGGGGATCCGCCATGGAGCCAACGACATGGATCTTCACGGGCTCCTTTCTCCAGGCGATCCCGGGAGTCGCCGGAGCTACCTACGCGGCCAACCACGTCAAGAGCCTCGTCACGACCTACCATGACGCCACCAGCGTGCTGGAGAATCCCTGGCCGGACGGCGTCGATGACGCGGTCTATTACTCCAATGACAAGGCCGTGCCTCCCGTCGGAACTCCCATCACGCTCCTCTTCCTCGAGGCCCGCTGAGTTCGATGCTCCTCCAGTTCTTCATCCTCGCATCCCGGCTCGCCGTGCAGTCGAGCACGGCTGCCGCCAGCGCGCCTCTTTCACTCGACGAGCTCCAGCACATCGACGCGGCAGTGGCCCGCGGAAGGAGCTGGCTCCTGGAGCATCAATCGCCTGGGGGAGCGTTCGCTCCTCTCGCGCAGAACGCTGCGTGCCCCGTCGCGCTCTCCTCCATGGCCCTCTGGGCCCTGGCGAGCACGGGCTCCGAGCCCGTGGATCCGATGCGGAACGCGGCGCGCTTCCTGCTCGCCTACAAGCAGCCCGACGGTGGGGTCTACGACCCGCGGCACGGACTCTCCGTGTACACCTCCGGTGTCGCACTCCAGGCCTTGCGCTCGCTCACATCGGTTCACGAGTTCCCTGAGATAGCAGACGTGCTCCCGGGGCTTGATCTGTTCGTCTATCGAGCTCGCGCCCCGGAATCGTTGGCAGACGCGGAGAGCGATCCTCGCAAGGATCTGGCAGGCCCCGCGGAAGCGCAGCGCCTGCTCCAGGATACGCGCTACTCGCCTGAGGAGCAGAGAGCACTCGAGTTCCTCGCGAGAAGTGCCACACTCCCCACGAACGCGCCTCCACTGCGCGTGCGCATCCCCGGCTGGAGCGGACAACGCGCGGACCTCGGCCCCTTCTCCTACGAGGACGTGCTGCCATTCGTCTACTTACCCCTGGAGGCGGATCAGCAAGTCGCCTTGCGAGCCTATGAGGCACTGCGCACGTACTACGACCTCGAGCGCAATCCGGACCTGACCAAGCGCTACGGGGAACTCGGCTTCCTGTCGGGCACGCAGGGGCTCTACTACTACTATCTCCTGGTGGCACGGGCCCTTTCTGCGCGGGGTCTGCCCTGGATCGACCTCGCGTCCGGTGCTCGGCGAGACTGGGTGCGCGAGTTGTCGGTGAAGCTCCTCTCGCTGCAGCGAGCCGAGGGTGCCTGGAAGAACGCAGACGGTCGCTGGTGGGAGCAGGAACCGGTCCTGGTCACGTCGTATGCCCTGCTCGCGCTACAGCTCTGCCGGAGCGTGGGCGTGGGGCGCTGATTTCGCTCCTCCGGGGGCTGGGTCTACCTCGAGTTTCGGGCGACGCTACTGCTTCGAAGCCAGGAAGTGCTCGGCCACGATCGAGGCCACGCAGCCGGTCAGCTTCTTCGCCGTCGGGACGTGCAGGAACTCGTTCGGGCCGTGGGCGTTGGACTCGGGGCCGAGCACGCCGGTGATGAGGAACTGGGCTTTCGGGAACTTCTGGCCGAGCATGCCCATGAAGGGAATGGTGCCGCCCTCGCCCATCGACGCGGCGGGTTTGCCGAAGAAGGTCTTCGAGGCGCCGTCGACGGCGGCCTCGAGCCAGGGCTCGAGCTTGGGCGCGTTCCAGCCGCCCGCACCGCCGCCGTTCTCGAAGCGCACGCTGGCGCCATAGGGCGGGTCCTTCTCGAGCAGCTCCTTGACGAGCTTGGTCGCCGCGGCGCCGTCGATCGTCGGCGGCAGGCGCAGCGAGAGCTTGAGCGCAGTGCGCGGACGCAGCACGTTGCCCGCGTCCTTGATCGCGGGCAGACCCTCGGCTCCGGT
Source organism: Planctomycetota bacterium (assembly GCA_031413955.1). GTDB lineage: Bacteria > Planctomycetota > UBA1135 > UBA1135 > JABFRZ01. Next base: position 3,201 of record JANOGB010000054.1, on the reverse strand, counting down.
CACGGCCAGGGCGGGACGCCAGGTGCGGTTGAGCAGGAGGTCAGCGGCATCCGTGCCTTGGGGCTTCGCCCCCTCGACCCACGGGAAGCGCGCGTAGTTGCGCTTGCCGAGGATCTTGGCACAGGCTTCCGCGCCGGCCACGCGCTCGGGCGGGATCTTGGCGTAGAGCTTTTTCGGCAGGATCTCGCCGGTCTCCTGGTCCTCGAGCCGCGACAGCACCGTACGCGCGATGCGGAAGGTGTCGGGCACGATCCCGCCGGCATCGCCCGAGTGCACGCCCTCGCGCAGGATCTCGACCACGAGATCCCCGCCGATCACGCCGCGCAAGGAAGTCGTGCTCCACAGGCGCTCGTAGTCGCCGCAGCCCGAGTCGAGGCACACGACGAGGCTGGGCGAGCCGATGCGCTTCTCGAGGTGGTCGATGTAGAAGGGCAGGTCGTAGCTGCCGCTCTCCTCGCAGCCCTCGATCAGGATCACGCAGCGCGCGTGCGGGATGCCTTGCGCGGCGAGGAGCTCGAGCGCGGTCAGCGAGGCGAAGGCCGCGTAACCGTCGTCGGCGCCGCCGCGGCCGTAGAGGCGATCGCCCTCGCGCACCGGATCCCACGGGCCGAGGCCCTTGCGCCAGCCGACCATCTCGGGCTGCTTGTCGAGGTGGCCGTAGAGCACGACGGTGTCGTCGCCCTGGCCCGGAGACTTGCCCTGCCCTGGCAGTTCCATGAAGAGCAGCGGCGTGCGGCCCGCGAGCTGCACGCGCTCGACCTTCAGCCCGGGCAGCTTGCGCTTCTTGCACCAGGCCTCGATCAGGTCCGCGGCCCGCTTCATGTGGCCGTTCTCCTGCCACTTCGCGTCGAAGTGCGGCGACTTGTTCGGGATGCGGATGTACTCGGTGATCTTGGGGAGGATGTCGCTCTCCCACGCGCGCTCGACGAAGGCCTCGGCCTTGGCCTTGTCGAGCGCCGTGCCGCTCGGGGTGATCTTCGTGGTGCTCTTCGGCTGCTTCTGGGTCTGCGTCTTCATGGCGGCAGAAGGATAGCGGACGCCCCGTTCTTTTCTGCTCCGGAGAGAACTTTCGTGGCGCAAGACTTGGACGAGCGCGCGGGCTAGGCTCCCACCGTGAAGGTCGCACGCGAGATCCTCGGAGCCTGCGCCGTTTGTGCGCTGGCCTGGCTGGCGTTCACCTGCGGCAGAGATGCGCCGGAGGAGAACGCGAGCTCGCCCGTGGAGCACGCGTTCGAACCCGAGGCAGACCCCGTGCGCCGGCCCGGCGATCCCCCCACTGCGCAGCGCGAGACGCTCGAAGCCCTGCGCCAGGCCCAGCGCGCCCCGCGTCATCCCTCGGACGGCGGCGGGCGCGCCTGGCTCGAGCCGGACTCGACCATCCCGGCCCAGGCGGGACGCAGCGGGCGCTGGTCGATCACCTACGAGGCGGGGCCGGACGGCATCGCGCTGGGCGGCTTCGTACGCCTGACGGTGCCCTACTTCTGGTGGAACTGGAGCCCGGCGCAGACGAGCGCGAGCGAGGCCCCGGGCTACACCGTGGCCGAGTGCGCGGCGCAGAGCGTCGAGCTCGAGGCGCGCGAGTCGCCCCAGGGGCTCGAGTTCCTCGTGCGCGGGCGCGCCCTCGTGGCTGGCGAGCGCGTGAAGTTCGTCTACGGCGCAGGGCCCGCGCTGGCGCTCGCCGATCGCTACGCCGAGCGCGAATCTCGCTTCTGGATCGCGGTCGACGGCGACGGCGACGGCCAGGCGCGCGTGCTGGTCGATTCCCCGAGCGTCGACGTCCTGCCCGGGCCGGCCGAGATCCTGTCGGCCGTGCTGCCGAGCACGGCCGAGCCGGGCGAGAGCGTGCTCCTGCGCCTGGCCTTCCTCGACGGAACGGGCAGCCGCGGGGCCGAGTTCGTGGGCGACGTGACGCTGCTCGCACGCCCGGAGGGGCTCGAGCTCCCGGAGAAGGTCACGTTCACCGCCGAGGACAACGGACGGAAGCAGCTCGAGCTGCGCGTGATGGAAAAGGGCGTGGTGCGGATCCTGGCGCGCGCTGAGGACGCGGGCGGCGAGTTCCTGGCGCAGGCGAACCCGCTGCTGGTGGAGCCCGACATCGCACCGGTGCGCTGGGGCGATTTCCACGGACACTCGAACCTGTCGGACGGCACGGGCACGCCCGAGGATTACCTCGAGTACGCGCGCGACGTGGCCGGGCTCGACGCGGTGTGCCTGACCGACCACGACCACTGGGGCATGCTCGCGCTGGACGAGTATCCAGAGCTGTGGACGCGCATCCGCGAAGCCACCGAACGCTTCCACGAGCCGGGGCGCTTCGTGACGCTGCTCGGCTACGAATGGACCAACTGGGTCCACGGTCACCGGCACGTGCTGTACTTCGGGAGCGAGGGCGAGGTGCTCTCCTCGATCGACGAGCGCTACGAGACGCCGGCGCAGCTCTGGGACGCGTTGCGCGGCCAGCCGGCCCTGACCTTCGCGCACCACTCGGCCGGCGGACCGATCGCGACCAACTGGGACTATCCGCCCGACCCGGAGCTCGAGCCCGTGACCGAGGTAGCCTCGGTGCACGGCGCGAGCGAGGCCGCCGACGCGCCGCAGCGCATCTACAACCCGCTGGCCGGGAACTTCGTGCGCGACGTCCTCGACAAGGGGCACACCCTCGGCTTCATCGGCAGCGGCGACAGCCACGACGGGCACCCGGGCCTCGCCCACCTCGCCGGCCCGCAGATGAGCGGACTGGCGGCCGTGCTCACGGCCGACATGACGCGCGAAGGCGTGCGCGCCGCGCTGCAGGAGCGGCGCTGCTACGCGACCAACGGCCCGCGCATCCTGCTGCGCGCGGCGCTCGACGGCCAGCGCATGGGCTCCACGCTCGCACCGAAGGCCGGGAAGTCGCTGTGCTACGTGCGCGCCATCGCCTGCGCCCCGATCGCGACGATCGAGCTCGTGCGCTCGGGCAAGGTCGTCGAGACGATCGCGGGCGAGGAACACTGGGACGTGGAGGCTGCCTTCCAGCCCGAGGACCTCGCGGCCGGCGAATACCTGTACGTGCGCGTCGTCCAGGAAGACGGCGGAGCGGCCTGGTCGAGCCCGTTCTTCGTGCGCTGACTCACCTGGGAGCGCCGGGCTCCAGCCCGGCTCCGTTCTCTCTGGCTCTTCTCTGTTTTTCGGAGAACAGAAAGAGCCGGGCTGGAGCCCGGC
>JANOGB010000053.1:0-1949 GCA_031413955.1 Planctomycetota bacterium | reverse complement strand
TGCGTCAGCACCTCGAGCACTTGTTCCGGCGTGTGCATGGGCGTTTCTCGTGCGCTGGCCGACCGCCCGCGTCCGGATTCGCTCGAGCGGGTTTCGATCCTCCCGAACGCAAGGACGCCTGTCGATCCGCGCGGCGGATGGTAGGGGTGCCAGGCCGTTTTCTTACCCCCCCCTTAAGTTTCTTTCGAGCGAGTGGTGCTACGGTCGCGCGGGGCTCGCACCCCATTCCCGACCCACCGACCGATCGCGAGCACCGCGCAGGTGCCCGCTGGAGGACTCGCCATGCTTGCGCTTCCCGCGACGCCGAAGGCGTCCGTATTCGTGCTGCTGCTCTGCCTTTCGCTTCCCGCCCGTGCTCAAGGGTCCTTCGAGCAATCGGCGCCATTCATGCATCTGCCTACGTCGGCGAACACGCCGGTCATGCCCTGGACGGATCCCACCGGCGTGAACCTGTTCAGCTACGCACCCACCGATGTGGCGGAATCCCACCCCGCGCAAGTCTTGACCGTCTTCAAGCCGAGCAACGTCGTCCCCGGCAAGCGGTATCCGACCGTGGTGTTCTGCACGGCGGGCCACTTCGCACAGATCCCTCCGCAGACGGGCCCGATGGGTTTCCTCGCCAAGGCGCGCGAGAGCGGCTTCGTCGTGATCACCGTCGGGACGGTCGGCGCCAACTCGGCCGACGTGCTCCCAGTTCCAGAAGTGCAGCAACGATCCCCCGGGCAGCAACGTGGGGCCGGATCCCGGATGCGCGTCCACGCTGCCCGATTGCTGGGACCCCAACATCTTCTATTCACCCGACGAGCCGAGCTCGCCCTGGGACGACTTCAACTACTTCTACGGCGAGAAGGACCTCACCTGGGCGGTCCAGTACGTGCGGCTCAGGGCACAGGACTTCCAGGTCGACGAGGCACGCATCATCCTGTCCGGGGCCTCGACCGGAGCGATCTACGCCGGCTTCGTGGCCTTCGGACCGAACCGGGCCTGGACCGACACGAGCCTCTCGTTGCAGTCGCGCCTGGACACGCGCGTGGCGGGCATCGCGTGCTTCGAGCCGGTGCTCTGGCACCACGCGCTGCCGGTGACGAAGACTCCTCCCGGCATCGGCGTGTTCGGGGGACCGCACTGGCCGACAGCGGACATCCCTTCCGCGGGAAATCCGTACCGGACGCGGAGCCCGATCCTGACCGACACGCCGGACAGCTCGCTCGTGCTGAGCAGCTCGTCGCGGTTGCTGAGGCAGTACGAGCCGCGCGTGCCGGTGTTTCTGGCGTCGGGGGATGGAGACAACCTGAGCACCGGCTTCGGTCGGAATGGGAACTCGATTCTCTTCGATCAGGATGAGGACTACGACGTGTACAGTTCCTCGGCTCCGGCACCCTTCATCACGGGCGATCCCAAGATCGATTTCCCGCATGGCACCAACGTTCCAGAGATGCGGCTCCACGACACCTGGAACATCATCAGGGCCGGAGACGATCTCGAGATCGACCAGCCGGGATTCCACGCCCGCTACAGCCGCACGTTCGTGGATGCGAACACGAACTGGACTCGTTGGCCGGCTTCCAAAACAAGCAACGGGGTGATCCCAAACCCGATCACAAATCCGGACTTCCTCGACGACATCCCGCTGCTCGACGGCACCTTCCCCGCGGCCGGCCCGTCGTCCCTGAACCCCGACCTGGCACCGATCGTGGTCCAGTGGATGAAGCGTACCTTCTGCGTCGAGGGCTACCCCGCCGTCTACTGTCGCAACCAGGGCCTGAACTACCCGGTCGTCACCGGCAGCACGCTCATCGTGGGCGGCAGCGCGACGGTCACCGTCAACATGCGTGAGGTGCCGGAGGTCTACGACGCCGCCTGGCTGTACGGTTTCGGCCTGCCGGCGGAGATCCCGGTCGTGGACGGGGAGTACATCCTGTGCGCGGACGACGGGCAGGGCGAGCTGC
>JANOGB010000052.1:0-7391 GCA_031413955.1 Planctomycetota bacterium | reverse complement strand
GCGGAAGGCGGCCAGCTCGATCCCCAGCGCGCCGAGCAGGAGCTCGCCCACCAGCGCGAAGCCGAGCAGCACACCGGCCGCGATGGCGACGCCGCGCAGGGCGACGCGGCGGCGCTCCGCGCTGGTATGACCGGCCGTGAGGCCCACGAACATGGGCGCCGTGCCGATCGGGTCGATCGTGACGAGCAGGGTCACGAAGCTGGCGATCCAGGGTTCGATGGGCTTTCTCCGGACGTGGGAGCTTACTCCGACCGACCACCGAGGATCACGGTGCCCGGGACGAATCAGCGCAGCTCGGGGAACTCCTGCTCGAGGCGGCGCCAGGCTTCGGCGTCTTCTCCCGCGCTCATGCGCCGGTAGAGCAGCAAGACCTCGTCCCCGGATCCTTCGCTCGCGAGGTCGACGCAGGCCGGGGCGTAGTTCGCGAAGCGCCGCTTGCCCCAGGTCAGGAAGGCTGCCCGGATCTCATCGGGGCGCGTGGCCGGAACGAGGCGATAGTCCAGGTAGGTCGGGTCTCGATCCAGGAAGACCTTGCGCCCGACCTTGCGATCGTGGCCGGGCGAGACTTTCCGGTCCTCCCGCACGGGCCGCTCCGCGACCTCGCGCGTGACCAGCCCGTAGCGGTCGTAGACGACCAGGTCGCAGTGGTACCCGATCGCGCCGACCGCGCCGAGCACGATGCTCTCCCCGGCCCGGGTGTGCCGCGCGAGGACGCGCCCCTGGCGCACGAGCTCTTCGGCGTGCTCCTTCTGCATCTGCCACTGCTCCCGCTCGGTGCGCATGACCTCGGCGTTCGGGCGCAGATGGATAGTCGCGTCCGGCGCGGAGCTGATCCGCGTCGAGGATCACCTTGGCCTGGGTCGTGTTCGCGATCCAGCGCTGGAAGTGGAGCCGGCGATGCAACAGTACGGCGGCGAAGAGGACACCCAGCACGACGGCCCAGCGGAAGAGCGGCCGGCGCCATTCGGCGTGCGCACGCGACGCGGCGAACGCTGCGAGCAGACCCAGCAGCGCGCACCAGGCGAAGCCCTCGGTGCGCACCAGCAACAGCGCTGCCCCCGCCACGGCCCCGCCGCGCCAGTCGGGACCTCCAGGCCGCAATACCAGCCGCTCGAACGTGGCCAACAGCGCGAGCGCGAAGGGCAGGGTCTCGAGGCCGCTCGAGGCCCAGGCCGCGAAGGGCGGGAAGAGCGCCGCCGAGCCCGTCGCGAGGGCGGCGCTCGCGCTCGTGCAGGCGAACCGCTGGCGCAGCACGGCGTAGAGCCAGAGCACGAGCACCACGCCGCACGCACACGAGATGCGCGGCATCCAGACGACCAGGTCGAGGCCGAGCCAGCGCACGAGCGCCGCGAGCAGCACCCACAGGAGGTTGCTGTAGCCCTCGACCGGTTCCTCGGGCCCGAGGTTGAAGCGCAGCCCGTGTCCGTCGGCGAGGTGACGCGCGCGCCGCCACCAGGAGCGCGGAAAAGAGCAGGTCGCGGATCGCTATCCCGCCCTGGGCGGGGCCTGGCGCGCGGGTCGGTGCTTGGGATGACGTGGCCATGTCTCGCGCGCGGATCCCAGCCGACGCGGGCGCGCGAGCACGGCGCGGCCCAGCGCTCCGGACCGAACGCTACTCGTCGCCGAGCTGGCTGCGCAGGACGCGCACGGTCTCGTCCATCGGCAGCGCGAACAGGCCCTGGCCGTCCTTCGTCCAGGTCGTGAAGAAGACGCCGGCGCTGTAGTCGAGTCGCAGGAGCACCTCGGCGGTGTCGGTCTTCCACAGCTCGAGCTTCGCGTCCGCGAGGCCGGCCGCGATGCGCGTGCCGTCGGGTGAGTGTTCCAGGTAGTGCACGCCGCTCACCGCATCGGGCAGCGCTCCCAGGGCCTCGCCCGTGTGCGCGTTCCAGCGGCGCAGCCCGCGGCCGCTGGCGGTGAGGAGCTCGTCCGTGCGCGGGTGGAAGCTGAGCGCGACCTGGCCGGGGGAGTGGCCCTCGAGCACGCGCACGAGCTTCTTGGCCGCCACGTCCCACAAGCGCACGCGCCCGTCCGCATGGGCAGCAGCGAGACGCGTCCCGTCCGGCGAGAACGCGAGGTAACCGACGCGCCCGCCGTCGCCCTCGAGCGTGGCCGTCACGCCGCCTTCCGGAACGCTCCAGAGCACGAGCGCGCTGCCCTCGCCCGGCGACGCCAGCAGCTTCGAGTCGGGGCTGAAGCGCGCGCACAGGATCTGGCCGTCGAGCTCCACGAGCTCGCGCACGAGCCCGTGGCTCGCCGCGTCCCACAGACACACGCGGCCGTCGTTGCCGGTGCTCGCGAGCCAGCGCCCGTCCGCGCTCCAGTGCACGCCGACGCCCGACGTCCCGTGGCCCTGCCAGGCGGCGAGCTCGCGTCCGGACGCGACCTCGACGATGCGGATCGAGCCTTCCCAGCCCGTCACGACCGCGCGCGCGCCGGAAGGATCGAGCGCGAGCGAGTACGAGGTCGTCGGGCCGCGCCACACGGTTCTCTCGGGCGCCAGCAGGTCGAGGTCCCAGGCGCGCACGGTGCCGTCCGCCGCGCCGGTGTACAGCCACTTCCCATCCGGGCTCGCGACCACGCTCTGCACGCTGCGCTCGTGGCCGGCGTACTCGCCGAGCAGGCGCCCGCTCGCGCGCTCCCACAGGCGCAAGGTGAGGTCCGCGCCGACCGTGGCGAGCCGCGCGCCAGCGGGCAGGTAGGTGACGTCGTTCAGCTCCTTGACGTTGCCGAGCGAGGTCGTGTCGAGCGTGCCGAGCACGGCCTGCGTGGCCGCGTCGTAGCGGCGCGCGCGCCCGTCGGCATAGGAGACCACGAGCTCCTTCCCGTCCGGCGAGAACGCGAGGTCGCGCACGGCCTGGTAGTCGTCGTTCTTGGGCGGGAAGATGCGTGCGGGCGTGCCCCATTCGCCGACGTGCCACAGGGCGACGTCGCTGTCCCACGTGCCGGCGGCGAGACTCGCGCCGTCCGGACTGAAGGCGAGCGCCGCGATCGGCTTGAGGCCGTGCTCGAGGTGCTCGAGGCGCTCGCCGCTCTCGGCATTCCACACGTTGACCACGCCCCACACTCCGCGCTCGCTCGTCCGCTCCCACGAGGAGACGGCCAGCAGTCCGTCCGGACCGAAATCGAGCGCCGCGACGCCCTTGCCGTTCCCGGGCAGCACGCGCAGCTCGGCGCCGCTGGCGACGTCCCACAGGCGCACGCTGCCATCCGACGAGGCCGTGGCGAGCTGCCGGCCGTCGGGCGAGAAATCCGGCGACCAGACCGCGGCCGTGTGTCCCTTCAGCACGAAGCGCGTGACGCCGCTGTGCGCCTCGACCAGGCGCGCCGTGCCGTCGCCGCAGGCCGTGGCGAGCAGCTTCCCGTCGCTCGACACGGCGACGTCGGTGATCGTGCCCTCGTGCAGGGCGTGAACCGCGGCGCTGCGCTCGGCGAGGTGCGCGAGATAGCGCCATTCGAAGCCGCGATGCTCGCGCGGCGCTTCTTCCAGCCAGCGGCGTGCCTGGTCGGTCTCGTGCAAGCGCAGCGAGGCTTCGGCAGCCTTCACCGCGGCCCCATACCGGCGCCACTCGATGGGCGCGGGGCCGCCCGCGGCGCGCGCCGCCGCCTGGAGCACGAGCGCGACGAGCATCACGCACTCTCCAGGTGCTGCTTCAGCTGCGCGAAAGCAGCGCTCCAGCCGGCGCGCAGTTCGTCGGCGTCCTTGCGCGCCTGGATGCGCGTGTGGTTGAGCGTGATGCCGGTCTTGTCCGCACCCTTGTCGGCGAAGAGCACCTCGACCTGGCTGCCCTTGGCACGCTTCTCGTGCTCCCAGGTGAGGCGCAGATCTTTGGGGGCGCGGATGCGCTCGAAGGTTGCGCGGTCGCCGTCGCCGTTCTGGAGCGTGCCACCGTCCTTGAACTCGACCCTGGTACGCGGGCCGAGCCAGCGGTCCAGGTCCTTGGCGTCGCCGAAGGCGGCGAACACGCGTTCGAGCGGAGCCGCGATGGTCTTGGTCGAGCAGATCGAGTAGCCCTTGGGCTTGCCGTCCTTCTCCAGCGCTTTCTTGGCACGCTCGTACTCGACCACCAGCGTCGTCGCCCACCACTCGTCGAGCTTGTGAGCCGAGTGCATGTGGTTGACGAGATCGCGCCTGCCCTTTTCGATCCCGCCGAAGTCGTCCAGCAGCGCGAACCACTGCTTCGAGGTCTTGCCTGTTTTCTCGCGGGCCTTGGCGTCGGTGAATTCGGGCGTGTCGATGGCCGGTGACTTCATGGGGTTTCCTTGGCTGGACGTTGGTCAGGAGTTGGACGTTGGTCAGTTGTTCGTGGACAGCGCGGACGGTTCGGCATCTGGCGGTAGCCCGCCAGCAGGGCCGGGGTCGGGTGGCGTCCAGGCGCGCCCTTCGGCGAGCAAGCGCTCGACGTGGTCGCGCAGCGTGACGACGGCCGCGTCGTAGGCTTCGAAGTTGCGGTAGGTGCGCGCCAGCATCACGGCACCCTCCATCGTGGTCAGGACGAAGACCGCCAGGGTGCGCGGGTCGACGAGCGCGGGTAGGCGCTCGCGCGCCTCCTCGAAGCAGGCCTGCACGGCCGCGAGCCAGTTGTCGAAGTTCTCCGCCAGCAGGCGCCGGATGTTGGTGTGCGAGTTGGCGAGCTCGAGCACCAGGTTGCCGATCGGGCAGCCGTGGTCGAACTCGGTCACGATCAGCATCTGGCGGTAGCCCGCCAGCAGGCCGAATACGCGCTCGATCGGATCCGAGATGCGCTCCCAGATCGGCGCCAGGACCTCGGGAAAGAGCAGCGCCTTGCGCCGCTCGAGGGTGGCCGCGAGCAGGTCTTCCTTGGTCGGGAAGAAGTAGTAGAGGCTGCCCGGATTGGCCCCTGCCCGACGCGCGACCTGCGCCAGGCCCGTGCGCTCGTACCCCTGGAACACGAAGAGCTCCATGGCGGCCTCGATCAAGCGCTCGCGGGTATCCAAGTTCGCCATGAGTTAGTCGAACAACTAAGTTAGCAGCGGAGCGCTCTTCCGGCAAGCCCTGTGATGCACGCGGGTTCCTCGGGAGCCGCGGGTCGACGGCACGACGAGGAATCACGAGTTGGCATCCCGAACCCCGCCTGCGATGCTCTACACCGCGCTAACACCCGCTCCACCACCCGTGATTCCGGCCCTTCTCCTCGGCACCTGCCTGCTCTTCGCGCCCAGCCAGGAAGGCGCGCCGCCCGCGGCGGAGACGCCCGCGCCGGTCGATGCAGCGGGACTCACCGCGTTGCTGCTCGCCAGCCTGGACGACGTCGATCCGGAGCTCGTACGCCGGCTCGCCAACCTGCGGACGAGCGAGGCCCTGCAAGGACTGCTGCGCTTCTACGACTCGGTCGCCAGCCTCTACATGCGGCGCATCGCCGTGCGCAGCTTCGCGCTCTTCGACGGCGTGCCGGAGGCGGAGGGGAACGCGCTCCAGAAGCTGACCGACATCGGCACGCTGGCCTTCGAGCCCGAGCTGCGCGAGGTGGCCATCGACGAGCTGGCGGGCTGCAACGGCGGGCGGCCGTTCCTGGCGGCCATCGCGGCTTCCAGCGCGGACGAGACCGTGCGCGAGCGCGCTCTGCGCCACCACGTCGCGGGCGCGCGGCCCGAGGACATCGACTGGTACCTGCGCATCTATCATTCGGGCGAGACGAAGAAGCGCGAGAAGGGCAAGGGCGAGGTGGCGCTCTACTCGCCACGGCTCAAGGAGGTCGCGTTCGAGGGCCTGGCGCAGGCGCGCACCAGCGAGGAGCTGGTCGAGGCCACCGAGTCCAAGCTGGTGCTCGTGCGCCGCCGGGCGCTGGAGGAGCTCGCCGCGCGCCGCGATCCGGAGACCGCCGCCTGCGCCGAGCGCCTGTACGAGAACCGCCAGGAGCGCCCCGACACGCGCCTCCTCGCGGCCGAGATCCTGCTGAGCGAACGCGGAGCGAAGTTCGCCGATCGCCTCTTCAAGGAAGCCACCCGCGGCGAGGTGCCGCTCGAGCTCGCCTTCGGCATCGCCGACCTGCTCATCGGAATCGACGATCCCGGCCAGCGCAGTCAGGTGGTCAAGGGCCTGACGCAGGGCGGACCGCTGGAAAAGCGCTTCCACCTGCGCATGGCGGCCAGGATCCCGGATCCCAAGGTCGACAAGGCCCTGCTGGAGCTCTCGAAGGACCGGGATCGGGTGGTCACGGCCGACGCCCTGCGCGCCATGGGCGTGCGCGGCAATCCGACCTTCGTCCCGCGCCTCCAGCAGGCGCTGAAGGAGTCGAACGACATCCTGCTCCTGGGCGCGGCCATCGAATCGCTGAACAAGATCCGCGGCTCCGAGCCCGAGTGGCGCGCCGAGCTGGCCGGCCTCACCGCCAGCCCGCTCGAGGTGGTGCGCAACTCCGCCATCGAGGCGCTCGGGAAGTCGAAAGACACCGCACACCTCACGCCCCTCGTCCAGGCCCTCGCCCATCCGAGCTGGACCACGCGCCTGGCGGCGGCGCGCGGGCTGGAGGAGCTGCACGTGGCGGCCGGCGTCGGCGCGCTGTGCGAGCGCATCGGCAAGGAAGAGGGGCGCATGGTCACCGAGCTCGCCGAGATCCTGTGGAAGCTCACGGCCCAGCCCTTCCGCTCGGACACCAAGCAATGGCAGCGCTGGTGGGAGAAGGAGGGCGCGAACTTCGTCTTCCCCACGCCGGAGGAGTTCCTGAAGCGCCAGCGCGAGCGCGACGTGCGCGAGGAGAAGCAGGTCTCGCAGTCCTTCCGCGGGGTGAAGGTCGACTCGCGCTTCTTCGGGCTGAGGATCACCTCGCACCACGTGGCCTTCGTGGTCGACATCTCGCTCTCGATGGACTGGCGGCTGGGGGGCGAGAAAGCGACCGAGGGTCCGCTGCGAATGGACGTCGCGAAGAAGGAGCTCCTGGCCTGCCTGGATGCCCTGGAGGTCGGCACGTACTTCAACATCCTGCCCTTCGCAGGCAGCGTCACGCCCTGGGAAGAAGCCGCGGTCTTGTGCAGCGAAGAGACCTTCGCCGCGGCCAAGGAGTACATCGATGGTCTCGGAACGTTCTCCGGCACCAACATCCATGCCGGCCTGGAGCAGGCCTTCGCGGATCCCACGATCGACACGATCTTTTTTCTCTCGGACGGCGAGCCCACGGTGGGCGCGGTCATCGACCCGGTCGCGATCCGCGAGGAGGTCCAGGCTTGGAACAAGGAACGCGGCGTGGTGATCCACACGATCTCGATCGGCGACCGCTTCCCTCTGCTCGATTGGCTGGCCAAGGACAACAACGGCAACTACCGCACGTACCCGTAGATCAGCGGAAAGTACGGAGTCGGAGCAATTTATCAACGATCCGCCCTGCGGCCAGGCGTTCTCCGGGCGTTCTCGGCGGATCGTTGATAAATTGCTC
>JANOGB010000051.1:0-7566 GCA_031413955.1 Planctomycetota bacterium | reverse complement strand
GCCGGGCTCCAGCCCGGCTCTTTGGTCTTCTGGTTTTCCTCTCTCTTTGCCCTCCGGAAGCAGGAGAGCAGAGCCGGGCTGGAGCCCGGCGCTCCCAGGGTGACCCGATGCGCACGGAAGAAGTCCCGCAGGATCCGTCCTTCTACCAGGGACACCGGCGCGTGTGCTTCGCCGTGGACAAGGACGAGCGCTACGTGGTCGCCGAGAGCGCGGGCTGGGAGGTCGAGCGCGTGGTGACCGAGCAGGCGCTCCTGGATCTCGAGGCGCAGGTCGAAGACACGCGCCAGAGGGTGCGCGCGGGCGAGCTGGCGCCCCTCGCCTATCACCTCGCGACCCACCAGTTCACGCCCAAGCTGTGCGCGCAGCACGTCGGGATGGCGACGTGGCGCGTCAAGCGGCACCTCAAACCGGCGGTCTTCGCGCGCCTGTCGCCGAAGATCCTGCAGCGCTACGCCCACTGTCTGGATCTCGTGCCCGCGGACCTGGCGCACGTCCCGGATCACGCCACGCGCGTGTTCCTGGAGCAGCCGGCGGACCCGCCGCCCGGGAAACAGGGAGCGAGCGCTTGAGCGACTTCCGCCACCTGCATGCCGCCCATTGCGAGAGCGGCGTCACGGCGGCGCTGCTGCGCCAGGCTGGTCTCGAGCTGTCGGAGCCGATGGTTTTCGGCCTCGGCAGCGGGCTCTTCTTCTTCTTCCCGCCGTTCGTGCGCGTGATGGGCATGCCGCTCGTCGCTTTTCGCTCGTATCCCGGTTCCGTGTTCGCGCTGGCGTGCAAGCGCCTGGGCGTCACGACCGAGCGCCGTCGCTTCTTCAGTGCGGCGCGCGGCGTGCGCGAGCTCGACGAGCTGCTCCGGCGCGGCACCCCCGTCGGCCTGCAGACGAACATGTTCTGGCTGACGTATTTTCCGCGCGAGTTCCGCTCGCAGTTCAACGGCCACAACCTGATCGCACTCGCGCAGGAGGGCGACACCTACGCGCTCTCCGATCCGATGCTCGAAGAGCCGGTGAAGCTCGGCGCCGCGGCCCTGGCGCGCGCGCGCTTCTCGAAGGGCGTGCTCGCGCCGCGCGGGGCGCTCTACTTCCCGCGCAGCGTGCCGAAGCGGGTGGACCTTCCGCGCGCGGTGGTGGCCTCCATCCGCGACAACGCGCGCAAGATGCTGGCGCCCGTGCCGATCCTCGGCGTGCGCGGGATCCGCCGCCTGGCGCGCCACGTGCGCTCCTGGCCGCGCACCGTGCCCGACGAGCAGCGCCGGCGCCTCTTGCTCGGCCACGTGGTGCGCATGCAGGAAGAGGTCGGCACCGGCGGCGCCGGTTTTCGCTTCATGTACGCGGCCTTCCTGCAGGAGGCGGGCGAGCTGCTCGGCCACGAGCCGTACAGCGAGGCCTCCGTGCGCATGACCGCGGCCGGCGACCTGTGGCGCGCGCGCTTCGCCGGCACGGCGGCGGGCATCATCAAGGGGCGCGAGACCAGCGCGAGTCGCTTCGAGGCCGCGGCCGAGGCCCTGCTCGAGTGCGCGCGCCTGGAGGAGGAGACCTTCCGCTTCCTGCTCGCGCACGCGCCCGACTCGCGGGCCGTGAAGGTCCCGGCTGCCTCCGCGGTCGCCGCCCGATGACGGCCGAGACGGCGAGCGCGACCTCGCTGCGGCGCGGTGTGGCGCTCGAAGCGAGCGAGCTCTCGTACACCTTTCCCGGCAGCGAACGGCCCGCGCTCGAACGCGTGTCGGTGCGCATACGAGAGGGCTGCACCACCGGCCTGCTCGGTCCGAACGGCGCCGGCAAGACGACCTTCGTGCATCTCGTCTGCGGCCTCCTCCGACCGACGTCCGGGACGCTCCAGATCTTCGGGCGCGCGGGCTCGACCAGCGCGGCGCGGCACGAGATCGGCTTCTGCCCGCAGGAGCTCGCGCTCTACCCGACCCTCAGCGCGGCCGAGAACCTGCGCTACTTCGGGCGCCTGAGCGGACTCTCCGGCGCGCACCTCTCGGCGCGCGTCGAAGCCTGCCTCGAGACGGCCCGTCTACGAGAGAGCGCCAGGACACGTGTCGCGCGCTTCTCCGGTGGCATGAAGCGGCGCCTCAATCTCGCCGTGGCGCTGCTCTCCGAGCCGCGCCTGCTCTTGCTCGACGAGCCCACGGTCGGCGTCGACACGCAGTCTCGTCTCGCCATCTTCGAGGCACTCGAGCGCCTGGCCGCGAACGGCACGACCATCGTGCACACGACCCACTACATCGAGGAGATCGAGCGCCTGTGCGCCGAGGTGATCGTGATCGATCGCGGGCGCGTGCTGGCCCAGGGGCCGACCGAAGAATTCGTCCTGCGCGGCCGGCGCGCCCAGACGCTCCGGCTCACGCTCGGGCCCGGGTCGAGCGCCGCGACGCTCGCGCGCGAAGCCGAGGGGAGCGGGCTGCGCGCGCGCGTGCTGGCCGAGAACCTGCTCGAGCTCGGCGGCGACGACGTGGCCGCGCTCACCGAGACCGTTGCGCGCATCTCGAAGCGCGGGGCCGTGCTGGGCCTCGAGACCCACCGACCGACGCTCGAAGAACGCTTCCTGGAGCTGACCGGGCGGGAGATGCGCGACTGATGCAGTCCAGGAGCTTCACCATCGCCTGCAAGGAGCTCGTGGTGCTGGCGCGCGACCGCCAGGCTGCCGCGCTGCTCTTCGGCATGCCCGCGGCCTTCGTGCTGTTCCTCTCGCTGGCCCTCGAGGGGGTGTACGGCGAGAAGAAGGGCGTCCAGATCGGCCTGGTGCTCGAGAACGAGGACCAGGGCGAGCTCGCGCGCCGGCTCGAGGAGAAGTTGCGTGCAGGCGATTTTCAGCTCGTCCCGCGCCCGTTCGGCATGACGAATGCCGCGCTCTTCCGCAGCGGACGCGCGCGCGCCGTCGTGCGTATCCCGGACGGGTTCTCGCGCGCAGCCGAGGAGTACCTGCGTGCCGCGGGTGCCGGACCCTTCGGTCCGAGCAAGATCGGCTGGGAGGCGTCGCCGGCGCTCGACGCCCCGTACCGCTGGCTGATCGAGGCGCGAGTGGCGACGACCTGCATGAGCCTCTTCCAGGAGGAGCTCGCGCGCAGCCAGGAGGAGCTCGGACACGAGCTGGAGGACATGGGCACCCAGATGGAGGACATGAGCGCCGAGCTCGAGGACATGGGAGACCAGCTCGAGGAGGCGGGAGCGCAGCTCGAGGACCTGGCCGTGAAGCTGGAGGAGACCGGCGCGCTGCTCGCGAGCACCGGCGCCGAGCTCGAGTCGACGGTCGCGATGCTCGAGAACGCGCGCGCGCTGCTCGGCGGGACGCCCGCGGAGATGCACGAGCTCGCGCTCGTCGCCACCGCGGAGGAGGCCGCCGGCGCGGAAGCCGCGGCCGTGCGCACGAACCTGGCCGCGCGCGGAGACCTGCCCGAGGGCGTGCTGCTCGGCGAGCCGGAGCTGCCCAAGCTCAGCTTCGAGCCGCCCCCGAAGCGCGAGTTCACGCGCCCGGAGCGCCCCACGACCGACTCGAACGCCCGCGCGGAGACCGTCCGGCTTGCGCGGGACTCGCGCGGCAAGAGCACGGAGGAACGCCCGCGCGTTGCCGTCGCCCCGGCGGCCAGCGCGAAGGAGATCGAGGCCGACCCAGAGCTCTTCGTGGCCGAGTCCGCCGGCCCGCGCAGGGTCCTGCCGACGCCGCTGCAGCAGACCGTCCCCGGCTGGACGCTGTTCGCGATGTTCTTCCTGGTCGTGCCGCTGGCCCAGGGACTGCACCGCGAGCGCAGCGATGGAACCTTGAGCCGCCTGCTCGCCCTGGCCGTGCCGAAGAGCTCGATCGTGCTCGGAAAGCTCGCGCCCTACGTGCTGGTCGGCATGCTGCAGTTCGCGGGCATGCTCGCGGTCGGGATGTTCGTCGTACCGCTCTTCTCCGACCTCTCGCTCGAGCTCGGGGAGGACCCGCTGGTGCTGGTGCCCATCACGCTCGTGTGCGCGCTGGCCGCGGCGTCCTACGGTCTCCTCGTGGCGAGCCTGTCGCGCACGCCGGAGCAGGCCGCCGCCTTCGGCGCGACCTCGGTGATCATCCTGGCCGTCCTCGGCGGCGTCATGGTGCCGCACTTCGTGATGCCCGCCGTGCTGCAGGAGCTGGCGCTCGTGTCGCCGCTCTACTGGGGCCACCAGGCCTATCTCGATGCGTTCCTGCACGGCGCCGGACTGGCGGAAGTCTCGCGCTCGCTCTTCATGCTGGTCGGCTTCGCGCTCGTCTGTCTGGCCCTTGCCGCGCGCCGCGTCGCGCGCCAGCCGTGATTCATCTAAGAGCGCCGGGCTCCAGCCCGGCTCTTTTTCTGCTCTCCGAGAACAGCAAGAAGCCAGGCTGGAGCCTGGCGTTCCCGGCCATCCTCGTGCTCGCCGCGAGCTGCAGGACTCCGCTCGAAGTTCCGCGTAGGGCGGAAGCCGCGTACGAGCATGGCCTGACCGCTGCTGCGCTCGAACGGCCGGCCGAGGTATGGATCAGCTACCAGATCGAGATCGAGGAGATCGACGGGGTCAGGACGGATTACCGCGCCAGGGAGCCCGGGCTCTACTTCCTCGTCACCCTGCCGGCCGGAGAGCATCGCCTCGGGCTGCGCCTCAATTACCAGGCGCCGCTCCAGATCGTCCGCTCGGAAACGGTCGAGCTGAGCGTGGATCTCGCTGCGGGCGAGGCCTACCGGCTCTTCGACCTGAACGCTGGTCGGGTGCGTGGTCGGGTGCTCGCGCCCTGGCTCGAGCCCGGCGCGCCGGCGGAGGGGGCCATCCCGATCGAGCGGCCGACTCTCGCGCCCCTACAATGAGCGCGTCCCCCGCAGGAGCGCTCCCATGCACCTCGAACAGATCTATCTCGCCTGTCTCTCGCAGGCCTCCTACCTGATCGTCGACGAGAAGACCAAGACCGCCGCGGTGGTCGACCCGCGCCGCGACGTCGGCATCTACCTCGAGAAGGCCGCCAAGCTCGGCGCCACGATCCGGCACGTGCTCTTGACGCACTTCCACGCCGACTTCCTGGCCGGGCACCTGGAGCTGCGCGAGCTCACCGGCGCCACGATCCACCTCGGCGTGCGCGGCAAGGCCGAGTACCGCGTGCAGCCGATGCAGGATGGCGGCGTGCTCGAGTTCGGCGACGTGCGCCTCGCGTTCCTCGAGACCCCCGGCCACACGCCGGAATCGGTGTGCATCGTCGTGCACGATCTCGCCAAGGATCGGACCAAGCCCGTGGCCGTGCTGACCGGCGACACGCTCTTCATCGGCGACGTCGGGCGGCCCGACCTGATGGTCGCGGCAGGCATGAAGGCGGAGGATCTCGCCGGCATGCTGCACGACTCCCTGCAGAAGCTGATGAAGCTGCCTGACGAGACGCTCGTCTACCCCGGGCACGGCGCGGGCTCGTCCTGCGGCAAGAACCTCTCGAGCGACACGAGCTCGACACTCGGCGTGCAGCGCAAGACAAACTACGCCTTGGCGTCCATGAGCAAGGCGGAGTTCGTGCGCCTCGTGACCGGCGAACAACCCGTGGCGCCGGCCTACTTCGGTTACGACGCCGGCCTCAACCGCGCAGAGCGTGAGACCCTGGAGCGCGTGCTCGCGACGGCGCTGAAGCCGCTCGAGCTGGACGAGGTCCTGAAGCTCGCGCGCGGCGGTGCGCGCTTGCTGGACACGCGCGACGCCGACGCCTTCGCCGCCGAGCACGTCCGGGGCTCGATCAACATCGGCCTGTCGGGCCGCTACGCGAGCTGGGTCGGGACGCTGCTCGATCCCAAGCAGACGATCGTGCTGGTGACCGCGCCGGGCAAGGAAGAGGAGTCCGCCACGCGTCTCGGCCGCATCGGCTTCGATCGCATCGCCGGCTACCTGAAGGGCGGCGTGGCCGCCGCCCACGCGCGCGCGGCCGAGCTCGTGCGCGGCGCGCGCGTCGACCGCGAGGCCCTCGCGAAGCGTCTCGCCGCTCCGAAGCCGCCGCAGGTCGTCGACGTGCGCACGAACGCGGAATGGAGCGCCGGCCACATCGACGGCGCGCTGCACCTCGTGCTGGACGACCTGTCGAAGAACCTCGCCGCAGTGCCGAGGGACCGCGAGCTCGTGGTCGTGTGCAAGTCGGGGTATCGATCCTCCATCGCAACGAGCCTGCTCCAGGCCGCCGGCTTCGAGCGCGTGACCGACCTCGTCGGCGGCATGGACGCCTGGAGCGCCACTTCGAGCGGGGCCTGCTCGCGCTGACGCCGCTCTGCCGGAGCGTGTGGGCGCGCGCAAGGAATCTCGGATTCATCGACACCCGGGTAGAAGCCAACAGGTCCATGTCGCGGTTCGCTCCCCATCCCGAGAAGCCCCGGCGCCGCAGCAGGAATCCCATGGACCGTGACCTCATCGCCCGCCTCTTCCGTTCCTTCGAAGCCATCGCCCACCGCGAGGGCTCCGTCGACTACTGGCTCGCGCGCGAGTTGCAAGAGCTGCTCGGCTACACCCAGTGGCGCAACTTCGAGCAGGTGATCGCCAAGGCCCGTGAGGCGTGCCAGAACGCGGGCCAGGCCCCCACCGACCATTTTGCTGACGTCAGCAAAATGGTCGACCTAGGCTCCGGTTCACAGCGCGAGGTCGAGGACGTGGCCCTGACTCGCTACGCGGCCTACCTGCTCGCGCAGAACGGCGATCCGCGCAAGGAAGAGATCGCCTTCGCGCAGACCTACTTCGCGGTGCAGACCCGCAAGCAGGAGTTGATCGAGGCGCGCCTGGAGGATCTCGAACGGCTGGAAGCGCGCAAGGGCCTGGCGGCAAGCGAGAAGGAACTATCCGGGGTCATCTTCGAGCGCCTGCGGGACGAACAGAGCTTCGCGCGCATCCGCAGCAAGGGCGACGCAGCGTTGTTCGGCGGGCGAACGACCCGGGACATGAAGAAGCGGCTCGGCGTCCCAGAGGCCAGGCCTCTGGCTGACTTCTTGCCCACGATCACGATCAAGGCCAAAGACCTGGCCAACGAGATGACCGCCCACAACGTGAAGCTCCGCGACTTGCACAGCGAACCGCGGATCACCTCCGAGCACGTCGGCAACAATCGCGAAGTCCGCCAAGCGCTGGGGAAACGTGGGATCCGGCCCGAGCAGCTGCCCCCGGCCGAGGACGTGCGCAAGCTGGAACGGCGCCTCGAGGCAGACACTCGCAAGCTGCCGGCCCGGGTACCCAAGCTCGGCAGGAAGAAGCGCAAGCCAGGCCGCGACCCGTCGTGAGCGCGGACGCTCATCCGGGAGCACTTCATCTGGGAGCGCCGGGCTCCAGCCCGGCTTCTTCCTCTTCTTCCTCTCCTCCGTTCCCTTGCCGCGGCCGGATCTCCGAAAGACAGCCGGGCTGGAGCCCGGCGCTCCCAGTTGACTAAGGGCCCGCGCAAGAATTAGTTGGTCATTTCGCCGGCCCTCGTCGCCGCTGGCGGCGTTGCGCCTCCTCGGAAACCTTGCAGGTTGCCTGCGTCGGCGCGCCTTGCCATCGGCGGCGATGGCTCGCCGAAATGACCAATTAATTCTTGCGCGAGCCCTAACTCGCGGCGAGGCAGCAGGGGCCTGCTCGGGCGCGC
>JANOGB010000050.1:0-13968 GCA_031413955.1 Planctomycetota bacterium | reverse complement strand
GACCTGAAAGATGCCATATGGATCGGCGTTCGCACCCATCCACACGCAGCCGCCCCCGTACGCGATGCCGGACGTATTGCGCGAATGGGCGCACCGCTCGAATAGCTTCACAGTCGTGGTCAGGTTCCCGAAAGGGTTGCCCAAGGACCGGGTCCCGGTCGTGGTCCATGCAAGGGTCTGCGGCCCCTTCTCCGTATTCCTGGTTTTCGACGACGGTGTGTCGAAGCAAGTCAACCTGGAGCGACGCCTCAAGGGACCCGTCTTCAAGCCGTTCCGGAACGCGGAGGGTTTCGCCAAGCTGCGCGTCGACCACGAGTGCGGCACGATCGTCTGGTCGGATCAGGCCGACATCTCTCCCGAAACGCTCTATCTCCTTCCCGACGAGCGGGAGAGCACTCGTGAATCCAAGACGCGCTCGAGGCGCAGGAAACCCGGCAAGGGCTCGAGCAGCGCGGCCTGACGACCCTGCTGCAGATGTGATCGCCGACTGGTTGCGAACGTGGTAGCGGCTGTTGCGCGGGAGGATCCTCCTCGCAGCTAGTGGGGTGAGTCCGAAGTTCGCTGCAGATGTCGGGCCCCGCAGCCGCGCCAGCTAAGCGCGCCGACGACGCGCATTCGCTGCATACTCGGAGGAGGCGCAACGACGCTGGCGCGAGCGAGGGGCCGACATATGCAGCAAACTTCGGACTCACCCCCCTAGGAGCCAAGCCCCGTGTGGAACGGCTCGCCCGGCCCGAGGCGCCACGGGAGGTGGAAGCCGACGGCCCGCGTGCCCGCGCGCCAGAGGGGGGAGATGCCCACCTCGATGCGGTCGGGGAAGGTCCCGCCCTGGTTCGCGGCGGTGCGCCGCTCGGGTTTCGCCCTCCCCTGGTCGAACGTGGTCTGCTGGATGGCCTCCATCAGCGTCGCGGAGGCGGCCTCGAAGGACATCCTCGGTGCGCGTCCTTCGATGTCGGCGGCGATGTGTTCCGCGGCCGCGTCCGCCTGCAGGAGGGCCAGGAAGGCGCGCTTCACCGGATGAGCTGCCGCGTCGCCGACGGCGAAGACGCGCTCCTGGCCGACGACCCGCCGGCTGTCCGCGACGACGCGGACGTAGCCGCGCTCGTCGTTCGGCAGCCCCTCGAACGGCTTCGGCACGACGTGGGGCGGGAAAGAGACGAGCATGTCGAAGTCCAGCCGCTCCCCGTTCAGGAAGCGGCAACGGTCGGGCTCGACCTCCGTCACCACGAGGCCCGCGTGCACGGCGACGCCGCGCTGCTCGAAGCGCTCGCGGATCAGGCTGTCGAAGGGTCGGCCGAAGCCCTCGATCAGGTTGCTCTCGTGTGTCGCCAGGGTCAGCTCCACCGGCTCGCGGACCTTCCTGGAGCGCAGCCACGTGTCCGTCAGGAGGATCAACTCATAGAGCGGGCTCGCGCAGAGGTTGTGGCGCGGCAGCAGGAACAGGAGCCTCCGGCGCGCGCCGCGCCGCGCGTCCTCGATCAGGCGCTCGTAGGCGCGTCGGAGCTTCAGCATGCCCCCCACCGTCCACAGCGAGGTCGCGTGCTCCGCGAGTCCGGGAATCTCGTCCGCGAGGACGCTCGCGCCGGAGGCCACGACGAGATAGTCGTAGCGGACCTCCTTCTCGCGCAGCGCCACGACCCGGTTCTGGCAGTCGATCGCGCGTGCCCGGTCGTAGAGGACCTCGCTCCGCATGTCGGCGAGGACCCGGTTTAGTGGGACGACGAAGCGCTTCGGATCCGCTCCGAACGGGACGTAGATCGTGTCGGGACGGAAGACGAAGTTCTTGTCGTTGCTGACGAGGCTCAAGTCGACGCCGTCGCCGAGCTGGTGGCGTAGACAGAACATCGTCTCGAGGCCGGCGAAGCCGCCACCGATCACCACGACCCTCGGTTTCGTCTCCATGCCGGTCCTCTACCCGCGGCGCGCCGAGGCGCTGCACAAGTTGGCGTGGCTGTCGTGCCCGTCCACGCCCGAGATCTGCAGCGTCCGTCGCACGAACTGGTCCTGGCCCGGCCGGCCGACGGCGTAGCGCCTTTCGCGCCGCTCGGGCCACGCCACCGGGTCGAGCTCGCTCCAGTCGTCCCGCCTCTCCGGCGGCGGCGCGACGGCGAGTTCCCAGGGCGAGAAGCGGGACTTCGGGCCTGTGTCGAGACTCATGCGGCCGGGGATCGTACTCACCGGACGCGGCCGGCACCGCACACCGGTCCGCCGCAACCCGGAGCCCCTCACACCGGTCCTCGCCCGGCATGGACTGCCGGCGAGATCCAGCCCTGCGCCTCCGGCGCCGCCGCGAGCCCGAACGTGGAGCCCTCCACCAGGTGCTCCTGCGCCACATCCAGACCTTCCTCGCGCGCGCGGACGAGCGCGCCGGGCCGGGGTTACCCGCCTTCGTGCGCCGCGAGCTCTACCGCTATCTCGACTGCGGCATCCTCGCGAACGGTTTTGCGCGCGTGCGCGAGCAGCATGGTTCAGCGAGCGGTGGGCGAGCCGCTCGGAACCAGTATCCCCTCGCGCCGAGGCGGATACCTCACGGATATCCTGGTCGGCGCGGGGGCGCGACCGTTCTGGTTTCCCTTGCGCGTACGCGGTCGCTTCTCCGAGAACCGCTTCAGCCTCCCGACGACGCCGTGGGCGTGGCTCGGCCCGACACGGGCCCGAGCACTTCGTCGAAGAGATTGCGCATCGCGAGCCAAGACCGCTTGTCCGCTACCGCGTCATAGGCGAAGCCGGGGAAGCCCCAGGCGTCGCTCTCGCGATTGGTGAAGCTGTGACCGACGCCGCCATGGAGGATCATTTGCCAATCCACGTTCGCGGCGGCCATCTCGGCGACGAACGCGTCGCGATGCCGAGCGGTGACGACAGGATCCCTGTCTCCCATGCAAACGAGGAGCTTGCCCTTGATCGCGCGCGCATCGCCGGGAGCCGTCGTATCCAGCCCCGCGTGGAATCCAACGACGCAAGCCACATCTGCGCCGCTGCGGGCAAGCTCGAGCACCGCCGTCCCTCCGAAGCAGAAGCCGATCGCGGCGGTCCTGCGCGCGTCGACGCTGCGATGCGCCTTGAGCAAGTCCAGCGCGGCGTTGGCGCGCCGACGGAGGGTCGCGAGGTCCGCCCTCAACGCTCGGACCAGCGCCTTCGCGCGCTCCAGCGGCGGGTCCACCTCGCCGTAGCGGTCCATGGCGAAGGCGACGTAGCCGAGCTGCGCGAGCATCCGCGCGCGCTCCTTGACGTGCGCCGTCAGACCGGGGCCCTCATGCGCGACCAGGATCCCGGGCGCGCGTCGCCCGCCCGAGCCAGCGGCCATGTAGCCCGTGAACGTCTTGCCGTCGACTTCGTAGCTGGTTGCTTCGAGTTCCATCGCGCCGAGGGAATGCCGTTCCGTCGTGGCTTGGAGGGGGGAGCGGGTTCCTCATGCTACGACGACGCAGCGGTGGATCGGGCAGCAAGCGCGAGCCGCCCGGAGCCGAGCTCGATCCCGCTCACCTGGCGGCGGCGGATCTTCCGCGCCTTCGCCCTCGCGACGGACCCGGGCGATCGAGACTGTCGCGCCCGATCCACGATCCTCGCCAGGGCGAAGGTCGCGACGGACTTGCGACGCCACTCCGGCGCGACGGCGATGTTCGCCAGGTACACCACGTCGACATTCTCCTCCACTGCATGGAACGCGATCGGCGTCCGTGGCGCGGCCGACGTCGTGATGACGCACACCGCCGTGTTCCTCCGGTCCAGGAACCACCGGAACGAGTCGCGCGTCCAGCGGATGTCCCCGGCGTGCGCCTCGATGTGGAGCAGCGCATCGAGGTTCCCGGGGCGGTAGTCCTGCTCGACGAACGTCGCACAGGATCTGTCCTCGTGTCTGGCCATCGTGGACGTCTCTCGGCCCGCGATCATGCCGGCTCTCCCGGCCGTTGGCAGGGTCGCTCGCCATTCTCCGTGCCGGCATGCCACGACCCTGCTCCGTGTTCCGCCGCTACCCTCCGCGCGAGGCCGTGACGGAGGGCGCTCGCATGGAATCCGCGAAAGGGAGTAGCCCGAGCCCGACGGTCCTCCGCATCCTGTCCCGAGTTCCATGACAGCGGCCGCCATCTCCGGGATCGGGCCGATCCCGTCCCCGATACCTGACCAACCTGCGGACGAGGTTCGCCAGGGCGGACCCCTGGGCGAGGCGCTCTCGCTGTTCTTGTTGCTGCTCGTCTGTCTGTGCTCGGTCGCGCTCCTGAAGCCAGATGGAGACGTGGACATCTGGCACCGCATGGCGATGGGCAAGCTGTTCCTCGAGTCGGGCGAGGTCGTTCGGCAAGACCCGTTCGCCTATACGCCCACGCGGCCGGAGTGGATCGATCACGAGTGGGGCGCGGGCGTCGTCTTCTACGGGGTGGCCGCGCTCGCCGGCGAGAAGGGTCTCCTGGTCCTGCGGGCCGTGCTGATGTTCGGCGCGGTGGCCTTCGTGTACCTCCGCGCCCGGCGAAGCCTCGGCCGCCCGCCGAGCCTCTGCTTCCATGTCCTGGTCGTGGCAGCGATCGTCTTCGGCTTCCTGGCCACGATTCGCCCGCAGGCTTTCACCTTCTGCCTGTTCTCGGCCTGGCTGTACTTGCTGGAGCGCGCGTGGGACGGCGACTGGCGCTGCGTCTGGCTGATTCCCGTTTCCAACCTGGTGTGGCCCAATCTGCATGGCGGGTTCCTGGCCGGGCTCGGGATGATCGTCCTGTTCGGCGCCGGCGAGCTGCTCAGGCGCCGGAGCCCCTTGCGTTTCGGCCTCCTGGCGGCGGCCGTCGTCGCGGCGTCGCTCGCGAATCCCTACGGCTTCACGCTCTGGAACGAGCTCACCGAGGCGGTCACCAAGGACCGCGCGACCATCGTCGAGTGGCAGCCGCCGGAGCTCCTCGGCCCCGGGATCTTCTTGCAAGGCTTCCGGGCGCTCCTCGTGCTGACGTCGATCGGCCTCGTGCTCGGGGCCCTGCGCCGGAAGCTGCCGGACAAGGCGACCGTTCTCGTGCTCGTCGTGACCGCCGCCCTGGGATTGCGCGTGACCAAGCATGCGAGCTTGTTCGTGATCGCCTCCGCGCCGTTCGTGTGCACGTGGCTGACGATCGAGTGGCGGCGCCTCGTGGGTCAGGTCCGGATCGCGCCCGTCCTGGAGCGGACGTCCGCCTGGCTCGGGCGCGCACTCCTCTTTTTCGGCGCGGGAACCGTGCTCGCGACGTTGCCCCTGCGCATCGTCCTGTTCGATTCGTTCCCCGCGCGGGCCGTGGACTTCCTCCTCCAGAACCGGCTCGAGGGCAACCTCCTGGTGCCTTTCAACTTCGGTGGCTACGCGATGTGGCGGTTGTATCCCGCCTGCCGGGTCGCCATGGACGGCCGGTACGACGCCGTGTATCCGGACACGACCTTCCGTGACGTGCGCCGCTTCTTCCGCGGCGAGCCGGGTTGGAGCGAGTTCCTCGACCGTTATCCCCACGACCTCATCCTGGCGCCGCGGGCGAAGCGCCTCGAAGCGAACCTGGCGACGCGCAGCGACTGGGTCGTGGCCTACGAGGACGAGCGCCACCGCGTGTACGTGCCCGCCGCGAAGCAACGCGTTTGGCCAGCCCTGGCTCCGCCGGGAGTGGAGGATCCGTGCGCCACCGCCGACAAGCCGAGATACGTTCCATGACCGGCCAGCGGAGCGCGGTCAGAGGGCAACCCCGACTGGCCCCGCTCGCTCGCGGCGGCGACGGGCCGACGTGGACGAGTATGGCGATCTGGACCTGTTCGCGCCGGCCTACCCGACGACGCGGCCGCGCGGCGACGGTCACTTCCACTCCCCTTCAAGCCGCCTCCGCGATGCTGGAGTTGGCCCTCGAGGAAAGTGGACGCCTCCTCACCGGGGCGAACTTCGATCTCGCCCGACCACGTGCCCTGCCGCAGCGCCGGCCCGTAGATCCCGCGAGCGCCGCCACGACTATCCAGCCCGCGCGCTTCGGTAGCGATCTCGGCAACGACATGGCGGACATCTTGCTCGCCGGGACGCGTTCGCGGAAAGCGCTCCTCGGAGGCGAACTCGCACGCCAGACCATCGAGCGCACCGTCCCCGGCGGATAGCCGAGTGACCGCCGGAGCGGCGCCGGTCGGTCCGGTCCATGACAACGAGCGCGTGCTTCCGACGACGGGCGTTCCGGTTCCATCGCGAGGGTGCGCCGCGCAGCCCTCAACCGGCGGGACCGACGTGGAGCGGAGCGCCCGGCCCGAGCGGCAAGCCTGCCGCGTACCAGACGAGGAGAAGCCCGATCCACACGGCGAGTAACACCACCGAGTACGGGACCATCAGGGAGATCAGGCTCCCGAACCCGGCGGCCGGCCGGTACTTCTGCAGGACGGCGAGGATGACCAGGACGTAGCTGTTCATCGGAGTGATGATGTTCACCACGCTGTCGCCGATGCGGTACGCGGCGGTCGTGAGCTCGGGGCTCATGCCGACCAGCATGAACATCGGGACGAAGATCGGCGCGAGCACTCCGAACTTGCTCAGCGCTCCGCTGATCGCGAAGTCGCCGACCACAACCAGGAGCACGAAGAGAGCGATGAGCAGCGGTATCGGCAGATCGGCCCCGACGAGGAAGGTGCCGCCGACGTAGGCCAACATCCGGTCGAGCCCGGTGTACGCGAAGTAGTTCACGAACTGGCCCATGAAGAACAAGATGACCAGCACCGGCACGATCGAAGAAATGCCGTGGCTCATCGCGTCGACCACGTCTTTCTGCGTCTTCAGCTTGCCGGTGAGCCAGCCGAACAGCAGCCCGGGAACCAGGAAGACGAAGAAGATCATCGGCACGATGACGTGCGACCAGCGCGGGCCCGGGGCGTGTTCGAGGCGCGCGGGGCTCTGGCGCTCGGTGACGAGCAGCGGGTCACGGGCGAGCACGTCGTGCGCCGGCGCGTCGGTCGGCGAGCCGGCGGGCTCGATCTCCACCGCATGGTGCAGCGGCGCGCGGCCGTCGGAGAGCGTCGGCACGCCGAGGCCCTCGAGCGGTGCGCCAGGCACCCAGATCATCGCCGTGAACAGCCCTGCCGTCGCCAGCCCGCCGAGCGACGAGAGCGCCAGCGCGCGCTTCTCGGCCGGCGCAAGGGCCATCTGCTGGATGACCGCGGCCTCGTCGCGCCAGGCCGAGTCGCCGGCCGCCCGCCAGAGCCGCGGCTCGATGATCCGATCCGTGACGAACCATCCGGCCAGGGCGATCACGACAGCCGAGACCGCCTTGAAGTAGATGATGTGGAGGATGTCGACGGTGTACTCGGGGTCGATCACCCGCGAGGCGTTCTGAGCGAACCCGGCGAGCACGCCGTCGCCGCCGCTCGGGAAGCAACCGGCGCCGAAGCCGCCCGACACGCCGGCGAACGCGGCGGCCAGCCCGGCAACGGGATGCCGGCCGACCGCGAGGTACAGCGCCGCCGCCAGCGGCGGGAGGATGACGTACCCGGCGTCGCTCGCCACGCTCGAGTTGGCGCCGAGGAACACGATCATCGGGGTGAGGAACCGCTTCGGCGTGGCGATGGCGAGCGCCCGCATCAGCGCGCCGAAGAAGCCGAACCGCTCGGCCAGCCCGATCGCAAGGAGCGCGGTGAAGATCAGGCCCAGCGCCGGCAGCGACGTGAAGTTGCGCAGCATGGACGAGAGCATCCAGTACACGCCGTCGGCAGTGAGCAGGCTGAGCGGCTCGATCGGCGCGCCGGCCGGCGCGAGGACGGTGAGCGGCTGGCCCGCGTCGTCGAGCTTCGGCACGAGCACCGAGTTCCCCTCGGCATCGAGCTGCTCGATCTTCTCGACGGTCACCTGTACCGGCTGCACCCTCCAGCCCAGGGCGCTCCCCGCCGCCGAGATCACCATCACCAGGGCGGCGAGAAGCACGAAGAGGAAGGCCGTCTCGGGGAACTTGTTGCCGATGACCTCGATCCAGTCGAGGACCCCGCGCTTGCCGCCCGACCCGACGGGCGATGCTCGTGAAGTCGGGTCGCGTGCCATTCGCGTAGGGTACTGCGTGCGGCAGGGGCGGCACGACCGCGATTGCCACGCTCGGCCCGCTCGAGCCCGTCGCGATCGTGAGCCGCGTCCGGCGAGGACCGGTGCGGCGCTCGAGTGCGTCGCGATCGTGGGCCTCGATCTCGGCCTTGGCGTGGAGCGAGAAGCCGTCCATGTCGCAGCACCGTTCACCCGGCAGGAAGAGCGGGCGAGCGTCGCGGCGCCGGCCGAGGCGCTCGACGGTGGCGCGGAAGGACGGCACGCGAGCCTTCGTGTTCGATCCGCTCGACTTCATCGCCCGGCTAGCGGCCTTGGTGCCCGGCCGCGGACCCATCTCTGGACCTATCACGGAGTGCTGGCGCCGGCCGCGGAATGGCGCGACTGGATCGTGCCCGGCGGCGGGCGCTCCACCCGCCGGGAGCACTCCCAGGCCCTGGCTGCCGCCGCCCTGCGCCCACATCGAGCGAGGTGGGCCGACGCGTCATGCGTCGGCGGTTTCCGGCGAGGACCGGTGGGTAGGAGCCGCCGACTGTTGCGAACGAGATGTGAGGATCGCGTCGCATTCTCGAACGAGTTCCCGCAGGCGTCGCTCGCTGGTATCCGGCGCAAGCGAACGATGATCCTCGATGTCCTGCACCTTCTGGTAGTTGTTGATGACGGCGCCGACGATGAGGTTCACGAGCAGGAACGTCGCGATCACGATCCAGGACACCTGATAGGCGGTGAACGCCCCCAGTGGATGACCAGACTGGGCAAGCTCGTAGCGCATCTGGGTCCAGTCGTCACCGGTGAGGATGCGGAAGAGCGTGAAGCACGCCTCGTGGACGCTGGCGAAGTAGGGCTGCATGGGGTGGCCGTCGCTCCCGAACAGCTTCACCCCGATTACCGCGTAGACATAGAACAGGATCGCCGCCAGGAGCGACACGTACTTCATGCTGGCCACCGAGCGGAGCAGCACGGTGACGATCAGCCGTAGTTCCGGGATGGTCTTGACCAGCCGCAATACGCGGAACACACGAAGAATGCGCAATACCGGTCCGATGCCATTGGACGCGGGAACTAACGCCGAGATGACGATCACCAGGTCGAAGACGTTCCAACCGTCGCGGAAGAAGACCGCAGTCGAGTCGCGAGCCCGGAATCTCAGGACGATTTCCACGAGGTAGATGCCGACGCAGACCGTCTCGATCGCCGCGATGGCGCGGAGAGCCGTCGCATCGGTCAGGTAGGTGCTCACGCCGATGAGCGCCGCGTTGACCATGATGACGGTCACGACAAAATGATTGAAGGCCGCCGACTCGACGAGCTTGCGGATGTGCGTATCGTTCTTTCTTGTGGCCTGCTGCTTCATTCTTCCCGACTCCGGAGTCCTTGCGCGGGGTGCCCAGCAACACCGCGCTTGTTACAGTATGCCCAACTGCTCAGGCTTTGCGTCGGCCTGAAAGCGTGCCCGCGAGATCGCCTCTGCACGCTGCGTCTCTTTCAGTGCTTCGGTCGCGCCTTTCCCCCTGGCATCGCCCTCGCCGGTATCAACATGCTCAGCACCGCTGCGAGCAGGAGTGTGCCCACCACCACCAGCAGAGACACCGTCGTGTCGATCTTGATCGGATCGGCCTTGCTCATGCCGATCACATCCAGGTATGGCGGCACGCTCAGCAGCAACAGTTTCACGCCCACGAACGCCAGGATCAGGATCAGCGCCGGCTTCAGTAGGCGGAACTTCTGGATCAGTGCCGCCAGACAGAAGTACAGAGCCCTCAGCCCCAGGATCGCGAAGATGTTGCTCGTGAACACGATGAACGGGTCCGGCGTGATCGCGAAGATGGCTGGGATCGAGTCGACCGCGAAAACGAGGTCGGTGATCTCGACCAGGATGAGCGCCAGGAACAAGGGCGTGATCGCCCATGCGGCACTCAGCGAGCCCGTGGGGGCCGGGTCCATCACCTCCTTGCCGCTGACGTCCTTGCTGTACGTCGGCTTGAGCGTTCGCTTGGTGAAGAACCTCTCCCCGTCGTAGAACTCCGTTACCCGGAAGACCTTCTTGCACAGGCGCACCGCGATGTTCTGGGAGACGTTGTCGTTGCCTTTGATCAGGGCCATCTTGAGCGCCGTCAGAATCAGGAACCCGCCAAACACGATCAGAATCCACTGGTACTTCAGGATCAGCCCCGCGCCCAGAAAGATCATCCCGCCGCGCATCACCAGCGCGCCGATGATGCCCCAGAAGAGCACGCGATGCTGGTACTTCGACGGCACCGCAAAGAATGCGAAGATCAGCGCGATGACAAAGATGTTGTCCATCGCCAGCGACTTCTCGACCACGTAACCCACCAGATACTGCTTGGCCGCCTCGAAGCCCTGCACTTCGCCCGACACGATCAGCGGCGCGCCGGCCTTGATCGCCTCTGGCGTGCTGTACATGGCCGTGTCCAACCCCAGCCCGAGCCAGTGGTTCTCATAGGCCATGTGCACGAACCCGCTGAACGCGATGCCGCAGGTCAGCCAGATCACCGACCAGGTGACTGCCTCCTTCATGGTGACTTCGTGGGCTTCGCGATGAAAGACGCCGAGGTCCAGCGCCAGGAACACGACCACGAGACCGATGAACGCGGCATACGCCCAGACCTTCAGATCAGCCGGATTCGACGCCGCGTTGGTTGCAAGCAGCAGCAGTTCGTTCATGAGGGGGATCATAGCCGCGCCCTCAACTGCTCAGATATGGCCGGCAGGCGAAGGCTGGCTCGGGCGGCGGGCGCAGGGCGGCGGCAGCCAGGGCCTGGGAGGGCTCCCTCGGGTTCCCTCGGGTGGAGGGCCCGCCGCCGGGCACGATCCAGGTTCACCAACAGCTGCACCTGCAGGCGCTTGTGCCGGGTGCGCAAGAGCTTCCGGCAACCGTAGCGCTTCTCGTCGGGGTAGTAGGGGCACCAGCTCTTCCCGGAGATACGCGTTGATGGTACAGGTCTCCTGTCTCGACTTCCCTTGGATGGCCGAGTCGTCACCAGTGGTTTGCAGCCTTTGCAGCCAATTCAATAACACCTAGTAGGAGGACACATGAATGCGCTAGTCGGACATGCACGATTGGCTTTGCGTACGCGGTACTCGAAGTTGGTCGTCTGGACGTGCGTCGCCGTGTTCGCGGCGGCCACCCATCCCAGTGGAGTGGTGCACGCTCAGTACGCGTGGCAGACGAAAGCGCCCCTGTTGGATCCGCGCACCGGGTCGGGTGTCGAGGGAGCCAGCGCGAGCCTGATCGGAGGCAAGATCTACGTCAGCCACGGCTACCGGTTCAGCGATTCGTCTTTGCTCTCCATCTACGATAGCGTCGGGGATTCCTGGACCCATGGCGGCCTCAGCGCCCCGGACGCCGTGGTCCCGCGCTCCGAGATGGGCGGCGGCACCGCGTTCGGGAAGCACTACGCCGTCGGCGGTCGCACGGGGCCGACCGCAGCGGTCGAGGAGTTCGATCCCGCGGGGCCGACTTGGACCACCATGACCTCGCTGCCGTTCCCGCGCGGCGGCTTGGGTTGTGCGAGCTTCGGCAACAAGATCTACTCGATCGGCGGCCGTGGGGGCGCCACGTTCGGAGGCGGCCCGATCTACGGAGACAACGATGTGTTCGATCCGACCGCGGGCGTCGGAGGCACCTGGAGCCCATTGGCTCCGCTCCCGATTCCCGTGTCGGACAACTACGCGAGCGTTGGATATCTCGGCAAGATCTACGTCTTCGGCGGTGTCGACTCCCTCGGCGCGGTCATCACGAAGACCCAGATCTACGATATTGCCAGCAACACTTGGAGCGCCGGCACCGACATGCCGACGCCCCGAGGCGACGCCATGGCGGGCGTTCTGTGTCCCCAATCGCCCGACGCGCGCATCGCGGTCTTCGGCGGATACAACGGTTTCACGAACCTGACCGTGACCGAGCTGTACGATCCGGCGAGCGATACCTGGGCGGCAGGACCTCCCATGCCGAATCCGGTGAGCGAGGTGGCCCAGGGCATGACGTGGGACGCCACTGGCGTCTACTCGATCGGCACCGGGATCTTCGGGCCCTCCGGAACGGATCTGTACCGGCTGGTCCGGACGACGCCGTGCATAGGCGGTTGCTTCACACTCGATTTCGAGACCGACGACGAAGGGCAGTCCCTCGTGCACGGCCAGCACCTCGGCAACGGCGATCCGGAGTTCAATGGCGGCGCGAGCTTCCCCGTGACCATCACGAGCAGCGTCAATGCCTCGAACCTCCCCACCGCCGCGGTCCTGGACTCGGACACCGGTCCGGCTGCCCAGGATCCCGACCTCCTCGTCGGGCGGGGCAATATCCTGATCCTGCAGACGGATGCCAACACGAGCGAGTGCCCACCCGCCTCGGGCATCTACTGCTCTCACAACGACGACGAAGACGGCGGCACGCTGAGCTTCAGCTTCCCCGGACCGATCACGCCTGCCAGCGTGGTGTTGATCGACATTGATTCCAGTGACGGCACATCGACGGTTGTCCTCACCGACGGCGCGGGAGCCCAGCGGACCTACTCCGTTCCGGCCAACTGGACGGGAGACTTCATCAGCGACGGGCCCCCGGGGTGGAAGTTGCTCGACCTGACGGACACGAATGGCCAGATCGGATTCGGCTCGACTGCTACGGCTGTCGACGACATGGGCTTCGATCCGACAGGCGTGCTCCAGATCGACATCAACCTCGCCGGTTCGGGCGCCGTCGATGACCTGAGCTGGTGCGAAACGAGCGTGGCCGTGCAGCCCTCGGTGCAGCCGCGCAACGGGTCGGGCGTGAACCACGTGATCCTCTCCAACACCTCGCTTCCCCAGATCGGCGGGACGTGGGCCGCCAACCTCGACTGTCGGGGCTTCGGCAGCGGCCTGGCGACCCTGTCCCTGTGCCGGCGCGCGACATCCGGGACGATGACGCCCCACGGCGAGCAACTGATCGCCGGCGCCTTCTTCCTCCGCTCGGCCCAGGTCTTTGCGGGCTCCGTGAGCCAATTCAACTGGACCATCCCGAACGACCCGGCGTTGCTCGGCTTGGACCTCCATGCCCAAGGGGACTGCTGGAGCACGCAGGTCCCGCTCGGGCCGAAAACGATGCAGGCGCGCAGAGGCCTGTCGAACGCGCTAGACCTGATCCTCGGATTCTGACCCCGAGTGATCCCACTCCTCCGCCCCGGGAAAGGCCAACTCTCCCGGGGCGGCGCCGCCAAGGTCCGGAAGGACGAGTGCGTGCTGCAGCAAGCCTTCCGCGCCGGCAAAACCCGGGCGCGATTCGCGCTGACCAGTTCGTGCTCGAGCACGTCAGCAGGGACGTCGCCGGCCGGCAAGGCCTTCGCGACGCACGCGCGCCTGCGCATGGACTGAGCCGCGCCGGCAGCCTGCGATCTACGCCAGCTCCTCGAACACGCCCGAGCTCTTGTTCTTGCGCACGTTGTCCCAGCGCAGGCAGCGCCCGTTCATGGCCACGAAAGTCCCGTGGGGCAGGCTCTGGGCGAAGACTTGGCCGTCGTCGTTGACGGCGAACACAGCCGAGCACTCCTCGCGCACGCTATGTCTGTGCTGCTCAGCGGCGGCACAGCGCGCGTCTGACGGTGCAAGGGGCGGTTTCCGCAGTGGGCGGGAAGATACTGATGGGCAACGGAACCCAGGGCTGCCAAGCCCTCCTTCAGCCCAACCGCACCGCTGTGCCGTAGGCCAGCATCTCGGCTGCGTCGTCGCCGATGTCGCTGGACATGAAGCGCAGTCCCACGATCGCGTCAGCGCCGCGCGCGCGCGCTTCTTCGACCATGCGGTCGAGAGCTTGCTCGCGCGATTCGGCCAGGAGCTTGGTGTACTCGGTGACCTCGCCACCGACCAGGTTCTTTGCGCTGCGCGTGCGGGTTGAAGTAGTGCCCGGTCTCGAGGTGGCTCGAGAGCAGCAGCATGAACTTCGTCTGCGAGTAATCCGGCGACGGCCGGTCCGCCCC
>JANOGB010000049.1:0-9406 GCA_031413955.1 Planctomycetota bacterium | reverse complement strand
CCAGGGCCAGGAAAAAGATGCCCATCCCTGCGCGTGCCGGGAGTCCGCCGCCCTCCCGCACCCCAACGTCCCGGACGCCCATGGATCGCGCGCCACTGTAGCAGTCCGTCGAAGAAGGCCTGCCAGGGCTTCGCGCAGGTCCGAGCAACGCTCGACTGCCTCCGGCCGAGTGTCGATAGGAGGGCGGCATGGAAACGGCATCCGGCGCGCACGACCTCGGGCCTCTGGCGAGCGCGGCCGACGAGTGCTTCGTGTTCGATCTGGAGGGTCGCCTGTTGGCTGCGAACGAGGCTGCCCTGCACGCCCTCGGCGGAACCTTCGCGGAACTGGCCGGCTGCCGGGCCTGGGAGCTGTGCACCTGTCTGACGCAGACGGGCTTCGAGCGCACCATCGCGGCGATCCGCTCGGAGGGACCCCAGAGCCTCCTCGGGCACCTGCGTTGCCGCACCGGAACGCTGCTCGGAAAGCTGGTCGCAACGGAGACGCTCCTCGCGACCGACACGCGCCTCTGGTTGGCCCCATATCAGGGCAGGACGTGCGTCTTCGCCCTCGCGCGCGAGCTGCGCGGCTACCAGGGCGTGATCGAGGAGCGCGACCAGCTCATCCATCTGCTGGAGGCGAGCTCCGAGACCGTCTTGCTGTTCGACAAGGAAGTGCGCGTGACCTACGCCAATCCGGCGGCGCTGGCGCTGCTCGGCTTCGAGCGCGCCGAGGACGTCCAGGGACTCCTGCTGCACGAGCTCGTCGCTCCGGAACAGCGCGCGTTCGTCGAAGAAGACATCCTCGTGCGCCTGGAGCGCGAGGGCTGGGACGGCGAACTCGAGCTGCGTTCGTGGCGCGACCCGCTCGCGCGCACGCCCTGCTGGGTGCATGCCTTCGCCGTGCGTGACTCGCGCACCAAGAAGCGCGTCGGCTTCGCGCTCACGGCGCGCGACGTCAGCGCACGCCGCGCCATCGAGGCGCACCGGACCCGCCTGCTGCGCCTGGCCGAGATCTCCCGCAGTGTGGCGCTCCACTTGTTGCGGGAAGAGGAGCTCAACCAGGCGGTGTTCGAGATCCTGGCGGGCGTGGCGCGCGTGCTGGGCGTGGCGCGCGGCTACCTCCATCGCTTGCGCGAGGATGGGCGCATGCTCTTGCGCACGCACGAGTGGTCGCCCGAGCACGGACCCGAACACCACAAGGATGCAGCCGCCGACCCGGGCGAGAACTACCGCTGGGCAATCGGGATCCTGGAGCGCGGCGAGGCCCTGCGCATCGACGATGCGGCGCCCCTGCCCGCGGGGGTGAGCGGTCGCGGTCTGCTCGACCCGGGCGAGCGCGCGCTGCTCATGCTCCCGGTCTTCATCCACGGCCGGCTCGAGAGCATGTTCGGGTTCGCGCACGACCGCGGCCGGCCCTGGGAGGACGACGAGGTGGCCGCGCTGCAGCTGATCGTCGATTCCTTCGCGCGCGGCGTCGAACGCCAGATCGCCGAGCGCGAGCGAGCCAAGGCGCGCCGCGAGCTGGAGGAAGCAGTCGAGAGTGAGAAGCGCGCCAACCGCTTCAAGAGCGAGTTCCTGGCCAGCATGAGCCACGAGCTGCGCACGCCGATGAACGCCATCCGCGGCTACGCCGAGCTCCTGGCGCGCCCGCAGTCGGAACGCGCACTGCAGGAGACCTGGATCCAGAACCTGCGCCGCAGCTCGGAGTACCTGCTCGGCCTGATCCACGACGTGCTCGATCTCTCGAAGATCGAGGCCGGCCACATGCGTCTCGAGCGCGAACCCACGAGCCTGGCCGAGGTCCTGGGCAGCGTGGAGGACCTCCTGGTCGCGAGCGCGCGCGAGAAGTGCCTCGACTTCTCCTTCGTGCTGGAGGGCGAAGTGCCCGAGTCGTTCGAGACCGACCCGGTGCGCCTGAAGCAGATCCTGGTCAACCTGGCCAGCAACGCCATCAAGTTCACCGACCAGGGTTCCGTGATGATCCGCGTGTGCAGGCAAGGCGCGAGCGGCGAGGGTTCCACACTCGAGTTCGCGGTGCGCGACACGGGCGTGGGCATCCCGCACGAGGCCATCGACAAGCTGTTCCGACCCTTCACGCAAGTCCACCAGCGCGCCGGCGGCACGGGCCTCGGCCTGCAGATCTCGCGCAGCCTGGCGCGCCTCCTGGGCGGCGACATCACGGTCGCGAGCGAGGTCGGAAAGGGCAGCGTTTTCACGCTGAGGTTGCCCCTCAGCGGGGCGCGCGGAAGCCTGCAAGCGCTGCCTGCGCGCGTCGTTCACGCGGCGCAGGGGCTCCCGGTCGCGCTGAAGGAGAGGCGCATCCTGGTGGTCGACGACAGCTCCGAGAACCGCGAGGTCCTGCGCTTCCTCCTGCAAGAGGCTGGCGCCGGCTGCGAGAGCGCCTCGAACGGCCAGGCCGGCGTCGAGCGCGCGCTCGCGGCCGAGAAGGCTGGCACGCCCTTCGACGCCATCCTGATGGACATGAACATGCCGATCCTGGACGGCTTCGAGGCCACGCGCCGGCTGGTGCAGGCCGGCGTCTCGAGCCCCGTGATCGCGCTCACGGCCCTGGCTCTCGCGGGTGACGAGGAGCGCTGCCGCGCAGCGGGTTGCGCGGCCTACGTGGGCAAGCCCAACGTGCCCTCGGCCTTCTTCGACACGCTAGCGAAGCATCTGCGCGCACCGGCCGCGGCACCGCTTCCGCCGAGTGAGAGCTCCCGCCCGCCCGAGCCGGCCGGCGAGGGGGCGTTGCTCTCGCTGGCACAGCACCCGCGCTTCCGCGGGCTGGTCGAGCGCTACGTGGCCTCTTTCCCGGAGCTCGTGGAGCGCATCAGCCAGCTCGAGCGCCGTGGAGAGCTCGAGGAGGTGCGCACGCTCGTGCACCGCCTGCGCGGCACGGCCGCGTCCTACGGTTTTCCAGCCGTCTCGCAGGCCGCCGGTCGCTGCGAGGACGCGATCCGCGCCGGGGCTCCGCGCGCCGAGATCGCCCGCGGACTGGACGATCTCCTCGGCCGCCTGACCCTGGCCGAGGCCGGATAGCGACGCCGCTCTCAAGCCACGGGGCTTTTTCTGCCGACCGGCTGAGAAGCTTTCCCCCTTCGGCCTCCTGCTCCGATCCCCATGTCCGTTCTCGCGGTCCGCTCCGCTCGTGCCCTCGTGGCTGCGCCGCTGCTGTGCGCGGCGTTCCTGGGCACGGGCTGCATCGGATCGCGCATCGTCTACCCGGTCCTGGCCACGGTCGCGGAGCTACGCGAATTCGAGGCCGCTGGTCCGGCCGATCTGGCGAGCGACATGCTGAACGCGAGCGCGATGAAGGTCGCCGGTCCCTACCGGATCGTGGCCGGTGACCTGCTTGCCATCGAGCTCCCGCCCGAGGTGCGCATCGAGGCCGCCTCCAGCGAGGCCAGCCCCACGAATCTCTCCATCAAGTGCCGCGTCAAGGACTCGGGCACGGTGCTCCTGCCGATGGTGGGGGACCAGCTCGTGGCCGGCAAGACGACCGGCGAGATCGAGGCCGAGCTGGCGAGCGCCTACCACGATCCGGCGCGCCTCGAGGAGCGCCCCAACGTCGTGGTGACGATCAGCGAGTATCGCACGCTCTCCGTGGCCGTGACGGGAGCCGTCAACCAGCCCGGGCTGCACGAGCTGCGCAGCGACCGCATGACCGTGCTCGGCGCGCTGATGGAGGCCGGGGGCATCAAGCAGGAGCGCGGTGCGAAGGAGATCCGCGTGCTCGGGCAGGACGAGCAGGGTCAGACGGTCACGCGTTCCGTCGGCGTCGAGATGACCCAGATCCCGCTCGAGGACCTGGCCCTGCGCGGCGGCGAGACGATCGTTGTGGTACCCGCGGCCGAGCGCGCCTTCAGCGTCCTCGGCCTGGTCAAGCGCTCGGGCGTGTTCCCCTATCCCGCGCCGCGGCGCTACAACCTGATGCAGGCGCTGGCCACGGCCGGCGGCGTGGACGAGAACGCCGCGCCGCGCTACGCGACCATCTACCGGATCCGCGCGGACGGGACGGTGCTCGGCGCGACCTTCAAGATCGACGGGACGTCCTTGCAGGACGGCTCGAACGTGTGGATCAAGGACGGCGACGTGATCGCCGTCGATCACACCCAGGGCAGCTGGCTGCGTGCGTTCTTCAGCCAGGTCTTCGGCTTCCGGGCTTCCGTCAGCGTGAGTACCGCAGCGTCCCCCGCCCTATGAGCCAGAGCGAGCCCCTTCATCTCGCGCCCACCGACGGCTCGCACAAGAGCGACGAGGCGGATCCGGGGCGCATGCTGCAGATCCTGTGGCGCGGCAAGTGGATCCTCCTCGGCGTGCCGTTGCTCGCCTTCGCGGGTGCCAAGGTGTGGTTGGAGGCGCAGACTGAGGTCTTCGTCGCCACGGCCCAGGTGCAGGTCGGCGCGCGCGCGGTCAACGTGCTCAAGTCGGGCGCGGGCGAGGCCATCAACAAGCCCAGGACGGTGCTGAAGCAGCAGCAGGGGTTGCTGAAATCGACGCCCTTGCTCAAGCGCATCGTCGAATCGCCCGCGCTCCAGGGCATGCAGACCTTCGCGCCCGAGCAGCTCGGCGACCAGACGCTGCTGGGCGCGCTCTACGACAACCTGCAGACCAGCATCGATGCCGAGTCCGACCGCCTGTTCCTGTACTTCTACTCACCCTTCCGTGAGGAGGCCGTGGTCGTGCTGGACGAGGCTCTGCGCGTCTACATCGAGTACCACCGGTCGAAGAAGAAGGAGGAGGCCGAGGGCCTGGCCGCCATCGTGCGCGGGGAGTGGGAGGCCGCCAAGCAGGAGCTCGACCAGACGAGTCGCGCCATCGCCGAGCTGCAGTCGGAGCACACCTTGCTGGCCGGCATCGACCGCACGCCGCTGCAGACCAAGCTCGAAAGCGTCAACGCGTCCCTGGGCGCGGCGCACCTCGAGACCCAGCGCCTGCGGGCGGTGTTCGAGGAGATGCAGGCGGCGAGCGGCGACCCGGAGCGCTTTCGCGAGCGAGGTCTGTACTGGCGCGCCAAGGGCCCGATCGCGGCGCTGGAGGAGCGCATCAACTCCCTGCAGAAGGCGCGCGAGGCCAAGCAGGCCGAGCTCGAGCGGCTGCAGCAGAGTGGCATCGGCGCCGGGCACGCACGCTTCGCCGAGCTGCGCGCGGAGATCGACGGGCTGAACGCCCAGGAAGGCGAGATCGCGCTGCAGTACGCGCGCGAGTACCTGCGCAACTCGGACGTCGACTTCCAGCGCGCCCGACTCTACGAGCAGGGCCTGGCGGCCGACGTGCAGGAGCTGCTCGGGCAAGTCGCCCAGCAGAACACGGTCTTGAACCGCATCACGGACCTGGAGATCACGCGCACCCAGCTGCGCGAGCGCGTGGCCGGTTTCGACCAGCGCATCACCGAGCTCGACCTCCAGAACCAGACCGGTGCGCTCAATCTCGACGTGATCGAGTACGCGCGCGCTTCGGTCCGGCCTTCCTATCCGGAAACGGAGAAGACGATCATCTACGTCCTGGGTGCAAGCGGCATCGCGGCCTTCGGGCTGGTGCTGCTGATCGGCCTGGCCGATCGGCGCGTGCGCGCGGTCGAGGACGTGCCCAGGTTGCTCGGCACGAGCGTGCTCGGCGTGCTGCCCGAGATGCCGGGCGGATCCGATCGCGTGAAGATCGCGCGCCTGGTCGAGGAGGATCCGCACTCACTGGTGGCCGAGGGCATCGGCAGCGTACGCACGGCCACGATCTTCGCCTTGCCCGGCGGGTGCGGCGTGCTGCTGGTCACTTCGGCCAGCTCGGGCGAGGGCAAGTCCGTGTGCGCCAGCAACCTGGCGTTCTCGCTGGCGCGAGCCGGCAAGCGCACGCTGCTGGTCGACGCCGACATGCGCAAGCCGGCCCAGCACGAGATCTACTCGGTCAAGAACGGGACGGGCCTGGCGGGCTTGCTCGGCAGCTCTGCGGCACTCAAGAAGGCCGTCGTCCCGAACGTCGCGCTGGGGCTCGACCTGCTGCCCGCCGGCGAGCCGTACGGCAAGGCGGCGGAGCTGTGCGAGGGCGCGGTCCTGGGTGGACTGATCCAGACCCTGCGCGAGAGCTACGAGTGCATCGTGATCGACTCGCCGCCAGTGCTGGAGACCTCGGAGGCGCGCGTCCTGGCCGCGCTCGCGGACGCGGTCGTGTTCGTGCTGCGCCTGGACCAGTCGCGCGCTCCCAACTTGAAGCGCGCGGCCGGCATCCTGCGCGGCGTCGGCGCGCGCATCCTCGGCGCGCTCCCGAACGGCGCCGCCACGCAGCGTGGCGCGCGCGCCTACGCGGGCGGCATCAGTTACGGCCAGGCGCCGTCGCAGACGACTTCCGGAGCGCGCCAGACGAGCGCGACCGGCGACGAGGGAGAGACGGACGCAAGGAAGGCCCGCGCCCGCGGGACGGATTTCCTCGGCCTCGAAGAGGAGTCCGCCTAGGGCGCGGGCCGGGCCGGCCCACGCGTTCCGATGAGCGCCCTTCCGCGACCGCAGCCGGGAGCGCCGCCCCTGCGGCTCGTGCCCGGCGCTTCTGCGCCGGACACGCCGCCGCCGCGGCTCGGCACGCGGCGCGTGGCCACTGCTTCGGCCTGGACGCTCGGGTCGATGGCCGTGATGAGCGTGCTGCGGCTCGGCAGCCAGGTCGTGCTGACGTACCTGTGCCTGCCCGAGCACTTCGGGGTCGTGACGCTCATGCGCACCTTCTTGACCTTCGTCGAGATGGTGTCGGACATGGGCATCCGCAACGCGGTCATCGCCAACCCGCGCGGCGAGGAGCGCACGTTCCTGGGCACGGCCGCCAGCGTCCAGCTCCTGCGCGGCCTGGGGATGTGGCTCGTGACCTGCGCCATCGCCTGGCCGGCGGCGGTCTTCTACGACGCGCCTCTGCTGCTCTTCTTGCTGCCGCTTGCCGGGCTCGAGTCGGTCAACAACGGGCTCTTCGCGGTGCGTGCTTACGTGGCCGAACGCCACCTGAAGCTGGCCGTGCCCACGCTGCTCGACGTGCTGGCCCTGCTCGTCTCGGTTGCGACCTCGGTCGTGTGGGCCTGGTTCCATCCTGGACCGTGGGCCCTGGCGCTCGGGCCGCTCGCCGGCGGCGGCGTGCGCGCGCTCGTGAGCCACGTCCTCTACCGCGCCGAGCGCGTGCCGTTCGCCTGGGAACGCGAGACAGCGCGCGAGCTGTTCGCCTACAGCCGCTGGATCATCGGCTCGACCACGGTCAGCTTCGTGGCCCAGCAATTTCACCTGCTGTACCTGGCCAAGTTCCTCGCCCAGGGCGTGTACGGCGTGTACGGCGTGGCCTGGAACCTGTGCGCCCAGGCCTCCAAACCGATGACGGCGCTCGCCAATCGCGTCATCATCCCGCATCTGGCCGAAGCGCACCGTGGCGCGCCCGCCGAGCTCGAGCGGGCCCTGCACAGCAGCCTGTCGCGCTTCCTGCCGGCCTGCTGTCTCGTGTGCGTCGGCGCCGGGCTGTTCGCACCGGCCATGTTCGGGCTGTTCTACGACGATTCCTTCGCCGCGGGCGGAGCGATGGGGCGGCTGTTCGCGATCGTGGTGTGGTTCATGATCCTGCAGCACGTTCCGCGCTGTGCGCTGCTCGCGCTCGGGACCTCACGCGGCCTGGCCTCCATGGCGTTGTGGAACGCGATACTGACGGTGGTGGGGATCGTCGGCGGATACGCGCTGGAGGGCGGTTCGCTGGC
This sequence comes from Planctomycetota bacterium, assembly GCA_031413955.1. GTDB lineage: Bacteria > Planctomycetota > UBA1135 > UBA1135 > JABFRZ01. The sequence goes on along the minus strand of JANOGB010000049.1, from coordinate 1,714 downwards.
CGGCGCGATCCTCGGCAACGCGCTCGGCAACGTGGCCGGGTGTCTGGTGGGTTGGTGGTCGATGCGCGCGAACGGCCTCTGCGTCGGGCGCGTCATGGCCGGCTACTCGCTCGCGTTCCTCTCGTTGCTCGGCGTGGGCGTGTTTGCGTCGGAGGAGCTGGTGGAGCTGGGTCGGCTCACGCCGAGCCTGGCCAGCCTGGCAGCGACGTTCTTGTTCGGCCTGCCGCTGGCCGCCTGGGTCTGGCGCAGCACGATCTCTCCGCTGCGCGCGCGGAGCAGGGCTAGCTAGCCATGGGCAACTACGGCTTCGTGGTCGACGTGGTCATGGCGGGCTGGTACCCGCTGTGCTTCACGCTGTTCATGCTGCTCTCACCGGCGCGCGCCGTGGCGGTGGGACTCGTGCTGGGCTTCCTGGTCCTGCCCAACGTGGTCTACGACCTGCCGGGCATGCCGAACTACGACAAGGGCCTGGCCATCGTGCTGGGAGTCGGTCTGGCGGCGATGATCTGCGACTCCGCGCGCTTCCTGGCTTTCCGGCCGAAGGCGATCGACCTGCCGCTCCTGCTGCTGTGCCTGGCGCCGTTCCTGTCGGCGCTCGTGAACGGCTACGGAGCCTACCGCGGATTCTCGAATGCCTTCGACTTCCTGGTGCGCTGGGCCCTGCCGTGGTTCCTCGGGCGCATCTACTTCGCGGACTTCGAGGCGCAGAAGTACCTGGCCCTGGCGGTGATCGTGGGCGCGCTGGTCTACGTGCCCTTCGCGTTGTGGGAGGTGAAGATGAGCCCGCAGCTCCACCGCGAGTTCTACGGTGTCATGCTGCGCTCCTTCAAGCACGCGCGGCGCGCCTTCGGGCTGTGGCGCCCGAACGTGTTCGTCTCGCACGGGCTGGCTTACGCGCTGTTCAACTCGCTGGCGGCGCTGTGCGCCTTCTGGCTCTGGCACACGAAGAGCGTCACGCGCGTCTGGGGTTTTCCGATGGGCTTCGTGGTGCTCGTGCTGTTCGGCATGACGCTCGCCGCGCAGTCCTCGAACGCGATCCTGCTGCTCGCGCTGGGCATCGTCTGCTTGCTGCTCGCGACGAAGAACCGCGTCGCCTTCCCGGTGATCGCGCTCGTACTCTTGCCGCCCACTTACGTGACCCTGCGCCAGGGCCTCTGCTGGGATGGCCGGGAACTGGTGGCCGTGGCCGAGTCGGTCTTCGGTCGTTCGCGCGCGACCTCGCTCAGCGTGCGCATCGAGGCCGAGGCCTTGCTGCGCGATCGGATCCTGCAGCGGCCTTGGTTCGGCTACGAGGACTTCAAGGAGTTCACCGGCAACAAGGGGCGCGCGGTGGAGGAGTCGCCGGTCCTGGTCGACAGCCGCTGGCTGCTGTACCTCGGCCTGTACGGAGTCTTCGCGCTGGCCGGGTTGTGGGGCATGCAGCTCCTGGCGCCCTTGCTCCTGTGGCGCAAGCTGCCGCCCGCGCACTGGAGCCATCCGGCGCTGGCCGCGGCCACGGTCCTGGGCGTGGCGTCGCTCCTGATCACGCTGGATGGCTTGCTCAACGCCTTCGAGATCCAGGCCTTCACCGCCGGCGCGGGCGGCGTGGCGCAACTGCTCGGAACGAGAGAGGGACAGCGACTATGGCAAGCATGACTCCCGTCATCGCCAGCGCGCAGGAGGAGCCCTTCTTCCTGGTGGGCTCGGAGCGCTCCGGTACCACGCTCTTGCGCCT
>JANOGB010000048.1:0-14090 GCA_031413955.1 Planctomycetota bacterium | reverse complement strand
GTTGCGGGCGGCCTGGGCGTCAACAACATCGCGAAATGGGACGGCGCGAACTGGTCGTCCCTGGGGAGCGGGATGAACGACCGAGTCCAGGCCCTGACGGTGTTCGATGACGGCAGCGGCGCCGGGCCCGCACTCCTGGCGGGCGGAGGATTCCTGACTGCGGACGGTGTGGCGGCGAACCACAGCGCGAGGTGGAACGGGACGAACTGGTCGCCCCTCGGGAGCGGAATGAATGGCTCCGTCCAGGCGCTCACGATGTTCAACGATCAGAGCGGCACCGGGCCGGCGCTCATCGTGGGCGGAGACTTCACGAGTGCCATCGACTCCGGCGACGGCTTCCTCGCTCGCTGGCAAGGCTGCGACGCGTTTCCACCCACGCTCTCCTGCCCGACCTCCATCGTGGCGATCGACGCGTTCTCCGGGCCTTCCGGAGAGGTCGTGACCTTCACGGTCCAGGCCAGCGACGACTCCGATCCCGCTCCGTCCGTTGTCTGCGTGCCCGCGTCCGGGAGCTTCTTCCCGCGCGGAACCACGCTCGTGACTTGCACGGCCACGGACGCCGCCGGGAATCAGTCCACCTGCGAGTTCCCGGTCGTCGTCCAGCTCAAAGTGCGAAGACGGTAGGGCCGCGCCGCTACCAGACGATCGCGCGCGCGGCCGGCGGGCGCATGACCGGCGCGTCGTCGCGGAAACCGAAGGCGTGCTGGAAAGCGTCCAGATTGGAAAGCGGGCCGATGGCGCGAAACATGGCCGGCGCATGCGGGTTGGTGTTGACCTGCAGCTTCAGACGTTCGGGCGTGTAGTTGTTGCGCCAGGCGCGCGCCCAGGCGAGGAAGAAGCGTTGCTCCGGAGTGAAGCCGTCCAGCAGCGCGAGGCGCTGGTTCGCCTGGCGCAGCGCCAGCGCGTCGCGGGCGATGGTCAGCCCGGCCAGGTCGGCCAGGTTCTCGCCCAGGGTCAGCTTGCCGTTGACCTTCAGCTCGCCGATGGCGACGTAGTCCGAGAACTGCTCCTCGACCACCTTGGCGCGGCGCTCGAACTCGCTACGGTCCTCCTCGGTCCACCAGTCCGCCAGGTTGCCCTGGGCGTCGAACTGGCTGCCCTCGTCGTCGAAGCCGTGCGTGATCTCGTGTCCGATCACCGCGCCCATCGCGCCGTAGTTGAGCGCGTCGTCGTAGGCCTCGCTGAAGAAGGGCGGCTGCAGGATGCCGGCCGGGAAGGTGATGTCGTTGTTGAGCGGGTTGTAGCCGGCGTTCACGATGTAGGCGGGCATGCCCCACTCGCTCTTGTCGACCGGCTTGCCGACCTTGGCGAGGTCGTAGCGGAAGGCGAACTCGGCGGCGCGCATCTGGTTCCTGGCGAAGGAATCGCGTTGCACGTCGAGCCTGGACCAGTCGCGCCATTTGTCGGGATAGCCGAGCTTGGTCTGGAAGGTGGCGAGCTTCTCCAGCGCCCTCGCGCGCGTCACGTCGCTCATCCAGGCGAGCCCCTCGAGCCGCACGCGCATGGCCGCGAGCAGATCGCCGACCATCTGCAGGCAGCGTTCCTTGGCTTTCGGGCTGAAGGTCTGCTCGACGAAGGCCTGGCCGAGCGCCTCGCCCATGGCTCCGCCGGTCGAGTCGATCACGCGCTTCCAGCGCGGGCGCTGCTCCTTTGCACCGCCGAGCGTGCGGCCGAAGAAGGCGAAGTTCTGCTCGTCGAAGTCCTTGCTCAGGGAATCGGCGAAGGCGTTGACGAGTTGCCAGCGCAGATACGTCTTCCATTCCTCGAGCGGGCGGATGGCGAGCAGCGCGTCGGCGTTCTTGAAGTACCCGGGTGCGATCAGGTTGATCGCGTGCGCCGGGTCGAGCTGCTGGGCGGTGAGATACGCGCTCCAGTCGAAGTGCGGAGTCAGCGCCTGGGCGTCCGCGACGGAGATCTTGTTGAGCAGGTTCTGCGGATCGCGGAACTCCACGGCGCCGAAGGAGTTCTTCGCCAGCTCGGTCTCGAGCGCCAGCACGGTCGCGGCTTGCCGCGCGGCATCGGCCCCGGATTCGCCCCTGGATTCGGCAAGGAGCTCCAGCATGCGCGCGACGTGCGCCTCGTACTGTTTGCGCAGCTCACCCGACTCCTCGTCCGTCCGCAGGTAGTAGTCCTTTTCCGGCAGGCCCATGCCGTCCTGAGCCAGGAACAGGATGTTCTGGGTCGCATCGGTGAGGTCCGCGCTCGAGCCGATGCCGAACAGGCCGCTCGCACCGATCGAGTGCAGGCGTGCGAGCAACGCGGGCAATCCGGCGATGTCGGCGAGCCCCTCGATGCGCGCGAGCTCTTCGGCCAGCGGCTTCGCGCCCTGGGCTTCGATCGCTCCCTCGTCCATGCCTGTGGCGTAGAAGTCGCCGAGCTTCCGGTGCAGCTCGTCCTTCGGATTCTTCAGCGCCCCTTCCAGGATCTCGCGCAGCACGAGCTCGTTCCGCTTGTCGACCTCGTGGAACACGCCCCACGAGGCTTCGTCCGCCGGCACCGGGTTGGCGTCGAGCCAGCCGCCGTTCGCGAAGCGATAGAAGTCCTTGGCCGGATCGACCGTGAGGTCCATGTCGGCCAGCACGAGACCCGAGCCCGGCGTGGCCTCGCGCGGCGCGGTCTTCTCCGTCGTGGCGCAGGCCGAGAGGAAGAGCGTGAGTCCGAGTACCGGCAGGAGTCGTTGTTCCATGATTGGGGCGGATAGGATGCCAGCGGATCGCGCGGCGACAAGCGCACGCTCTTCTCAGCCGGGAGCGCCGGGCTCCAGCCCGGCTCTTTCTCTTGGCTTGTTCCCTTTGTCCGAGGGAAGACAGAGAGGGAAGAAGAGAGGAATCGGAGCCGGGCTGGAGCCCGGCGCTCCCAGATGAAATCAGCGCGCGGCTTCGAGCATCCTCTCGCGCACGGCCTTGAACTCGGAGCCCGGCTTCCACTCGGGCCAGGCCTCGGTCTGGGAGAGCGCCCAGGCGACGCCGAAGTAGAGCGCGACGTCCTCCAGCGCTCCGGAGAGGTCCCAGTCGGCGCGCATCTCGTCGGAGGGCTTGTGGTAGTCCTCGGCCGTGTAGCGCTCGCGACGTTCGCGGCCCCAGCCCTCGGGACGCCCGCGGAAGTCCACGCCGGACTCGGCGTAGAGCGCGGGCACGCCCTGCTTGATGAACGAGAAGTGGTCGGAGCGGAAGTAGAAACCCTTCTCGGACTCGGCATCCGGCTCGACCCGCCGTCCCTGCGCCGCGGCCTCGCACGCCAGGACCTCGTCGAGCGTGGAGAAGCCCTGGCCGATGTTCACCACGTCGAGCGTGCGGCCGTAGGGATTCAGCCCGTCCATGTTGATGTTGGCGAGCGTGCGCGCTAGCGGGTAGAGCGGATTCGCGGCGTAGTACTTCGAGCCCAGCAGACCCTTCTCCTCGGCGGTCACGGCCAGGAAGAGGATCGAGCGATCCGGCTCCACACCCTGGAACGCCTGCGCGAGCTCGAGCAGCGCCGCGGTGCCGGAGGCATTGTCGAGCGCGCCGTTGAAGATCTGGTCGCCCGCGCGACCCGGATCCCGACCGAGATGGTCCCAATGGGCCGTGAGGACTAGCAGCTGGTCTCGTTTCTCGGCGTGCGAACCACGGCGCAGCGCGACAACGTTGCTCGACTCGATGTGCCGGATCTTCGCCGAGCAGGCGAAGCTCGCGCGCGCGCCGGGCAGCACGACCGGCCGGAAGTCGCGCCCGAGTGCGGCCTTCTTCAGGGCCTCGAAGTCGAGGCCGCTCGCCTGGCACAGGCGCACGGCGACGTCGCGCTGGATCCAGCTCTCGACCGGCACGTGCGCGGCGGCGGCTCCGGGCCCGGCGAGATCGAAGCCCTCGCGGCCCCAGCTGCCCGAGATGACTTCCCACGGATAGCCCGCGGGGCCGGTCTCGTGCACCAGGATCGCCGCGGCGGCGCCCCGGGCCTTGGCGATCTCGTACTTGTACGTCCAGCGCCCGTAGTAGGTCATGGCCTTGCCGCGGAAGAGCGCTTCGTCGAGCCGCTCAGGGTCGCTCGCGCTCGGCACGGGCGGATCGTTGACCAGCATCACGATCGCCTTGCCGCGCACGTCGACGTCCTTGAAGTCGTCCCTGTCGTACTCGGGCGCGACCGCGCCGTAGCCGACGAAGACGAGCTCGAGCCCGTCGAGCTCGGCACGCTCGAGCCGCGAGAGCGCCACGTAATCCTCCAGTCGTTCGAGCTCGATCCTGCCTGCCGGCGTCTCGAACGCGGCCTGCGAGCTCGTCTCGAAGCCCATCAGCGGCACGCGCTGCACGTAGCTCCCGTCCGGATTGCCTGGCTCGAGCCCGAGCGCGCGGAACTGACCGACGAGGTACTCGACCGTCTTGCGATCCCCCTCCGTGCCCGGCCCGCGGCCCTCGAACTCGTCGCTCGCGAGCACGCGCATGTGGCGCACGAGGTCGTCGGCCGAGAGGCTCGCCAGGGCAGGGGCGAGGTCGGGCGCGTTCGCGGTGCGAGCAGCCGGTGAGGCGCAGGCGCCGAGCGCGCAGGCGCAGACGATCGAGGGCGAGAGACGCTGCTTCATGGCGGACCTCCGGGTGGCGCCGAGAGAATAACCCGCGCACCGAGCCTCGCGTCCGACGTCGAGCCGCGAACTCTCACCGCTCCAGCGCGAGCAGCAGGCGCAGCGCGCTCCGGGCGAGATCGCCCATCGGCGCACCTTCCGTGTTGCACATCGCGGCCACGGCGAGCCGGCGTTCGGGCAGCACGGCCAGGTAGGTCGAGGCCTTGCGCTGGCCGCCGCTGTGGGAGACCAGGCGCTCGCCCTCGAGCTCGCCGAGGACGAAGCCCAGGCCCTGATTCGTGGGCGTGCCGTCGGCGAGGGTCTTGGGCGTCCAGGCTGCGCGCTTCTGCTCCTCGTCGAGCACGCTCGTGCCGATCAGCCCGGCGCCGAAGCGCGCCAGGTCGCCGACCGTCGAGATCCAGCCGCCGCCCGGCAGCTTCCAGGAAACGTCGTCGTCCCAGGTCTCGACCAGCATGCCGTCGTCGCGCGCTTCGTAGCCCTTGGCGCGATGCGCGATCGCGCGCGACGGGTAATCGGGCTCGGTGGTCTTCATGGCGAGCGGCTCGAGCACCAGCTCGCGCACCAGCTCGGCGTAGCGCTTCTTCCCGGACCGCTCCATCGTCACGCCGAGCAGCGTCCAGGCGTGCGTGGAATAGGAGAAGAGCGTCCCGGGGGCGGCCAGGAGCTCCGACGACTGGAAGAGATCGAGGCCCGTCGCGAGCTCCTCGAACGGGTGCGGCTTCTCGTATTCGCGCCAGGTGCGCCGCGCGCCTTGGTAGTGAACGATGCCGCTCTGGTGGGTGAGGATGTGGCGTGGCGTGATCGTCACGCTCTTGTCGGCGATCTTCTTCTCCGGGAACTCGGGCACGAGCTCGCGCACATCTCCGTCGAGATCGAGCTCGCCCCGCGCCGCGAGACGCAGGGCCGCCGCTGCCGTCAGCGGCTTGGAGATCGACGCCCAGCGGTAGCGCGTCTCGTCGCTGGCGGGAATCTCGGCGAAGAAGTCTTCCCACCCGAGGCTGCGCACGTCGACGAGCTGGCCGTCGACCACGCAGGCGACGGACACGCCCACGACCTTGTTCTTGGCCGCGCTCGAGCGGATGAGCTCGTCCAGCTCGAAGCCGACCTCGGTCTCGAGTCCGACCAGGGAGAAGGTCTCGGGCTGCTCCGCGGAATCGAGGTCCACGGCGCGCGGGGCGTGCGCGCGCTCGAGGACTTTCTCGCTCGCACGGGTGGCCCGAAAGCCCCATTCCCACTGACCGCTCCTGGCCTGGCCGACGAGTTTCTCGCCCTCGAGGTGCAGCTCGGCCTCGATGCGATCCCCGCCGACTTCGGCGCCGAAGCGGAGCGTGTGCCGCGCGCGATCGAAGCTGCCTTCGAAGCGTACCGCGGCATCGGGCAGGAAGAGGATCCCGAGCACGTGCTCGCCCTCGCCTGGCTCGATCTGCAACACGTGCTCGATCTGCGACACGGACTCGATCTGCAACGAGAAGGGATCCCCTCCGACGACGCCCGGCGGCTCGTAGACCCCATCCCAGGTTCCGACGAGCTCGGCTTGAGCGGTACAGACGAGGGCGAACGCGCTCGATGCCAGAGCGGCGACGAGCCAGCGGACGGGGAAGCGCGGATCCATCGATACCTCCAGGGTCGTGGGTGTCGCGGATCGTAGAAGCGACGAACGCCCTCCCGTCTAGCCGTGCATCTTCGAGGTCAACTCTTACGGAGACCGACGGCGCCGGACCGAGACGAGCCGAGGAGGAATGCCCATGGTCAGGTTGCGGCCGCGCGTTCACGGCCCATACCTGGCCTGCCCGGTCCGGCGCTCGTCGGAGCGAGCTCAGTGATTCAGGTTGAGGATGTGGTCGCTGACATACGGCACGTTCATGACCGTTCCCGGCCCGGATGGCAGTGCGAGCGAGTTCGACTGGTCGATGAAGGTCAGCGGCAGCGGTCCGGCGGGGCCGAAGCTGAGAAGCTGGGTCGCCGGGTATCCGTCGATCGTCGTCACGCCGTAGAACACCTCACGCCGCAGCAGGCCGCCCGGCGGGCACGGGTCGAAGTAGTCGTAGCCGCCCGTGTTCCAGCGCAAGCGCTCGACGCCGGGGTACGTCCCCGGGATCGTCCATGTACCGATGCCCATCGAGAGGAAGCCGGGCAAGAACGGGATGCCTGGCGTCGTCACCGAGCTCCCGCACACGCCAAAGACCGCGAGGTTGCCGAGCAGCCACTGAGGTGGCGCGGCCACCGGGCCGCAGAGGCAGAACTGCTGCTGCGGGAGGAGCGAGAAGTTCAGGTGCTCCTCGAACTCGCAGGTGACCGGACCGACCGCGCCCAGGGGAGGGAGGTTGCGGCGGCGCATCGCCTCGAAGCCTGATCCGGGCGTTCCCTCGAGCGGCGTGAGCGGCCCTGGTACGAAGCCCGCGGCCGGGCCGACGAAGCTGTACGAGCGGTCCGGGTGGAACGCACCCGCACGCGGGAAGCCAGCGTGGTGATCGATGAAGTCGCACACGTGCGAGAGCATCCAGGCGTGCTGGTAGAGGGCCGGCAGGAGGGCACAGCTCTGGGCGTAGTCGACGTAACCCGTGAAGCGCGCTTTCCCGAAGGCCGGGACACACGGAGGCACAGGACACGGTATCGGCATCGCCACGACTGGGCGCAGATCGCCGTTGACGAGGAAGCGCCACACCTGGAGCGGGAACCCCGCCGGATCGGTCTCCAGCCAGGTGCGCGAGTACTGGAGCCGCAGGGTTCCCGTCCACTGCAAGACCCCGGCCGTGTTCTTCAGATCGAGACGGACCCGGCGCTCTCCACAAGGGATGCCCCCGATGGGCGCGATGTGCAGGTTGGTCCAGCAGGCCTGGTAGGAGACGACCTGACTGACGTTGCAGTTCTGCCAGCAGATCTCGAGCGCGTCCTGGGTGAACTTCGGGAAGGAGGGGATCTTGTCCGGCGCGACGGCGCAGCAGGGCCCGCCATCCAGCCCATCGGGTACGGGACACTGGGCTCCGACGTCCCCGCCCCAGATCATGAGCCCGACGAACGACGCAATAGCCGGTTTCCACAAGCCAAGCATTTGGGTTCCTCCTTGGTCGATCTGGCGACGCGGGCACTCCCCAGGTCGCGCGAATGACTCCTGAGAGGAATTACCTCGGCGGGGATCTCGTTCCGGGATTCCTTGGTTTCCAGCCGAGGTCCCGGGGCCGGCAGGCCTGACCAGCGGGCTACGGCCCCGCCAGGCAATACAGTGAGTTCTCACCGCGCAGGAACAGCTCGCCATCGACGAGCGCGGCCGAGGCGCTGAACGTATCCGCGAGTGTGTTCCGGGCGAGCACCTCGAGCTCCTCTCCCTGCCGCAGCACGACCGTGAGCCCGCTGCGGTCCGTGACGTAGATGCGGCCCCCTGCGGCCACGGGTGAAGCATAGACGTCGTCGACGCCCTCGAGGCGAAAGGCGCGCTCCGGTTCGGCTCCCGTTCGCGCCTCCACGCGCGCCAGGAAGCCCTGGTAGTGGTGCAGGAAGTAGAGGAAACCCTGGTCGAGCAAGAGCGACGGCACGTACGGCGTCGCGCGGCGGCGCACCCAGAGGACGGCGTCGCTTCCGGTGATCTCGCCCTTGGCCTGCGCGAGATCGATCGCCAGCAGGGCCTGACTCTCGTAGCTGCTGCCCGCGAAGACGAGCCCATCGGCTGCGACCGGGGAACAGACCACGTTGCTCGAGAGGCCGCCGCATTGCCACAGCACCGCGCCGCTGGCGAGGTCGTAACCGCGGATGCGGTTCGTCCCGCTGACCACGACCTGGGTGCGCCCGGCGTGCTCGACCGCGATCGGGGAGGCCCAGGAGGTCTCTTCGTCGCGCGCCACGCGCCAGCGCTCTTCGCCCGTGAGCCGATCGAAGGCCGCGACGAACGACGCGCCCTCGTGATCCCACACGACCACCGCGCTGTTCCCGTGCAGCAGCGGCGAGCTGCCCTCGCCGTGCGCGTGCTTCGTCTGCATGCGGCCGAGCTGCTTCTGCCACCGGACCGCGCCCTCCAGGTCGAGCGCGTAGAGCCCGCGTGAGCCGAAGGAAGCGAGCAGCACCTCGCCATCGGTCGCGGGCGAGGCGGACGCGTAGCTGCCCGTGGAGTGACCGCCCTCGTGCGGCAGCTCCTCGCGCACGATCGTCTGCCAGAGGACCTTGCCGTCGCGTCGATCGACGGCCAGCACCACGAAGCGCTGGCTCTGCGTCACCGGCACCGAGTCGTGTGTCCCCGGCGCATCGTCCACGATCGGCGCGACCGGCTCGCCGAAGGGCACGGCCGAAGTCAAGAAAACGCGCTCGCGCCAGACGATCGGACTCGAGTGTCCCTTGCCGGGGAGCGCGCTCTTCCAGCGCACGTTCTCCTGCTCGCTCCAGCGCAGCGGTGGATCGGCGTGCGGCGCGACCCCGGTCGCGTGCGGACCACGCCACTGGCCCCATTGGCGCTCGGATTCGTCCGCGCTGGCCGCGGGGGCAGAGAGAGCGTTGGCCGCAGCCTGGGAAGAAGCATGGACACTCGTCGGCCAGGCCAGGCTCAGCGCCAACGAGAGCTGGATGGGGCGGGTCTTCATGCTCCGCCCTACGGAGCCACCCGGGAGGAGGATGGGTGGAATCACGTCTCCTGCGGAAGATCGACCACGATCGGCGGCTGGACCGGCCGATAGCGAAGGTCGCAGTTCGAGGCGTTGACGTAGGTCGTGCCGTCGCGCTCCACGCGCCCGTAGCCCTCGTGGATGTGCCCGAAGACGTGCAGCCGCGGGCGCACGCGCTGCAAGGCCTGGGAGAGATCGCGGCAGCCGACCTCCTCGCTCTGCGCCGTGCGGTCGAGGATCTCGGCCGGCGGACCGTGGGTCACGAGCACGTCGATCCCGTCCGGGATGAGCGCCCACTTCGCGGCCAGCGCGGGCCCGCGCGCGAGGTTGAAGGCCCAGTCGAAGAACCACGGCTGCCAGGGCGAACCCCAGATACGGAAGCCGTCGAGCTCGAGCAGGCCGTCCTCCAGATAGGTCGCGTTCCCGAGCAGCCCGCGCGCGCGCGCCAGGTCGCGTTCGAACAGGAAATCGTGGTTGCCGGCGACGACCACCTTGTGCGCGTGCGGCAGCGTCCCGAGCCAGCGATCGAAGAGCTCGATCTCGTCCGGCCGCCCGGCCATCGAGAAGTCGCCCGCGTGCAGGAGCAGATCACCGTCGGGAACGCGCAGGCGTCCGTGGAAACCGTGCGTGTCGGAGAGGCAGACGATGCGCATGCTGGGACGCGGATTCTAGCGGCTGTTCCCGCTACCGAGCCTCGACCAAGCGCGCGAGCTGGGAGCTGGCAAACCACTCGTCGAGCACGTACGCGCCCAGGTTCTCGAGCTGGGGTCCGAAGCGCTCGCAGGCGTCCTCGATGTCCTGGGCGTCGAGGATCGCCCAGCTGCGCGTGCCGTCGAGGCGCGCCAGGAGGAACACGCCGCCCGCGGAGGTGAGGAGCGGCTCGAGCTCGCGCCGGGCCAGGTCGCCGTGCTCGGCGGTCAGGAGCACGTACGGGCGCGCGCCCTCGCCGGGCTGCGGCGTCCTGCCCTCGGCCTTCTGGCGCGTACGCCAGGCGAGATCGTCCTCGAGCGCGCGCAACAGCGGCGCGTTCGTCGCCAGGTCGTGGAGCTCGAGCTGGAACACGCCGGCCCGCGTGGTCGGATCCGTCCCGGCCAAGGTCTCCGCCTCGGCTCGTTCGGCGGTGTCGAGCACGAAGATGCCGCGCAGGTTCGGGTCGTGCCGCTCCTCGCCGTAGGGTCCGGCCACCACGAGCTGGCGCGCCTCGGCCATCCGCTCCATGTTCGCGAAGTGCCCCGCGAAAGCCCGCTCGTTCTCCTCCTGCGAGAGCTTGCCACTCTGCGGACCGGTCTGGATCAGGACCAGCGTGTAGCCGTGCTCGCTCGGAGCACTTGGTGTCGCGCGGCAAGCGCCCAGCCCGAAGAACAGGAACAGGGTCGGAACCAGCGTTCTGGCGTGCATGTGAACTCGGGTCGGGACGGAAGGGGAGGTCGAGCTGCAGACTATCGCGCGCCAGGGAACGCCGCGACACGAGTCCAGACACACACAGGGGGTGCGAGCCGCGCCCGCCCCAGGTTCGACCGTTGACTCGACCCTCCCCTTCTCCGACCCTTGGCCGGCCGGGCGCGAACGGATCGACTTCCGGGACACGCACTCCTTGGACAGCCCCGATCCGCGCCTTCGCGCGCGGACAAACGATGGACTGGATAATCGCGCTCCTCACCTTCCTCCTCGGCCTGGCCGGCGGCTGGCTCCTGCGGCGCGGCCCGCGCCAGCCCGGCCTGCTCGTCATGGAGGAGATGTTCACGCGCAAGCTGCGCACGGCGGAGAAGGATCGCGACCAGGCGCTGCGCGAGCTGGAAGCGAATCGCACGGAGATGAAGACCTTCACGGATCGGTTCGCCGAGCTGGACCGGCGCATCGTCGCCGCGGGCGCGGAGCTGGAAACCTCGCGCGCCGCCCTGGGCCTGGCCGAGGCCGGGGTGGAACGCCGTGAAGGGGAGCTCGCCGAGCTGCGCCTCGACCTGGAGCAGGCGCGGCGCAAGGAGACCCAGGCGCTGGCGGAACGCGCGCTGGCCCTGGAGGAGCGCGAGCGCAGCGCCCGCGGGCGGAAGACGGCCGAGGACGAGCTGCAAGCGCGCCGGGCCGAGATCGAGGAGCTCCAGCACGCGCTCGCGGGGCTCGGCGAGGAGGGGCGCGGGCTCGCGACCACGCTCACGACGCACGCCAAAGAGCTCGCTGGAGCGCGCGCCGAGGTCAAGCGCCTGGTCGGCGAGCTGGAAGAAGCCCGCGCGCGGAGCGCGCACTTCGAGCAGGAGCTCAGCGCTCTGGCCGCGTTGCCCGCCGAGCTCGCGCGGGCACGCTCGGAGAGCGCGCAGCTCGGGAGCGAACTCGAGAGCGCGCGCGCCGAAGCCGTCCGCCTGCAGGCCGCGCTCGCGGAGCTCGCCGCACTTCCGGGCGAGCTCGACGGGGCACGCGGAGAACTCGAGCAGCGCGTGCGCGCCCTGACGGTCCGGGACGGAGAACTCGAGGGCGCGCGCGCGCGCCTCGCGGAGCTCGAGATCCTCCCGGGCAGGCTGGCGGCGCTGCGCGAGCAGCTCGAGGAGCGCGAGCGGCAGCACCAGACGCGTGAGCTCGAGCTCGAACGCGGCTGGAAGGAGCGCTCCGCGAGCGCCCTGCAGGAGAAGGAAGCGGAGCTCGCGGACGAGCGGCGGCGCGGCGAGGAGCGCATGGGACAGGCCCACGAGCTCGGGCTCGAGCTGGAGCGCACGCGCGCGCTGGTGCGCGAGCTGACGAGCTCCACCGAGGCACAGGCCATCGAGGGCGGCGAGCTGCGCGAGGAACGCGAGCTGCTGGAGACGGAGCTCACGGCGTCGAGGGCCGCGCGTGCGCAGGCGGAAGCGCTGCTCGGCGAGCGCGCCGGCCGGATCGCCGAGCTCGAAGGCACCCTGCGCGGCAAGGACTTCCAGATCCGCGAGCTCGAACGCGTGCCGCGCGAGCTGGAGCAAGCCAAGCTGCGGTGCTCGAAGCTGGAGCAGGACCTGGCCAAGGCGCAGCTGAAGGCGCAGGAGCTGGAGACCTCCGGCAAGGCGCGCGAGCGCGAGCTCCAGGAACTGCGGCGCGATGTCGCGCGGCTCGAGAAAGACCAGCGCGCAACCGAGACCGCGCGCGAGAAGGTCACAGCCGCACTGCAGGAGCAGACGACCCGGGCGCGCGCGCTCGAGGGCGAGCTGCGCGCCAAGGCTACCCAGGTGCGCGAGCTCGAGCAGGAGCTGCGCGCGCGCCCGACCGGCGCCGGCACGCTCCAGCCCGCCGCGCGCAAGGCGAACCCCGAGCGCGACGACCTCAAGCGCATCGCCGGCATCGGTCCGGTTCTCGAGAAAAAGCTCAACCGCCTCGGCTACCGCACCTACCGCCAGATCGCGGCCCTCACCACGCCGGAGGTCGAGACCCTGGCCGAGCGCCTCGGCACCTCTCCCGACCGTATCCGCCGCGAGGGCTGGCTGGCCTCCGCGCGCAACGCGGCTCGTTCGGCGGAATCCTGAGCTCCGTTCCGCTCAACTGGGAGCGCCGGGCTCCAGCCCGGCCTCGGCTCTTTTCTTCTCTTCTTCCTTCCAGTCAGCCAGAAGAACAAGAACCCGGAGCCGCCGCGCCCTGACGAGATGGCCGTGGTGGAGTCGCGCTGGAAACTGAGGTGCTTCGATCCCGACGGACCCCAGGGGCCGCTGGGGTATCGCGACCAACTCTACGATCTCCAGAGTGACCCGCTCGAGGCCGCGCCGATCGCCCCCGGCTCGGGCTTCGATGACGTGTTCGCGCGGCTCGGCGCGGAGCTGGACTCCATTCCCCAGCGGGCGCCGTGAGTTGAGGAGCACTCGGACTGCTCCCGCGAGCTCGAACGCGTGCCGCGCGAGCCCGGAGCCGGGCTGGAGCCCGGCGCTCCCAGTTGAGCAAGCCTCCCTTCGAGGCGCTGAGCGTTCGGTCGGTTCGAGTATCCTGTTTCCCCACTTCGAGTCCGCTGGAGGGAACAGGAGGATCCATGAAGGCAGGTTGGCTCGCGCTGGCGCTCTTCGTCATTTCGGGGCCGTTCGCAGGGCAGGCGTCCTTCACCGACCTCGGCCTGACGGTCACCCCGCCCGAGCTGGGCGGGCTCCAGCAGACCCTCGGGGCAACGACCGATCACGTGCGCGGCGTGTGGACCGGCAAGCTGGGCTCGAGCGACGTCCGCGTCTCGCTCTACACCTTTCCGCTCGAGAAATGGGGCTTCCGTGAGTCGGGCGGGGTCACGGTGGTGATGCTCGACTGGCTGCGGGAAAACGGCGACTTCGACGTGGACGAGTCCTTCGAGCGCGAGGACAAGTACGGCTTCGCACCCGTGCTCTCGGTCGTCTCCGGTCGTGCGCGCGAGGGCGAGCGCATCGTCGGGCGGGAGTACGCCGCCTCGGGACTGCTCGCCACGCACGGCTACTCGTTCCACGTGCGCGCGCAGCCGGAACCGGATGAGGAGGGCAAGCTGCGGCTCGCGAGCTTCTTCGACAAGGGCATCGTCTACGCCGGGGCCGAGCGTGATCCGCTGTGGACCGAGGAGGAAGTCGTCGCGCGCTGGACCAAGGACGCGCCCGAGGAGCTGCACGAGGAGTTCCGGCGCAACCTCTCGAAGAAGGCCTGGGTCAAGAACGCTCTCCTGCGCACCGAGCACTACATCGTCCTGACCAACGCCTCGGGCGGGAAGAAGTTTGCCGAGCAGATGGAGACGAACTACGACCAGATCGGGAAGCTGTTCCCCCTGCCCGCGGGCAAGGGCTGCCGGTTGATGCCGGTCTTCCTGTTCAAGACGCCCGACGACTACTACGCCTTCAGCACGCGGCGCGGCATGTCCCTCGAGGAAGCGAAGCGCTCGAAGGGGCACGCGTCGGGCGACTACTACGCCACCTGGTACGAATCTCCGACCGACCCGACGCACATCCACGAGCAGACGCACCAGATCTTCGGCAATCGCCTGTTCCTGAACG
>JANOGB010000047.1:0-4627 GCA_031413955.1 Planctomycetota bacterium | reverse complement strand
CTGGAGCCCGGCGCTCCCAGGGTGAATCAGAAGCCGCCGTTGTGGTGGCGGGTGAAGCGCGTGAGCTCCTGCCAGAAGCCGGGGAAGGACTTCGCGACGCAGGCAGGATCCTCGATCGTGATGCCCTCGTGCACGAGGCCGAGGATGCTGAAGGCCATCGCGACGCGGTGGTCGTCGTAGGTGTGGACCTCGGCAGAACGCAGCGCGCCGGACGGGCGGATGACGAGGAAGTCCTGGCCTTCCTCGACCTCGACGCCGAGACGCTGGAGCTCGGCCGCGGCCGCGTGGATGCGGTCGCACTCCTTCACGCGCAGGTTGGCGATGTTGGTGATGCGCGTCGTGCCCTTGGCGCGCGCGGCGACGACCGCGAGGGTGAGCACGGTGTCGGGCATCGTCTCCATGTCGATGTCGATGCCGGTGAGCGCGCCGCCGGTGATGCGGATCGAGCTCGGGCTGAGCTCCAGCTTGCAGCCCATGCGCTCGAAGGCCCGTGCGAGGCCCACGTCGCCCTGGGCCGAGCCGCCGCCGATCCCGGGGATCTCGACCGTCGTGCCAATGACGGCCGCGGCGGCGAGGAGGTAGGACATGCCGCTGGCGTCGACCTCGACCGGTATCCGTGCGACGCTCGGCCGCGCGGGGTTCACGACGAGCGCATCCTCGCGCACGCGCTCGGCGCTGATGCCGCAGGCCTTCATGAGCGCGCGCGTCATCTCGACGTAGGGCCGGGACACCTGGTGGCCCTCGATCTCGAGCGTGATCGGCGCACCGGCCGGCTGCTGCGCGGCGTACAGGAGCAGCGAGCTGGTGAACTGCGACGAGACGCCGCCGTGGATGCGCCAGAGGTTCGTGCTCGGCTGGCCGCCGTGGACGCGCACGGGCAGGCAGTCCTCCTTGCCCAGGCACTCGCAGCGGATCCCGAGCGCGCGCAGCGTCTTCAGGATGTCGCCCATCGGCCGCTCGCACAGGCGCGGCGTGCCGGTCACGACCGTCGCGCCCTCGGCCGCGGCCGCGAAGGCGAGCAGGAAGCGCGCGGGCGTGCCGGCGGCGCCCATGTGGACCTCGCGCGCGGGCGCCCCGAGACGCTCTTTCGTGCGCTGCACGCGGAAGCCCGTGGGCGTGGACCCGACCTCGAGTCCGTCGAAGCTCGCCAGCGCAGCGGCCAAGCGCTGGGTGTCGTCGCAGTCGAGCCCGCCGACGACTTCGGTCACGCCGGGTCGCATGGCCGCCAGCACGAGCGCGCGGTTCGTGTAGGACTTCGAGCCGGGAATCTGCGCCACGAAGGGCGCCGAGTTCTTCTTGCGCAGCGTTTCGACGGCGCGCGCCGGGGCCAGCGTATTCTTGCTCATCGTTCCAGGGACGTCTCGCTCGGATCCTGCTGCAAGAGGGTCAGACGGCGCGGCATGCATTCCTCCGCCTCGCAGTCCTCGAGTCCTTCCTCGACCTCGTACAGCGCCGCGGCACCATCCCAGGCGGCCTTGACGAAGAGGCGCGTCTCGGGCCGCGCGGGGACCTCGAGCACCTTCTCAGGCGGGCCCGATTCGACCACGCGGCAGCCGTCGGGGAAGGGCCACAGGAAGTGCACCTCGTCGGCGATGCGGCGCGTCATGTGCAGGTCGTGGGTCACCACCACCACGAGGCGGTGCTCGGAGAGGCGCGCGATCAGACGCTCGAGACGCACGATCGCGAGCGGGTCGAGGCCGTTCGAGGGCTCGTCCATGAGCAGCACGTCTGGCTCGAGCGCCACGGTGCGCGCGATGGCCAGGCGCTTGAGCTGGCCGCCCGAGAGGCAATGGGCCTCGCGCTCGTACAGCGATTCCTCGAGCCCGACCTCCTCGAGCGCGCGCCGCGTCCGGCGCTCGATCTCGGTCTTGGCGAGCCGCGTGGTGTGCCGCAGCGCGAAGGTCACGTTCTCGAACGCCGTCCCCGGGAAGGCGAGCGGGCGCTGCGGGATCAACCCGATCTTCTGGCGCACGGCGGCCAGCGAGGCGTACCCGGCACGCAGGTCGATGCCGTTGAGCTCGACCGTGCCCGAGACCTCGAGGTCGGGATCTTCTTCGTCTTCGCGGATCGTGCAGCGCAGCAGGGTCGTCTTGCCGCAGCCCGAGGGCCCGAGCAGGACGGCCGTGCCGCGCTCGGGCAGCTCGAGGTCGAAGTCGCGCAGGATCGTCACGCCACAGCCGCGGACGTGCATGTTCTTGAAGCGCAGCATGGTCAGGCCGGCGACCTGCGCAGGCGCGCGAGGGAGAGGTGGACGGCGACGTTGATCAGGAACAGCGCGCACGCGGCGGCGTAGGCGCGCGACTCGCCGCCCGGCACGTTGCGCGCCAGGTGGTAGACGTGCACGGCCAGCGTCGCGCCTGGATCGAACACGTCGTGCGGCATGCGCGTGGAGATGCCCGAGGTGAGGATCAGCACCGCGGTCTCGGCCGTGGCGCGTCCGAGTCCCAGCACGAGACCGGCGAAGAGCGCCGGACGTGCGGCCGGCAGCACCAGGTGCACGAGCGTGTTCCAGCGACTCACGCCCAGGGCCTGGGACTGGGAGCGCACGGCGCGCGGCACGGCCTCGAGCCCGGCATGGAAGGCCACGGCCAGGATCGGGACCAGCATGATCGCGAGCGTCAGGCTGCCGCTCAGGATCGAGAACCCGAGGCCGAAGAGACGCCCGAAGAGCGTCCAGCCGACCAGGCCGATGGCCACCGAGGGCGCGCTCGCCAGGGTCTCGAACGAGCGCAGGATCACGCGCGCCTTCTTCGGCTGGCGCACCAGGATCTCGGCCGAGAGGATGGCCGCGCCCAGCGCCAGGGGCAGCGCGATCACCGTGGCCAGCAGCACGACGAACACGGTCGAGAGGATCACCGGCGCGATGCCGCCGGCCGTGCCGCCCTCGCGCACGGGTTGGAAGAGATAGCCGGCCGACCACTCGGGCGCGCCGCGCGCGAAGAGGTCGAGCGCGAGCAGGGCCGCGAAGGCGAGCACGATCGCGCTGGCGAGCTGGCTGGCGAGCTTCATGCCGTGCTCCCCCGCTGGGCGAGCTTCTGGCCGAGGCCGCAGACCAGGGCCGCGAGCAGAACGACCGCCAGAGCCACGAGATGCAGCGCCTCGGCGTGCGCCTGCTGCGCGTACTCGAACTCCTGCACCAGGGTCGTGGTCAGGGTGCGCACCGGCGTCGTCAAGCTCGTGGGCAGGTTGGGAACGTTGCCGCACACCATCTCGACCGCCAGCGCCTCGCCCAATGCGCGCGAGAGCGCGAGCGCCGCGGCCGCCTGGATCCCCGGACGCGCCTTCACGAGCGCGAGACGGTAGATGGCCTGGTCGCGGCTCAGGCCGAGCCGCGCCCCATTGCGCAGCAGATCGTCCGGCACCTGCCGCAGGACTCCGAGCGACAAGAGCGCGAGGGTCGGGGTGATCATCATGGCCAGCACGATCACGCCCGAGGCCAGCGTCGCGCCGAGCGTCGGCACGATCCAGAACGTCCCGAACAGGCCGAAGACGACCGAGGGTGTCCCGCCCAGGATGCCGAGCGCCGTCTCTAGCAACTGGCGCACGCGACGGCCGGCGTGGAAGCGCACATGGATCGCGGCGCCGAGGCTGATGGGCAGCGCCAGCAGGAGCCCGAGCAGCGACGTGGCCAGCGTCCCAAGGAGCAGCGGAGCGAAGCCGAACACGCCCTCGCGCGGATGCCACTCGAGCGAGAAGAGAGTCCGCGCCGAAGGCCCCGAGAAGAAGGCCACGCCTTGCAGCAGTAGGAAAACGAGCAGCGCGGGCGCGAGCAGCGCCGCCGCCAGCCCGAGGATCGTGGCGGCGATCCAGCCGGGCGTGAACTCCCGTGTGCGCTCCAGGGGCTTCTGGAGCGGCGCGATCGCGCCCGTCTGGCTCACTGGGTCGCGCTTCCCGAGGCCGCGACCTGAGTCAGCGGGACGAAGCTCAGCTCCTGCACGAGCAGCTTCCCTTCCTCGCTGGCGAGGTAATCGAGGATCTTCTGGCCGACGGGATCCGGCTCGGCGCGGAAGAGCAGGTACAGGCTGCGCCGAATCGGGTAGGTCCCGTCCGAGACGGTCGTGACCGAGGGCATGACGCCGCGATAGCGCAGGAGCTTGATCGGCACGCCGGTCTCGGCCGCGCGCTGCGCGTCGCCGATGCTCACGTAGCCCACCGCCTTCGGGTCGCCCGAGACCAGGCGCACGCCCTGGGCGTTGTCGCCGATGATCACGTCGGCCTGGATGTCCGTAGCCTTGAGCTGGAAGTGGTTCAGGAACACCTCGAGGGTCGAGCGCCCTTCGGCCTTGTTCACCACCGTGATGTCCCCCGGGGTACCGCCGAGCGCGCTCCAGTCGGTGATCTCGCCCTTGTAGATGCCGATCACCTGCTCGGTCGTGAGCTCGACGAGCGGGTTGGTGGCGTGCACGATCAGCGCGATGCCATCGTGCGCAATCGGGATCGGATTGAGGCCCTTCCTGTCCTCCTCGTTCAGGTCGCGCGAGGCCATTCCGAGGTCGTTGAGACTTTCCTTGGAGTCCTTGATCCCGCGGCCCGAGCCGCCGGTCTCGACCTCGATGCGCAGGCTCGGGTCGCGCGCCTCCAGCCGCTCGGCGACCTTCTGGAGGATCGGGGCGATCGGCGTTTTATG
>JANOGB010000046.1:0-6773 GCA_031413955.1 Planctomycetota bacterium | reverse complement strand
TGGGAACGCCAGGCTCCAGCAGGGCTCCGTTTCTTTTCTCGGTTCTCTGCCGGGAACGCCAGGAGCTCCCGCACCACGCGTCCGCTCACGTCCGTCAGGCGAAAGTCGCGCCCCTGGAAGCGGTACACGAGACGAGTGTGGTCGAGGCCCATCAGGTGCAGGAGGGTCGCGTTGAGGTCGTGCACGTGGACACCGTCCTGCTCGGGCTCGAGCAGGTTGTAGCCGAACTCGTCGGTCGCGCCGTGGCAATGCCCCGCACGCACGCCAGCTCCCGCCAGCCAGATGGAATAGCAGCGCGGATGATGGTCGCGGCCGTAGTCGTCGGCCGTGAGCTTGCCCTGCGAGTAGCTCGTGCGCCCGAACTCGCCGCCCCACACGACCAGCGTGTCCTCCAGCAAGCCGCGGCGTCCGAGATCCACGAGCAGCGCGGCGGTCGGCTGGTCGGTCTCGCGGCACAGCGTGCGGATCCCGGCCGGGAGATTGCCGTGATGGTCCCAGCCCGGGTGGAAGAGCTGGACGAAGCGCACGCCGCGCTCCGCCAGACGGCGCGCGAGCAGGCAGTTGTGCGCATAGGTGCCGGGTGTGCGCGCGTCCGGGCCGTAGAGCGCGAAGACCTCGTCGCTCTCGCTCGTGGTGTCGGTCGCCTCGGGCACGCTGGTCTGCATGCGAAAAGCCATCTCGGCCTGGGCGCTGCGCGCCGGGATCTCCGGATCGCCCTCGCGCTCGTGCTGTGCCTGGTTCAGGCGCGCGAGCGAATCGAGCTGGCGCCGGCGCGCGCGTGCCGAGACGCCGGCCGGGTTCGAGAGATACAGCACCGGCTCGCGCCCGGACAGGAGCTGCACGCCCTGGTACACGCTGGGCAAGAAACCCGAGCCCCACAGGCGCGCGTAGAGCGGCTGATCGACCGGCTTCTGCGTGACGAGCACCACGAAGGCCGGCAGGTTCGCGTTCGAGCTCCCGAGGCCATAGGAGAGCCACGCGCCGAGCGACGGGCGCCCGGCGATCTCGCTGCCGGTGCAGCAGAAGGTGATGGCCGGGTCGTGGTTGATGGCCTCCGTGTACATCGACTTGACGAGGCACAGCTCGTCCACGACGCGCGCGGTCCAGGGCAGGAGCTCGCTCACCCATGCGCCGCTCTGCCCGTGTCGCGCGAAAGAGAACAAGGAACCCGCGAGCGGGAGCGAGGACTGGTTTCCGCTCATGCCCGTGAGCCGCTGGCCGCGGCGCACCGAGTCGGGCAACTGCTCGCCGTTCTTCTCGTTCAGCAGCGGCTTGTAGTCGAAAGTCTCGAGCTGCGACGGCCCGCCGGACTGGAACAGGTAGATCACGCGCCGCGCGCGCGGCGCGAAGTGCGGCTGTGCACGCGCGCCCTGGGCGGCGAGACCGGCTTCGAGCCCGAGCGCGCCGAGTCCGAGCGCGGACGCCTGCAGGAAACGACGGCGCGTGAGATCCGGTCGGTGCATCGGAGTTCTCACCGTATCGTCACCGCTGCGTCGAGGGAAAGCACGGTCGAGGCCACCAGCGCAAGGGCAGCGACGTCGCAGGGATCCAGGCCGGGCTCCAGCGAGATCGCGCTCGCCTTCAGCAGCTCGTCGGCGGCGCCTGGCGTCGCCACGAGCTCGGCTCGCTCTGCCGCGTACAGCGCGAGCAGCTCGGAGCGTTCGCTCGCACTCGGATGGCGACCGGTCAGCGCGCGAAAGACTCTCTCGATCTCCCTGGAACCGCCGGGCTCCAGGGAAGAACGGATCGCCAGGGCAACCGCCGCCTCGACGAACTGGGGATCATTCAAGAGCACGAGCGCCTGCTGCGGCGTGTTCGTGCTGGCGCGCCGCGCCTCGCACACCTCGCGCCGCGCGGCGTCGAACAGCGTCAGGTTGGGCGGCGGCACGGTGCGCTTCCAGAACGTGTAGAGGCTCCGCCGGTGGCGCGCGTCGCCCTCGTCGGGAACGTAGTCGCCGGCCGCGCTGAAGCTCCATAGGCCCGGTGGCTGCCAGGGCTTCACGCTCGGACCTCCGAGCGTCGGTACGAGCAAGCCCGACGCAGAGAGCGCCTGGTCCCGCACCTGCTCGGCCGTGAGCCGCCGCGCGGGAAAACGCGCGAGCAGAACGTCGGTCGGATCGGCGCTGACCCTGTCCGGCCCGTCGAGCGTGCGCATCCGCGCGCTCTGCCGGTAGGTGGCCGAGAGCACGATGCGGCGCACGAGCGCCTTCACGTCCCAGCCACTCTCCACGAAGGAGACGGCGAGCTCGTCCAGGAGCTCCGGATGCGTGGGCAGGCTCCCGCGAACGCCGAAGTCCTCGGCCGTCTCGACCAGCCCGCGTCCGAACAGGAGCTGCCAGATGCGGTTGACCTCCACGCGCGCGGTCAGGGGATGCGCGCCATCGGTCAGCCAGCGCGCCAGCGCCAGACGATTGGCCGGCGCGCCCAGAGGGAGCGGCGGCAGCGCGGCGGGCGTGCCCGGCTCGACCGGCCGGGCGCGATCGGGATCGTCGTAGCGACCGCGACGCAGCACGAAGGCCGGACGAGGCTCGGGGCGGTCTTCCATCACCATGATCTCGGGCACAGCAGCCTGCGCTTCGGCAAGCACACGCCGCGCGGCGCTGAGCCGAGCGCGCAGGGTCTGCGCCTCTGCGTCGACGCTCGTGAGGTAGTGCGCGAGGAGCTCGGTCCGCTCGGCTCCCTCCGTCTCGCGCCCGGCGAGCCGCGCCGCTTCCAGCGCCGAGAGCTCGCGCTCGAACACCCACAACTCGTCGATCTCCCCGCCCGCCAGTCCGACGTCGCGGAAGCGCTCGGCCAGCGCCAGCGGGCCGGGATCGCCGCCCGTGATGGGCCTGACCAGGTGATCGCGGACGATCTCGAGCTCCGCACGCCGGCCGTCCACGTACAGCGCGAGCCCGGCGGCGCGTGCGGAGCCGTCGTAGGTCGCGACAACGTGCACCCAGCGCGAGAGCGGGAGCTCCGCGCGTGTGCGCACCGCGATCGCGTCGCCCGGCCAGAAGTGCACCAGCGACCAGGAGAGTCGCCCCTCCTCGAGCAGGAGCTGGTAGCCCTGGCTGCCCGCATCGGTCCAGGCGCGCGAGCGGCGCAGGACGACCGCGCGCGGCTTCGGCTCGGACACGCGGATCCGCAAGGCGAAGCTGAAGGGCTGCCAGTGCGCGAACTCGGCCACGCCCGGAAAATTGGCGCCGTTGTCGCCGCTGAAGTACAGCGCGCGGCCCGCACGGCCATCCGCATCCACATCGACAAGCTCGGGGCCGTCGTAGGTGTTCCCGGGCTTCTCGGGATCGACGAGGTTGGCGAGCTTGCCATCGCGGATCTCGTCCAGCGGATAGCGCGCGACCGCGGGCGGCATCGCGACCTCGTGCGGACCGGCCAGCCAGCCCTCGAAAGCCTGCAACCTCGCCTGGCGGAGCCCGTCGAGCTCGCGCTCGAGACGCGTGACTTCCGGGCGAGCGCCAGCGATGCGCTGCTCCTGCTCCTCCGTCGGCAACGCCAGCGCCGGCGTCGGCGTGGCGTCGGTGAAGTGCGAGTAGAGCCCGCTCTCGTCGATGTCGTCGAAGTACGCGCCGAGCGCGTAGTACTCGCGCGTCGTGAACGGATCGAACTTGTGATCGTGGCAGCGCGCGCATCCGAGCGTGAGGCCGAGGAACGCCGTGGCAAAAGTGCTCACGCGATCGGCCACGTACTCGACGCGGAACTCCTCCTCGACGCTGCCGCCCTCGTTGGTCTGGCGGTGTAGACGGTTGAATGCCGTCGCCAGGCGCTGCTCCTTCGAGGCATTCGGCAAGAGATCCCCGGCGAGCTGCTCGGTGACGAACTCGTCGTAGGGCAGGTTCCGGTTGAAGGCCGCGATCACCCAGTCGCGCCAGGGCCACACGCGGCGCTCGACGTCGGACTGGTAACCATACGTGTCGGCGTAGCGCGCGAGGTCGAGCCAACCGGCGGCCAGGTGCTCGCCGAATTGCGGACTCGCGAGCAGGCGCTCGACGGCCTCGCGGTAGGCGCTCTCTGCGTCGTGCTCGTGCGCGGCGAGGAAGTCGTCGATCTCGCTCACCGCCGGCGGCAAGCCGGTCAAGTCGAACGACACACGCCGCAGCAGGAGCTCGGGTTCCGCCTCCGGGCTCGGCACGAGCCCGGCCGCCTCGCTGCGCGCGAGCACGAAGCGGTCGAGCCCGTCGCGGCACCAGGCAGCGTTCCGCACGCCGGGCAGCGGCGCCCTGCGCGCAGGCACGAAGGCCCAGTGCGTGTCGTAGCGCGCGCCCGCTTCGATCCAGCGGCGCAGGAGCTCGCGCTGCTCCGGGTCGAGGCGCGGCTTGCCCGACTGCGCGGGCGGCATGGCTTCCTCCGGATCGGCCGCGGTGACCCGCGCGATCAGCACACTCTCGGCCGGCCTCCCGGGCACGATCGCCGCGCCGTCCTCACGCGCCGCCGTCGCCCCTGCGAACGTGTCGAGCCGCAGCTTCCCCTTGCGCTGGCCCTCGTCCGGCCCGTGGCAGGCGAAGCAGCGCTCGCTCAGGATCGGCCGGATCTCGCGCTGGAAATCGATCCGTCGCTCGACCTCCTGCCCTGCCGCGAGCCCGGCAAGCACGAGGAGAACCGCGGACAGCATCGTCGACACCAGGACCAGGATACCCACGGACACGAGACCGCCCCTTGCCTGGAGCCATTCCCCAGAAACGGCGACACCGTATCGCCGTTTCTACTCGTCGCCGCCGGCGTAGCCCATGTCCTCCAGGGCCTCGAGCTCCTCGGTCGTCGTCGCCGCCGAGGTGAGCGCGCCGCGGGGTTGCAGCGCCGCGTCGAGTGCCGCGCGGTGGCGCTCGAGCAGCTCGCGCGGCCAGGTCTCGTCCGAGACGTTCCGGAGCTCGCCGGGATCCCCATCCAGATCGTAGGCATAACGCAGATCTGCCACGCGCGGCTCGGCGGTGTCCTCGTGGCCGATCACCTTGCGGCCGCCCTCGATCACGCACAGCGTGGAGCCGGTCTTGCACGCGCGGTTGCTCTGGAAGGCATAGATCGGGCGCGCCTCGTCAAGCTCGAGGAGCGAGGTGCCCAGCCAGGCGGGATCCGGCTGCGCGCCGGCGAGATCGGCGAGCGTCGGCGCGAGGTCCAGCAGCGAGGCGGGCCAGTCGACGCGCTCCGCACGCAGCCCATGCCCGTGGAGGAAGAGGGGCACGCGCACCTGCTCTTCGTGGACCTCGCCGAGGTGGAAGATCTGCCCGTGCTCGTCGAAGGCTTCGCCGTGGTCGCTGGTGAAGACCAGATAGCCGTTCCGGAAGAAGCTGCGCGCCTCGAGCTCGTGGAAGAAACGCGCGAAGCCCCGGTCCAGGTCCCACACCGTCCCGCGATACAGGCTCTCGAGCTCGCGCGCGATCTCCGTCATGCGCAGACGGTCCGCCGGAGTGCGCTCCGCGCGCGCCGCGAGTCCGTCGTATTCCTTCTCGATGGCGCGGAGCTCCTGCGCGGATCGTGCTTCGAGGCCCAGGGCCGCGCACGCCTCGGGGCTCACCTCGTAGACCTTGTGGGTCCGGTAGGTCTGCACGAACAGGAACAGCGGGCGCCCGTCGTCGGCGTCCAGGAAGGCGCGTGCGCGTTCGACCGTTTCCTCGAGCGTCCCATGGTGCTCGTCGAAGGACTGGAAGCCCTGGTCCATGCCGAAGGTCTGGGTCACGTAGCCCTGGTCGGTGACGGCACCCGTACGGTAGCCGAGCGCGGCGAAGAACTCGGCCAGGGTGAAGAGGTCGCGCGAGAGCGCGCTCTGGTTGTCCACGATCCCGGCCTGGTGCGGGAAGCGTCCGGTGAAGAGCGACGCGTGGGCGGCCAGCGTATAGGTCGCCGTCGACCAGGCGCGCGTGAAGAGGCGGCTGCGCGCAGCCAGCTCGTTCAAGAAGGGCGCGAGCTCGGCACGCCCCCCGTAAGCGGCCAGATTGTCCGCGCGAAACGTGTCCGCCAGGAACACCACCACGTCGGGCCGTGCACCGTCCCAGGGTCTCGCACCCAGCGCGCCCTTCTCGAGCGGGCCGATCGTCGGCGCGAGGAAAACCGTGTGCGCAAAGGGCCCGCTCACCGAGAAAGAGAGCCGGGCCGAGCCTCCCGCTGGCGGCAACGACACCGAACGCCAGCGCGGGGCCGGATCGCCGCTGGCGATCCGCTCCTCGAACAGCGGCTGGCCGCCGAGCTCGATGGAAAAAGTCAGCTCGCGACCACGCTCGAACTCGTCCTGCAAGCGAGACTCGCCCAGCAGGCCGAAATGGAGCGCGGACCGAGACGGCGACTCCACCTGCAGCTCGAGCTTCTCTCCCGGCCACACCACGAGCCCTTCGCCGGCGAGACGGCTGCCGCGAAAACGCCGGCACGCTTCCTCGACCGCTCCGCGCTCCTCGCGCACTTCCAGCTCGAGCCCTGCGGAGGGCGCCTCGCCCCCGGAGTTCACCAAGAGCTGGCTGCCGACGATCAGGAAGCCGCGCACCGGGAGCTCGTTCGCCTTCTTCACTTCGCCGGCGAGCCAGAGCTGGTACTCACCCTGCTCGTCCCGCAGGCGGTAGGGAGCCTCTCCATCGAGGGCCGCTTGCGGACGATCGTCGAGCGGCTCGGCGAGCGCAGCGCGGCTCGAGCGATGGCGCAGCGCGAGCGCCCGGAAGGGCAGCTCCGCAGTGCGTTCGCGAGTGCGGCCGCGGGTGAGGGGAACGGCCGTGGCGGAATCTGGGGCTCGGGCGGGCTTGCCGTCGCGGACGACGGTGCGGTGTTTGCGACGACTGGAAACGGCATCGAGC
>JANOGB010000045.1:0-8057 GCA_031413955.1 Planctomycetota bacterium | reverse complement strand
GAGCTCGCTTTCGAGCCCGACGCGAGCATTCCGGCCGAGGTGAGCGCGCACCTCGAGCGCTGTACGGCCTGCCGCGCGCGGCGCGAGGAGGAACGTCGCGACACTGATTTGTTCACGGAGCTCCAGGGCATCGCGCAGCGCTCGAACGAGGCGCCGGCGATCCCGGGGTATCGTCTCGAGGGCGAGCTCTTCCGCGGCGGACAAGGCGTCGTGCATCGCGCGGTGCAGGAGAGCACGCAGCGTGTGGTGGCACTCAAGGTCCTGTCCACTCGTTCCGTGCCCTCGGTGCGCGAGCGGCGCCGCTTCGAGCGCGAGGTCGAGCTCGGCTCGCGCCTGGCGCACCCGGGCATCGTCACGGTCTTCGACAGCGGCGTGGCCGCGGGCGTGCCCTGGTACGCGATGGAGCTCGTCGACGGCGAGACGCTCGAGGTCTTCGTGGCGCGCACGACTCCGCCGCTCGCGGAACGGCTGCATCTCTTCCTCGAGCTGTGCGTGGCCGTGGCCCACGCGCACCGCTCGGGCGTGATCCACCGCGATCTCAAGCCGGCGAACGTGCTGGTCGACGCCGCCGGGCGCGTGCGCGTGCTCGACTTCGGCACCGCGCTGCCCGTCGCCGCGCGCCGGCTGACGGCGCCGGGCGAGTTCCTGGGCACGCTGGCCTACGCTTCGCCCGAGCAGGTCAGCGGCGGCAGCGAGGCCTGCGACACGCGCACGGACGTCTATTCGCTGGGCGTGGTGCTGTACGAGCTCGTCACTGGTGCGCTGCCGATCGACGTGAACGGCTCGCTTTCCGAGGTCGTGCGGCGCATCGAGCACGAGCCGCCGCAGGCACCGGGAACGATCGACGGCGATCTCGCCCTCGTCCTCGCGACGGCCCTCGAGAAGGACCGCGAACGACGCTACCCGTCGGTCGAAGCCCTGGCGCGCGACGTGCGGCACTTCCTGGCGAACGAGCCGATCGAAGCGCGCCCGCGCAGCTCCGGCTATGTCCTCCGCAAGGCCCTGCGCCGGCACCGGCGGACCGTGGCCGCGAGCGCGGCCGTGCTCGTCGCCAGCTCGCTCTTCGCCGGTGCCCTCGCGCGCGAACGCTGGAACGCGCGCCGCGCCGGCGAGCAGGCGACGCTCGTGCGCGCCGTCTTCGAGGACATCCTGGCGGCCGCCGCGCCGCAACGCATGGGTGGCGACGCGCCGCTGCGCGACGTGCTGGCCCTGGCCGCGCGCGAGATCGAGAGCTCGCTCGAGGACGCCCCCGACGCACAGGCGGCCGTGCAGCTCACGATCGGCGACACCTACCGGCGCCTGCTGATGTACGCGGAAGCCGAGGGACACGTGCGCGCGGCCCTGGCCCGCTTCCGCGCCGCCGAAAAGGACGGACTCGAGACCGCGCGCTGCCTGGACGTGCTGGGCCAGGTGTTGAGCGCACAGGGCAGTCCCGAGGCCATCCCGGTACAAACGGAAGCGCTGGCGATCCGCCAGGGAATGGGCGACGACGAGTTGCTCCTCGCCGCCAGCGAACGCGGTCTGGCCGTGGCGCACCTCTCGCAGGCGCGCGACGGGGACATGGCGCGCGCGCGCGCGCTGCTCGCCTCGGCCCTCGCACGCTTTCGGACCGCGCTCGGCGACGAGCACGTCGAAGTGGCGGAGACCAAGCTCGCGCTGGCGCGCGTCGAGCGCTGGGAGGGCGCCGCCTCGCAGGAGTTGCTGGGCGAGGCCCTGGCCGTCTTCGAACGCCCGGAGAACGCGCGCGATCCGCGGCGCATCGCTTGTCTGACGGAGTGCTCGCTCCAGCTCCAGGACCAGGAACGCTTCGACGAGGCCGAGGCCTTGCTCGCGCGCGCCGAACGCCTGACGCAGGAGCTCTACGGCGACGAGCTCGCCACCGACATGCTGCGCCGCCAGGCCAACCTGCGCTACGCGCGCGGCGAGATGGCGGGCGCCGAAGAGCTCACGCGGCGCGCGCTGGTCTTCGAGCTGCGACGCTGGGCCGAGAACCGTCCCGAGGACGCGCCCGCGATCGAGCACGTCGCCGCACGGCTCGAGGCCGCCCATCCGCCCGCGAGCGAGCCACCCTATGTCGAGGCCTTCCAGCTCCTGCGCCGTTTCCAGGGCGACGGCGCCTTCGAGCTCGCCGGCTGGATGAACGGCATCGTGGTGACCCTGATGCCCCAGGGACGCCACGCCGCCAGCGAAGCGCTCCTGCGCGAGTCCCTGAATATCCGCTGCCGAGCCTGGGGCTCGGACTGCCCGATCCGCGAGCGGACGCTCTATCTCCTGGCCAAGACGCTGCACTCGGTCGAGCGTGCTTCCGAGGCTCGCCCGCTGCTCGAGGAGAGCATCGCCATCGCCGAGCGCCGCGGCGAGCCTGCCGATGCGCAGGTGGCGCGCGAGCTCCTGTCGCAGTGCTGCAACACCGTCGCGAGCGAGCGACCGTGACGGCCACCCGCCAGACCCTGCTCCACCGCGTCCGCGACGCGGGCGACCGCGAGGCGTGGACCGAGTTCTTCGAGCTCTACGCGCCGCTGCTCGAGGGCTACGCGCGCGCCCACGGCCTGGCCCGGGACGACGCGGAGGAAGTGCGCGACCAGTGCCTGGAGGTGCTGACCCGAAGACTCCCGCACTTCGAGTACCAGCGCGAGCGCGGCTCCTTCTCGGCCTGGCTGTACCGCATCGCTCACGCCAAGGTGATCGACCTCGTGCGCGCCAAGAAGGTCCGCGCGCACGAGTCGGTCGAGCTCTCGTCGCTGGCCGCCGCGGGCGCCGATCCCGACGCGCACTGGACGCGTCAGTGGCGCGCCGAGCACCTGCGCTACGCCCTCGCGCGCGTGCAGCACGACGAACCGGACGAGCGTTTCCGGGTGTTCGAGATGCTGCTCGTCGACGAGCTCCCGGTGAACGAGGTGTGCGCCCGGACCGGCCTGGTCGCCACCCAGGTGTACAAGATCAAGGCCGGCGTGCTGAGGAAGGTGCGCGCGCTGCTGGAAAGACTGGGGACGGGCGCGGAAGGCGTGGGCTGACCTCGCCCGCCTGGGTGCAGTCGTTCTGACTCGCAACCTCGCCGACGCCTCCCGCAGCGGGATAGGTTTCGGGGGGAGGACAGGACCGGAGGTCGGAATCTCCTTCCGCAAGGCATGCTCGGCGCTGCACACCGGATCGCGGGGGCAAGCAGGCTCTTCCTGCCGCTCGTGCTCTCTTCCTGCTCGGCCACCACCGAGCGCATGCAGGAACTCGCCCTTCCCGACCAGCTGCACCTCTACTACGAGGACCAGGAGGGGAGCTACGACAACCGGGCGTTCACCTCACGGGGGTTCGACCAGGACAGCCAGGCCCTCGGCATCGGGTTGACCTGGAACCTCGCCCTGCCCGAAGAGCCCGCTGGAGGGATCACGCGCGAGGAACTGCGCGCGCTCATCCTGGAGCTCCGCCGAGCGTCAGCCCCGGCGAATGTTGCCGAGGCCAGCGCCTCCGCCGCAGGAGCTTCCCCGGAGGCCACGGCAGCTCCGCTCCAGGAGGAGGAGACGGTGGTCGCGGAACCGGTGCTCGAGGAACCCGCACCGGCGCCAGCTCCGCCGGAGATCGAGGGCGAAGGGGCGGCGGCACAAGAAGTCGGCCAGATGGTGGAGGAGGCCACGCCGAAGGAGGGCGAGGACGTCGCAGTCGCGGTCGCGACCGCTCTCGCGCCCGCGGACGTGACGCCTCAGGAAACCGGCAAGGAGCCGACCGCGGCCTGGGTCCCGCCCGACAGCCCGATCCCGGAGATCGTGCTCGGGGGCCACGCTCGGCGTCGCGGGGCTCCTGCTCGCACTCCAGCTCGTGCCGGGCGGAAGCGGCCTACTCGGGCGGCTCCTCAGCAAGCCGCACAGCAAGAAGGCTTGAACGTCGGCCGACGGGACTCGGCTGCGGGCTCGTGTGCGGGGCCAAGTCGCCGGTCCCGGATGGAGGGCCGGGCTTTGCCGGCTTTTCCGGGCGAATCCGTGGGCGCGTTCCGGATTCTTCCCTGCCCAGACAACCCTTGCCACGAACCATGTCCCACCCCACGCTCCTCGCTCCCCTCCTCGCGCTGCTCGCCTGCCATTCCCCCGAGGCCCAGGAGGTCCGAACGGCCGTCGCGCGCGACGCCACCCAGCCGCGCAGCGTCGCCATCCTGGTGTACGAAGGTGTCGAGCTGCTCGACTTCGCCGGTCCAGGCGAGGTCTTCGCCGCGGCGCGCGGCTCCGGCGGACGCGCCTTCCGCGTCTTCACCGTGGCGGCGAGCAAGAGCTCGATCCGCAGCCAGGGCTTCGTCGAGGTGACGCCCGAGTTCTCCTTCGCCGATTGTCCGGCGCCCGATCTCGTGGTCGTGCCCGGGGGCAACGTGCCGGACGACCGCGCGCACGTGGAGTGGGTCCAGCGCTGCGCCGCCGCGTGCGAGCTCGTCATGTCGGTCTGCAACGGCGCCTACCTGCTGGCCGACGCCGGCCTGCTGGACGGGCTCGAGGCGACCACGCACCACGGCTCGCTCGAGGAGCTGGCCGGCGCGCATCCGAAGACGCGGGTGTACACGAACCGGCGCTTCGTCGATAGCGGCAAGATCCTGACCTGCGCCGGCGTCTCGGCCGGGATCGACGGCGCGCTGCACGTGGTCGAGCGCCTGCTCGGCGACGAGAGCGCGCGGCGCACGGCGCGCTACATGGAGTACGAGTGGCGCCCGGCCGAGATCGCCGCGCTGCATGCACAGCCGGGTCGACTCGTGAACGAGGGTCCGGCCTACGAGCTGGCCGAGCTCGCGCACCGCTCCGGAGTCGAGGCCGCGCTCGCACGCTACCGCTTGGCGGAGCCGCGCCCGGACGAAGCCGAGCTCAACAACGCCGGCTACTTCCTCCTGCGCCAGGGCAAGAAGGAGGCCTCGCGCGCGCTGTTCGAGCTCGGCGTGGCGGCTTTCCCGAACTCGCCGAACGCGCTCGACAGCTTGTCGGAGGCGTGTGAAGCGCTGGACGACGCCCCCGCCGCCATCCGCCACGCCGAGGCCGCGCTGGCCGAGCTCGAGCGCGCGAAAGGAATCGACGAATGGCAGGCGAGCTCGGTCCGGAACCTCGCGCGCTCGCGCCTCGTGCGCCTGGGCAAAGGCGACAAGAGCACGCTGCGCTTCGCCTGCGCGCCATGTGGCGGGAGCTGCGACGCCCTGCGCTTCGTCGCCGGCGGCCCGTGCCCGGTCTGCCACATGGAGATGGTGACCCTAGTGGCCAAGGAATGACCGCACGCGGGCCAGCGCCGCGGCTCCGCGCGACGTCCGGCAAGAGGGCTGCCCTATCTGGTCGCGACGGGCGGGCTGCTCTTCACGCGGCTCGCATACAGCTCGATCACGCCCGGATCGTCCAGCGTCGTACGGTGCAGGACCCGTTGCCCGTCGGGGCTGAGGTCGAACCCGTAGGGGCCTTCCAGCGGCAGCAGCCGGGACCATGCGATGTTCGCGAACCGCGTCGCCGTCCTGCTGCCGGAAGTGACCCTCGTCGGAGGGTGCACGGCTGGACTCTTGATCACGGATCCCGGCGCAGCCAGCGTTCGCGCGACGCTCGACGTCGACATCGTCGTCGAGGCGGTGACGTACGTGCAGTACCAGGCCTTCTGCAGGAGGCTGGAAGCGCTCGGTTTCAGGCCGTGCATGGATCCGGACGCCCCGCTGTGTCGATGGGCTCACGAGGCTCTCCGCGTCGACGCCATGACGATCGACGACAGTCCTCTCGGGTTCGGTAATCGGTGGTACGCATCGGCTCTGCGGTCTCGAACAACGACCAGGCTGCCGTCCGGAGCCGTGATCTACCACATCGACGCGCCCCACTTCGTCGCGACGAAGCTGGAGGCCTTCCTGAGCCGAGGAAAGAGCGACTACATCCTGAGCCACGACCTCGAGGATGTCGTACGTGTGCTGGATGGGCGTCCCGGGATCGAGGAGGAGCTCGCGCGGAGTTCACAGGAAGTGCGCTCCTTCGTTGCACGCGAGCTGAGCAGGTGTCTAGCCGCAGAACAAGCGCTTGAACGCGTCATGCCGGCGAGAGTACGGAGCCAGGCACGGTCTCGCCGGATTCCGTGTGCGCGCAAGAATGCGCGGAGCGCAGGGCGGAATCCGGCAAGACCGAGCCTGGCACCTCCCTCTCGCCGTCGTGACGGCATCGAAGCGCTCTGGGTCTAGCCGACAGGTTCTTCCTCGAAGCCATGCCGGGGTACTTCCCCGGCGCAGAGGAAGGCGCCACCCGCAGTCGCCTCGTCGAGCGCCGAATGCGAGCGATCGTCCGGGAGTCCGAACCGGAAACCAGGCGCGAGTAGCGTCCTTTCAGCGCTTGCGCAGGATCACGTCGGCCATCGTCGGCGTGGCGACGAAGCTCGCGCTGCCGGCCGTGCGCTCGTCCCATTCGTGCAGCCAGGCTTCGTGCTCGCGCGGCGCGAGCAGGCCGCGCTCGACAACCTTGGGCAGGTAGACGCGGAAGAACTGGTCGATCCAGCGCCATTCGAGCGAGCCGCTGCGGCCGAGCCGCGCGCGCGGGCGAAAATGCTCGAGCTCGAAGCCACTGAGCGGCGCCAGCGCCGGCACGCGCGCCGCGAAGTCGATCGTCGCGCCGCCCACCTTCCAGCTCGCCAGGCAGGCCTCGACCGCGCGCGCGAAGGCCGGCCCGCTCGGGAGGAGGCGCATCGCGCCCCAGTCGAGGTACTCCTGCAGCACGAGCACGCCGCCGGGCCGCAGCGCGCGCGCCACGCGCTCGAGGGCGGGCATGGGATCGGCGAGCCAGCAGAAGAGCCAGCGCGCGTAGGCCGCGTCGAGGCTGCCGTCCGCGAGCGCCAGCTCTTCCACCGGGCCGAGGCTCGGTTCGACGTGGCGGAAACCGAGGCGCGCACTCTCGCGCTCGAGCGTCGCCAGGAAGCGCGCGCTCACGTCGCGCGCGATCACATGCCCGCGTGGCCCGACCACGTGGGCGAGCTCGATGGTGGTGAACCCCGGCCCGCAGCCGAGGTCGAGAACTCGGTCGCCCGCGCGCAGACCGGCGCGCTCGAAAAGCTCGTAGGCCTCCTTCACCCAGACCTGGTGCTGGAAGCGCAGGCGCTCGAGCTCTTCCGCGTCGGTCCCGAGGATGTACTCGTCGGCCTCTTCGCTGGCCTCTTCGCCGGCCTTTTCCTTGGTTGCTTCTCTGCCCATGGCCCCGAAGGTAGCACCTCGCCCGGATGGCGCCTCCGGATGCCTTCGCGCGAATCCGGATTCAACGCACCCGAGCGTGCTCGAGCAAACGGCCGAGCGCCGGAGCGACGTTCGCGGCAATGCGCTCGTGGCCCTTGCGGGTCGGGTGCAGGCCGTCGTCCAGCATCATGCCGGGCACGCCGGCGGCACCCTCCATGAAGAAGGGCACGTAGGCGCAGGCGTCGCACGCGGATGCCAGACGTGCGTACAGCGCCTCGAACTCGCGCACGTAGTCCGCGCCGAGGCTGGGCGGGAGGCGCACGCCGAGCAGGAGCACGCTTGCTCCCTTGAAGCGGGCGCGCTGGATGATCTCGCGCAGGCGCGCCTCGATCTCCTCGGGAGCCTGACCGCGCAGCCCGTCGTTGCCGCCGA
This sequence comes from Planctomycetota bacterium, assembly GCA_031413955.1. Classification (GTDB taxonomy): domain Bacteria; phylum Planctomycetota; class UBA1135; order UBA1135; genus JABFRZ01. The sequence goes on along the minus strand of JANOGB010000045.1, from coordinate 481 downwards.
GCTCGAGCACGAGCACGTCTGGCTCCTGCTTCAGGAGCCAGTCCAGGCGCCGCAGCCCGCCCGCGCTCGTGTCGCCGCTGACGCCGGCGTTGACCAGGCGGAAGGGCCGGTCCTCGGCCGCGAGCAGGCGCTGCACCACGGCCGGGAAGGCGTCCTCGGGATCGAGGTGCAGGCCCGCCGCGATGCTGTCACCGAGGAACACGACCAGCGGCGCGTCGGCCGGGACGTCGAGCGCAGCCGTCGCCGCGGCGCCAGTCGCTGAGTCCGACGCCGGCCTGGCCAGGGACTCGGGCGAGAAGGGCGCCGCGTCCGACGGGGGCGTATTCGCACCGTCGCCGCAGGCGGAGAGGAGCAACGAACCGAGGACGAAGGCCAGGAACTCTCGCATGGTCGGATGGCACCAGGTCGGAGCATCTTCTCACCCTGGGAGCGCCGGGCTCCAGCCCGGCTCTGCTTCCTGGCTCGTTCCGTTCTCCAGAGT
>JANOGB010000044.1:0-2402 GCA_031413955.1 Planctomycetota bacterium | reverse complement strand
CGCCAAACCCTGCCTGAGCTGGTCCGGTCGGGGCCAACCGCCGCGTCGGCCGATTCTTGCTCAGGCTCTGAGTCCTCTGCGCCTCTGTGGTCTTGCTGGATTCTTGCTCGGCCAGCAAGCCGTTGCGGAATAGAAGATCAGAGCTCGACCTCGAGGCTTGCCAACTCACGTGCCAGGGCCGCACGTTCGGCCAGCAACCGCGCGCGAAGCTGCCGGCGGAAGGCGAGCAGGAAGAATGTCCGCACTTCGGACATGGTTTCCAGGCGCCAGTCGCGGAAAGAGAGCGCCAGCAGACCGAGCGGTCCGACGAGCAGGGCCAGCACTCCCGCCCTGGCTGCGCCGAAGTGCCACCAGACGAGGCCGGCGAGGAGCGCCACCCACAGCGGAAAGAACACGAACGCGGCCAGGATGCGCATCGTGGCCAGGGTGTCGGTGGTGGCGAAGCGCTTGGGGAGCCAGCCCACGAAGCGGTGGGGCAGGAACCACACAGTGGCTCCCAGGAGTGCCAGCGGCAGCCCGAGGAACAGGAGTGCGAGGTTGCGCAACACGAAGCGCGCCACGCTGCCCGCGTGATAGGGCCAGAGTTTCTGTGGCAGGTCGTGCGGCTCCATTCCGAGGCGCCGGACGCGCTCCCCGAAGATGGCGATGCGCACGCCGAGCTGCTCCACACGCGCGGGATCGCGGCTGCGCAACGTGCGCAGAGTACGGGCAAAGGCCTGCAGGCGCTCCAGGCGCCCCACACGCTCGGCAAAGAGGATGCGCTCGGCCAGCTCGAGCAGGGGCAGGTCCTCCCAGCGTTCGAGCTCGAGCGTCACGGCCTGCAGGCCAGCCGCGATGCGCCCGGTCAGCTCCTCCACGGCCAGGTGCGGGGCGCATTCGTACTGTGCCCGCACGTCCTGCGCAGCCAGCGCTTCTCCGGTCCAGACGGCGACCCGGCTGCGAAAGCTCGGCTTGGCTCTGTACACGAGACCCACCGGAACGATGCGCACGCCGAGGGTCCACCCGGCGCGGGCCTCGGCCCCGAGTGCCATGCGCGCCGCGCCGGTCTTGAGCTTCTGTAGCGCGGGCTCGTCGTGACTCTTGCCTTCCGGAAACAGGCACACGACTTCGCCGCGCGCGAGGGCATCGAAGACCGCCTCGAACGTTAGTGTGTTGTCGCCCGTTTCGGCCCCGTCCTGACGGCGGTAGACGGGCAGGGCCTGGAGTCCGCGCAGCACCGAACCGAGCACGGGCATCGCGAACAGCGGCGCCTTGCCGAGGAAACGCACGGGTCGCGCGCTCGTGCCGGCCAGCAGCACGGGATCGACGAGTCCGTTCGGATGGTTGCCGACCAGGAGCACGGGCCCGCTCGGCGGCACCGCGCTACCCAGGTGCTGGACGCGGTAGTAGAGGCCCACGCTGCGGCGCGCGAGTCCGAGGAGGAGGCGCTGCACGGTCAGGCGAGCTTTGCCTCGCGAGCGAGCGCAATCAACCCTCTGCCTGCGCGCGGGAATCCCGGGCCGCGAGAGGAACGCGCGCCAGCCATCGTGTCCAATGGGGCCTCCCGCTGGCCCCACGCTTCCCCTGCATGGACACCGCTCCCGACCGGCGCTTCTTCGGCCATCCGCGCGGCCTCGCGACGCTCTTCTTCACCGAGATGTGGGAGCGCTGGAGCTTCTACGGGATGCGCTCGATCCTCACGCTGTTCCTGGCGGGAGCGGCGGCGCAGGGCGGGCTCGGCTTCGCCGAGGGCAATGCGAAGAGCCTCTACCACGTCTACCTGGCGCTGATCTACCTGATGTCGGTGCCGGGCGGCTGGATCGCGGACCGCTTCCTCGGCCAGCGCCGCGCGGTGCTGTGGGGCGGGCTCTTGATCATGTGCGGCCACGTCGTGCTGGCGCTGCACAGCGTGAGCACCTTCTTTTTTGGCCTGTTCTTGGTGGTCCTGGGGACCGGGCTCCTGAAGCCCAACGTGAGCACGATCGTGGGCGGGCTCTACTCGCGCGAGGACACGCGCCGCGACGCGGCCTTCTCGATCTTCTACACGGGCATCAACCTGGGTTCGTTCCTGGGCCAGCTCGCGGCGCCGTACCTGGCGCAGCACTCGGACGTGAAGGCCTTCCTCGAGCGCAACGGGATCGACCCCAACCTGTCCTGGCAGCTCGGCTTCGGCTCGGCCGCGGTGGGCATGCTCTTGGGCGTGATCCAGTACGTGCGCGGCCAGAAACACCTCGGTGGCGCGGGCGCGCCGCCGCGCCAGCCGGCGAGTGCACGCGACTGGCTCGTGCTCAAGGTCGGGATCGGGGCGACCCTGGCGGTCGTGGCCGTGGTCGTGGCCCTGAACGTCAAGGGGCTGCTCACCGTCGAGCTCATCGACCGCTACTTCGGCATCTTCCTGACGATCGTGACCGTGGGCTTCTTCG
>JANOGB010000043.1:0-9994 GCA_031413955.1 Planctomycetota bacterium | reverse complement strand
GACTGACCCGCGCGGGCTCGTGAAGCGCACGGAGTACGACGACGCCGGGCGCATGACCAAGGAGATCAAGAACTACAGTGCCAGCGTCAACAGTGGCAACCCGGCCAACCCCGACGACAACCAGACCGTGCGCTACGAGTTCGTGGACGGGCTGCGCACGAAGATCATTGCCGACATGCCCTCGGGCGAGGACGACCAAGAAACGGTCTACATCTACGGGACGAGCGCGGGCACGCCCTCGGCGATGAAGGTTTCGACCGGGCACCTCTTGCGGGCGAAAAAATACCCCGACTCGACGAACACGGGCACGACCTCGGCGGCGATCGCGACCGACAGCTCCGACGTCGTCAGCCACGCCTACAACGCCCAGGGCCAGGAGACGTACCGAAAAGACCAGGCGGGCAGCGTCTTCGAGACCGACTTCGACGACTCGGGCCGCGAGCTCCACCGGCGCGTGACCACGCTCGCCTCGGGTTTTGACGGGGCCGTGCGGCGGCAGTCGCGGACCTACGACAGTCTCGGGCGGCAGAGCCTCGTAACCCAATACGACAACGCCACGGTCGGCAGCGGCTCGGTGACCGACGAGGTCTCCTACACCCACGACGGCTGGGGTGGGATCACGAGCTACAAGCAGGACAAGGACAGCGCCGTCGGCGCGAGCGGCTATTATGAGATGGCCTACGCCTACGAGAAGGCCACGGGCGGTCGAAACACGATCCGCCGAACGTCGATGACGCTCCCAGGCGGATGGGTGATCACGATCGACTACACTTTTGACAGCTCGATCAGCCGCGTATCGAGGCTCAGAGACGGCTCTACGACGCTGGTCAAGTACAAGTACCTGGGAGCAGGGCTGGTAGTCGGAGCTAGCTACCTGGAGCCTGATGTATCTTCCAAAGCATTTGATAGTTTTAGCGGCAGTTACAACGGCTACCTCGACCGCTTTAATGGCTTCCTAAAGTGCCGTTGGACTACCGACCTTGCAATGCCTAAGAACTTTCACGATATCACTATTGGCTACGACCGTAACTTCAATATCGCCAGCATCGATGATCAAGTACAGGCGGGTTTTGATGCACTTTTTACGATTGACGACCTGAACCGATTAGTGGATGCGGATATTGGAGAATTGAGTGGTGGTAATATCGTGACCCGTACCGGGCACCAGACATGGTTACATAGCGGCTCCTCGCAGCTCAGCCACACGGGGAACTGGGGGCGCTCAAAACTCGACCTCGACGGCGACGACAATTGGAGCGAGACCAACGAGTACGACGACACCAGGACGCACAACAAGGTGAACGAGCTCACGGCGATGGACCTGGACAGCACGCCGGGCACGACCGGGAACAACTACACGCTGTCCTACGACGTGGCCGGCAACCTCACCAACGACGGCAAGGACTACGAGTACGAGTACGACGCCTTCTACCGGCTGCGCAAGGTCAAGAACCAGTCGAGCTCGCTGCTCGCCGAGTACCGCTACAACGGCCTCGGGCACATGATCGGCGTCCACGAGGACACCGACGCCGACGGGGACGCAGACGGGTCGGACGTGTGGTTCTACCCCGCCTACGACGAGGGGTGGCGGGAGGTGGCCCGGTACCGCGAGAGCGACAGCTCCCCGAAGGAGCAGTTTGTAAACGCCACGGCAGGGCTTGACGGGTACGGCCGGTCCTCGTACATCAACGACGTGGTCTGCCGCAACCGCGATGCCAACACTGGGTGGACGGCTGCTTCCGACGCGGCGCTGGAGGAACGGACGTACTTCTGCTCCAACCTTCGAGGGGATGTCGTAGCACTTGTAAGCTCAATCAGGAGCCTTGTAGAGTGCGCACGATTCTCGCCGTACGGAGTTTCGATTGGACTCCCTTGCGGAGATGTTAACTCAGACGGGGACTGCGATTCGGCGGATCTCGGCCAAATCCAAGAGTGGATAGACTCCTCATCGTACGACGCCAGGGCTGATGTTGACCTGGATGGCGATGTCGATTCCTCGGACAAAACTCTCGCAGCAAACAACCTGGGTATTACGCTCGGCTATGGCGCTCTGTCCGCGTCCAGCGTCAGAAACAGAAGGGGCCTCAGCGGGCACGAATACACGTTATCCGAGTGCATTGCTCAGGCCCGTTTTCGGTGGTTCATGCCAAGACTTGGTAGGTGGCTGGCGCGGGATCCACTTGGGTGCCTCGATGGTCTATCGCTGTATCAGTTGTTGCGAAGCAATCCTGTAAACTACGCCGACCCCTATGGACTCATTCCGCCCCCCCCCCGCCAGGAATGCAATGGTTGCGAGGGTTCAGGTGGAGGCTGCACTTCGAACTGCACCGCCCATTTCTGCGCCCGCCTTTGCGGCGAAGTTAGGAGTGGCAAGTGTGTGCCAAAGCAGAATGGCGGTTGCAGAGTCAGCGAGAAATGCAAGCTGAAGTTACGGTTGACGGTCGCTCCGACAGGGTTCAGCCCGGACCTTGTCAATCCTGAGCCCCCATCCGTAAATGAAGACGGACGGAGGAGGTCGCAAGCATCTCCACATTTTCACACTACCTGGGGATCAGACATATTTGGGGACGATTGGACTGAAGTCGACAGCGGTTGGGACTACGAAGGCCGAACGGACGAAACAGGATTTGTGGATGAGAACGGTAATCCCTCTCCAGGTTTTTCATATAGTACTAGTTGGCCAATGGCCTGTGACGGAAACGAGCGCCAAGTAGCTGCGCTCGTGGTATTACATTCTGGTGGCACGAACCCGCTTCTGTTACACCTCGGGGGCCTGAAATGCTCATTATGCGAATAATTGTCGGCCTTTTCCCCATCCTTCTGCTAGGGATGGCCCTGCCTACGAGCCCACCTCGTACGCGGCTTGATGCGTCTATTACGCCAGGGCAACTGGACCCCACGTCAGGGCAGCACAGTTCCAGCCTTACATTGAGGATCCTGGACTCCTTTGGCACACCGATTAGCGACGGCACTACGGTTTATCTTCTGCAAGCGCCGTCAAGTGCGGCAACGATTGGCATCACGCTCGCTTCGGCGGTCTCGACGGATGGCATCGTGTATTTTGATAGCGTCCCAATCGCCCAGTCGCTTTCCGTGTCAATAAGGGGTTCCCTCTATTCCGTTTCAAGCCTAGACACTCCGGGCGATAGCAAGTCTGCCACGGTGATCATGAATCTAAATCACCCAGAGCTCTGGTTCCGGGCAATTGACGACAAGGGCAATCCTCTACGAAATGGGAGGCTGTCATGCCAACTTTACACCCTGGCTAACAATGATACTGCCGCTTCATATTCTATCCGCATAAGCGACGGTTTTGGCATGTCTTCCTTTGAGTTGAGAGGCCACTATGTCGAAGGCGATCTTCGCTTTGTGTGCATAACCGATCACCAAGCCTCCATAGGGGCCAGAATTGACATCAGCAGAGAGCTACCGAATGAGCAGATTCAGCTTGGTGACATACCTTTCTTGCCCGCGCCAATCGTGTTACGCGGGCAGGTGGTAGACGGCGAGAAGCCGGTTGTGGGAGCTACGATAGCGTATCAGGCCTTGTGCGGTAATGGGGCGACAGCCGACTGGTCAAGTCTAGACATTGACGTGAGAAGCGATCGCGAGGGACGTTTCAGCCTTAGAAGTATGGTCCAGTCGGCCCTATGGCGTGTTCAGGCAACTTCCGAAGGCTATTGCAGCCGACGGAAGGTCTTTGCTCCCGGATCTGAAGCAAAGTTGGAGCTAATGCAACATCTGACAATTGGGGGGACTATTCAGCTCGACCGTGGCGTTTCCACAAGAGGCATGAGCTGCGTTCTCAAGTCAGAAGATACTTTAAGCGCCAAGGAGATTGAGCGAAACACTTCTCGTTGCAATCTAGCGAAGGACGGAGCCTTTACGCTTTACGATGTTCTCCCAGGTCGGTACCATCTTTGTCTGCAATTAGGATCCAGCGAGATCATGTTAGGATCAGTCGTGGTCCCAGAAAAGGCAGACTTGGAATCTCTTGTTTTTGACATGAGGGGTACTGTGCGTCGGGTGGACATAATCTGTACGGCAACCGATTACGTTGATGCACAGATTGATGGCGTGGTATATGTTGAAAGAGACGGCTCTAATACGGATAACATTTGGATTCTAGACTCTGGAACAGCCATGGCCTTAGTTACGGAGCCGAGTATAACTGGAACAATACTAGCTAGGGGGTTTCTGGCGGAGGAGTTCAAATGTGATGAACCAACTTGCCGGCAGATGCTCCGACAGGCACCTAAGATAGTGCTTGATTTACCGCGTTCTGTTAGTCTCCCCGCCGATCCGTTCGGGCTCTACGTTGCGTTGACACCTGTACAAGGCTCTTTGTACCAAGAATGGTGGGGACCATTTGTGCGCGGTTCGGAGATTGAAGTGTTTCCTTATGAACTTGGGGATTTTGAAATACATGTCGAAGTAAGGCGCGTCTTTGGTAGCGGTAGCCTGTTCGTTCGTGGTGGAAGGGCGGATAACGCTATTAGAGTCGTGGACCTAAGCCCTGTACAGCGCAAACTGCTTGATGCGAAAGATATGGGAATCAAGGAAGTGCTCGGTGGGTTCTAATCGATCTGGAGCGCTCGGCCGAGCGATCGACGGCGCCGGTGGGGGCGTAGTGTGCGAGAATCCGGCCGACGGCCATTGCGGGGTGCGGAGCGCGAGTTCAGGGTTTCACTCGGCAACTCGCAGGTCCGGGTTTGCCAAGAATGGGACCGCCAGGGTGGCAGGGGGGAGAAAATCAACAGGTGTGCCAACTGCCAATCCGTGTCCCCAACATGTCCCCAAAGCGTCCCCGATTCGGGCTGTTTTTCGATGACATCGGGGAGCTGGGCCGGCCTCGCTCCCCAACTCTCGCTAGCGCCAAGGCCGATTTGGACGACTTCGTAAGTGATGCGTCGGGGACATTTCGGGCCGACTGCCGTTTTGCGGGGACATTTGCCGCAGGGGTCAAGAACTCGTCGGTTTGGTTGCCCGATGGTTGTCCGGAGGTTGTCCGGTTCCGACCCGTGGTGCGCGCCCCCTGAAGTAACGACCGCGAGTAGGTAGGGCTCTACGCTGCTGCGCGTCCGCGCCTGGGGAGGCGCCCGAGCTCGTCCTTGTAGATGCAGAGCAGGTCCTCGACCTCCCACGGCTCGAGCCGGCGGAGCTCGGCGGGGAAGAAGTCCATGGGTAAAGAGCGCTGGCTGGCGCCGAACCCGAGCGCGCGCGCTCCATCCTTCACTCCCTGCTGAAGGTACACCCGCGCCGGCATCTTCTTGAGGAACGCTCCGATGCGCGCGGCCGCGTCGTAGACCGCGAGGTCCCCTATCCCCCGGATCGAACCGATGGCCTTCTGGACGCGCTGAAAGAGCTGCTCGAAGTGCTCGACGTCGGCGACCCTCAGCTTGCGAATGCGTTCCCCCGCCCCCGCCTTGGCTGCCCTGGAGATCAGGCTCTGGTGGGAGTAGGTCTTACCCCGCTCGTTTTTCCACGTGGCCACGACTTCCAAGGCGCGCTCCAGGCTGGGCTGGTTCTTGTGGAAGGCCACCCAGGGACGTGGCCGGTACTCGGCGATGTAGTCGTCCACGATGGCGCGCAGCGAGTTCAGGGATCGCGAGCGACAGGTGGACCCACCGGTGCAGGAGTCGGTGTTGCGGTTCCGCATGTCCAGGGTCGATCGGCGGGAACTCGCGGCAACCTGAGCGCCTTGGCGCCTTGCCTGGAGTCCACCGCGGTAATCACGTTCATGCCGCGCGCGGATGATCCCGGATGACCGCCGTTCCGGGAGTTCCGGGAGTTCCGGCCTTGTTCCAGGAACCCTCTCACGCGCGCGCGCGATAAGGACATCTCCTGGGAAACCCCCTGAACTGCCGGAACCCCCGGAAGAAACCCACGTGGCAGGCCTGAGAATGGGGATCATACGCGCGTGTGCGCGCGCCCCCGAATGGTCGCGAGGCCCGCTGCTCGCGACGCAGAGTCAGGTGCTAAAGCCCTTCAGGAATGGAGTCGAAGTCTCCGCCATGAAGCCGATCGCCCTCACCCTGCATCCCCTCTCTGCCCTTGCTGGCGCCGGTCTCCTAGGGCTCGGCCTGCTCACCACGGGCTCTCTCCATGCTGCAAGCAAGGCCACTGCCGTTGCGTGCCGCTGTGCGCAATTGCGACCAGACCCGCGCGCGATCCTGGTGATCCGAGAAGGCACGCCATACGCGGTCCCCGAAGGCCGGCGCTTCGTCGTCACGGGGCTGGGAAGCACCAATCCGACGGTCGCCAGTGTCGTGCTCCTCGTGGATGGCCTCCCGGAGATGACGACCCACACGGAGACGAGCACGACGATTCGCGAGACGCCCTCGTGGTTCTCGGTGAGCCCCGGTGCAGTGATCTCTGCTCAAGGCGGGGATGTGGGTGATCCCGGCGACGGCCGAATCTTCGGCTACCTGATGACAGAGTAGGAAAGAACGGGAGCGCCGCGCGAGGAGGTGCGCAGGCGCTCCCTGGGAGCCGAGCAAATGTCGAGGAGGGAGAAGAACTCGGCTCCGGTACGGAGATTCTAGGCTGCCTTGGCCTTCTTGCCACGGCGCTTGCCGGCCTTCTTGGCCTTGGCCCTGGCAGGCTTGCCGGAGCCGACGTGGTAGATCGTGCCCCTCTTCTGGCCGCTCTTCTTGAGCTGGCCGGCTGCGAGGAGCTGGATGATCGCCTTCTTGGCAACCTTGGACGCGACCCCGGTCGCCTGCGCGACCTGGCCGACGTTCTGGCCGTCGTTGGCCTGGACGTGCGCCACGATCTTCGCGGCGGCCTCTTCGGCGTTGGCCGACCCGGAACCCTTGGGGCGGCCGGGACCGCGTCCGCTACCAGCCGGGCGCCCAGGGCGAACCGGCGCCGCGACGCCGTTGAGGACACCGCTCAGGGCTTCCAGGGCGCTCTTGCGAACGAGCCGGTCGAGTTCGGTGACGAAGGAGGAGATGCGGTCTTTGATCTGGGAGTCGATGACGTTGGGCATGGGGATCTTGGGGAAAAGTTGGGTGACAGAAAAGCGCGACTGCGAGCAGCGGCGATCAGTCAGCGGATGAGATAAACCTTCGACATAGTTCGCGCGAGTCTTTTCGGGATTCTGTGAGAAGGATTCACCAGAGAGACGGCTCACGTAATCACAAACTCGTCGGAACTGCACTTCCTGGCGGGTCGTGAGGTGTTGCCCTACCCCATCTGAGCGCCTAAGATGCATTGGCCACCCCGACGCAATGGTGCGTTTTCAGGTTCTTAGCCGTGGCGGAGCTCTACCCACATGGAAACGACCCCCTCCCTCGTAATCAAGCGCGTCCCCCTGGACTCGATTCACCAGGACCCCGCCAATGTCAGGCTCCACGATCCCAGGAATCTGGATGCCATCAAGGGCTCGCTGGCCCGCTTCGGGCAGCAGAAGCCCATCGTCGTCGACCGCAAGGGCACGATCCGGGCCGGCAACGGAACGTACGTGGCCGCCAAGACGCTTGGCTGGGCGGAGATCGACGTGGTCGAGAGCGACCTCGAAGGCGTCGAGGCGGTTTCCTACGCGATCGCCGACAACCGCACGAGCGACCTTTCCAGCTTCGACGAGCCGGCCCTGGCGAAGCTGCTCCAGGAACTCCAGGCCGAGGACGCGATGGAGGGCGTCGGCTACAGCGATGCCGAACTCGACGAGCTCCTGGCCGGGCTCATTAACGAGGTCCCCGAGGTCATCGAAGACGAGGTGCCCGGGCTCCCGGATGCGGCGACCACGCGCGGGGGCGACGTGTGGATCCTCGGGCGGCACCGGCTGATGTGCGGCGACAGCGCCTTGGCCGAGGACGTGGACAGGCTGCTCGCCGGCGCAGCGATCCACCTCGTCAACACGGACCCGCCCTACAACGTGAAGGTCGAGCCGAGGAGCAACAACGCGATCGCGGCGGGCTTGTCCTCGTTCACAACGACCCACCATCAGGGCCTCGACCTCGCGCGGCACCCCTCCAAGGCCCAGCCCACGCACGAGAAGCTGCGCCCGAAGGATCGCCCGCTCCAGAACGACTTCCTGCCCGAGGAGGAGTTCGACCGCCTGTTACGCGCATGGTTCGGGAACATCGCCCGGGTACTGCTTCCTGGACGCGCCTTCTTCATCTGGGGCGGCTACGCGAACCTGGGGAACTACCCGAGCGCGTTGCGCGAGTGCGAGCTGTACTTCTCGCAGGGGATCGTCTGGAACAAGGAGCACCCCGTGCTCACTCGAAAGGACTTCATGGGCGCGTTCGAGCTCGCGTTCTACGGATGGCGCGAGGGGGCAGCCCACCAGTACTACGGGCCGGCGAACGCGACTGATCTCTGGTCAGTGAAGAAGATGAACCACACGGCCACAGTCCATCTAACCGAAAAGCCTGTCGAGCTCGCTGCACGAGCGATCGCCTACTCCTCGCGTGAGGGCGAGAACGTGATCGACCTCTTTGGCGGTTCGGGCTCAACGATGGCCGCGTGCGAGCAGACCGGCCGCAACGCCTACCTGATGGAGCTTGACGCGCTGTACTGCGACGTGATCGTCGAGCGGATCGAGAAGCTCTCCGGGAAGGCAGCGGTTCTCGAAGCCACAGGCGAAACGTTCGCTGCGCGGAGGGCGTCCTGAAGATCCCCGACGACGCCTTCGAGCGCTACGTCAGCCTCGGCCCGGGGCGCAGCTACCAGGTGCTGGCCGACAAGCTCGGCGTCGACAAGCGCTCGGTCACGCGTCTGGCGGCGAAGGAGAGCTGGGTCGAGCGTCTGGCGAAGATCCAGGACGAGGCCCGCGCGGCGACCGACAAGAAGCTCGTCGCGGACCTCCAGGCCGTGCGCGAGCGCCAGCTCCAGCAGGCGCGTTTTCTCCAGGGCCAGGCACTGAAAGCGTTGAAGGAACTTCCGCCCGAGAAGGCTCTGAAGGCCGCCGCCTCCGCGCTCAGCGTGGCCTGGCGCCAGGAGATGCTGCTGCTCGGCGAGCCCACCGATCGGCACGCTGCGACGGTAGAGGAGGTGACCAAGCGCGAGATCGAGACGCTGCTGCTGCGCGACGGCGAGGAGGACGACTGGGACGACGCCCCTTCGGAGCCACCTCGCGATGCACCTCAGTAAGAAGGTGCTGTTCGCGCAAGTCGGCTACGCCCCCCACCCGGGCCAGCTCCTCGTGCACCGCTCGCGGGCCAAGCGGCGCGTGCTGATTGCAGGAGTACGCACGGGGAAGTCCCTTGCCGCGGCCCACGAAGCCGTCGCGGCTGCGATGGAACCAAAGAAGCGCTCGATGGGATGGGTCGTGGCGCCGACGCTGGACCTGAGCGAGAAGGTCTACAGGGAGGTCGTGATCGTGGTCGCCGAGCACCTGAAGCACAGGCTCGTCGAGCTGAAGCAGCACGAGAAGAAGCTCGTCCTCCGCAACCTCGGCGGCGGCCTCTCTGAGATCCGCGGAAAGACGGCCGACAACCCGGTCAGCTTGCTCGGAGAAGGACTCGACTACGTCATCATCGATGAAGCGAGTCGCATGAAGCCAGCCATCTGGTACTCGTTTCTCTCGCAGCGCCTGATCGACAAGGATGGATGGGCTCTGTTAATATCGACGCCAAGAGGGCGCGGCTGGCTGTGGGACCTCTGGAAGCGTGGGCAGCCGGGTGGCGATCCGCAGTACGAGAGCTGGACCATGCCCTCCTGGACGAACCCACACCTGAAGCGCGAGTTGATCGAGGCCGAGCGCGAGAGGCTGCCAGAGGCGGTCTTTCGCCAGGAGTATGGCGCCGAGTGGATCGAAGGTGCTGGCCAAGTTCTGCGCTACGTCCGGGATGCTGCGACCGGCGAGTGGCAGGAACCCGTGCGGAACGAGGAGTACTTCGCGGGCCTCGATCTCGCGAAGATTGCAGACTTCACCGTGCTCACGATCCTGAACTCGAAGCGCGAGGTCGTGTTCGTGGATCGCTTCAACAAGCTCGACTGGGGCTTGCAGATCCAGCGGATCAAGGCTGCGACTGAGCGTTACAAC
>JANOGB010000042.1:0-5624 GCA_031413955.1 Planctomycetota bacterium | reverse complement strand
GCTGCGAAGCTCCCGGACGAGAGCTGGAAGAAAACGGTCAGGTTGTCACCGTCCTCGTTCGCCGAGACGAGGTCCTGGTCGCCGTCCCCGTCGAGGTCTGCCGCCGCGACCGAGAAGGGCCCGCTCGTCGTCGCGGAGCCGCCGAGCGTGAGCGGAGAAGCTTGGAAGCTCCCCGGCGAGCGCTGGAAGAAGACCGTCAGGTTGCCGCCGAACTGGTTCGCCGAGATGACGTCCTGGTCGCCGTCCCCGTCGAGGTCCGCCACCGCGACCGAGCGGGGCCCGCTCGTCGCCGGAAAGCCGCCGAGCGTGAGCGGAGCGGCCGAGAAGCTCCCGGACGAGCGCTGGAAGAAGACCGTCAGGTTGCTGCCGCCCGCGTTCGCCGAGACGAGGTCCTGGTCGCCATCCCCGTCGAGGTCCGCCGCCGCTACCGAGACTGGCCCGTTCGTCGTCGCGGAGCCGCCGAGGTCAAGCGGAGTGGCTGCGAAGCTCCCGGGCGAAAGCTGGAAAAAGACCGTCAGGTTGCTGCCTATTCCCGCGAATGGAAGGCCCTCGTTCGCCGAGACGAGGTCCTGGTCGCCGTCCCCGTCGAGATCCGCCGCCGCGACCGAGCGATGCCCAGTCATCGTCGGGGAAGCGCCGAGCGTGAGCGGAGCGACCGCGAAGTTCCCGGGCGAGAGCTGGAAGAAGACCGTCAGGTTGTCGCCTTCCTGACCTGGGGAAAAAACTCCCGCGTTCGCCGAGACGAGGTCCTGGTCGCCGTCTCCGTCGAGGTCCGCCGCCGCGACCGACGAGGGGCGGTTCGTCACCCCGGGACCGCCGAGGACCAAGGGGGAAGCCGCGAAGCTCGCGGGCGAGAGCTGGAAGAAGACGGTCAGGTTGTCACTGTTGGGGTTCGCCGAGACCAGATCCTGGTCGCCGTCTCCGTCGAGGTCCGCCGCCGCGACCGAGTGGGGCCCGTCCGTCGTCCCGGAGCCGCCTAACACAAAAGGATCGACTTCCAGCCCTCCGCGCACGCGCTTCGGGGCTGCTCCGTCTGCCGCCACGCCGACCTCGTCGTCGCGCGCCGTCGCTCGGACGAAGACGGAGCCCGCGAATGCGTCGGTGCTGTCCCAGAGAAAGCGACCTTCGACACCATGTGCGCTCGCGCGCAGAGGGAAGGACTTCTCGGGAATGCGCCAAGGCTGGCCTGGCGTGAGAACCGGATCGAACGGACGTTCCACCGAGGCGTCTTGCGAGGACGTCGAATGGGCCGCGATCACCCGTCGCTGCTCGATGCCGCCCGCCACGAGGAGCTCGTTCGAGGTTGGAAGGCACAGGAGCCACAGTTCGTCGGGACCAGTTGCCACGCTCGCGACGTCCGTGGCCGTCGGTACGCCGATCGGGAAGGAGTGGTTCCCGCCTGTCGCGCCGAGGTCGAGGCCCAGGAGCTGGCGGCCGCCGCCGGGAGCGCTCGTCACGATCAGCATTCGCGAGCCGTGGCGTTCGAGGGCGAGTGATTCGGGGGAGTCCAGCGTTCCGAGCTGCATATCCGCGGTCTTCACGACCACGGGGAGCTTCCCGTGCGAGTCGAGCTCGACGGCGAGGACGCGGTTCGCGTCGCGCTCGCTGACGTAGATGCGGTCGGGGGGCAGCGGGTCGACGACGACGCCCCAGGGCGTGGCGAGATCGGTGAGCAGCCTTCCGAGCTGCGACGCGAGCGCGTCGCGGTAGTCGAGGTGGAAGAGTGAGGAACCTGCGGTGAAGACGAGGGCGTTCGTCCCGAGGCTCGCGATGCCGCGGACGGGCGCGGGCTCGGTGCCGTCGGAGACGATGAGCTCGGTGAGCGCGCCGCTCGCGAGCTCCACGCGCTCGATGCGCCAGGTGCCCGCGTCGTCCACGGCGACGAGCGCGGCCTTCTCGCCGTGTTCGAAGGCCATCGCGGTCGGGATCCCCTGAGCGAGCGTGGCGATCTCGCGCACGACAGCGCCGGTCGCGAGCTCGATCTCGCGCAGGCGACCCTGGCCGGGCACATCCAGCACGAGCGCGGTCAGTCCGTCGCCGACCGGCAGCGCCGCGACCGGGGAGACGAGCGGATTCGAGCGCCACGTCGGCGTGATCGGCGCAGGAATCGATGACGGCCGGAGCAGCTCGAGCGTCCGGCCTACGATCCCGGAAGCGAGGATCCACGACTCGCTGCGCGCGAGCTCGGGAAGTCGCACCGTGTCCTCGTCGATGGGCACGATCAGGCCGTGCGCGAAGTGCGGATACGGGGTGCAGACGTGCTTCTCCTGGCGCAGGACCGGATCGGCCAGGAGTGCGTCGAGCTCGGCCATGTCGGTCGGCAGCTCCGGGAACTGCTCGCCCTCGCGCCGCCACTGGAAGATCACCTCGACCAGATCGCCCTCCTCGTCGATCACGCGGAACGGGATCGGGATCCCGCGCCGCTCGTCGGGGTTCAGGATCAGCGGCCCCGAGTCGAGCTGCACGATCGGCGGCGCGTTGTTGTCCACATGGAACGGAGCGCTCACCACCGGCTCGCCGCGGCCGATCGGGTTGCCGGCGGCGTCGCGCGTGCCGTCGTCGGGGGTGAAGCGCACCAGCACGTCGTCCTCGAGGTCGTGCAGGTCGAGCGGTGAATCCGTGCTCCAGAAGAAGCTGAGCTCGACGCCGCCGATCGGCGCCTCGACGCCCTGCAAGGGATCCTCGCCGGGGAAGGCGCTCGCCGGCGTGGCGAGCTTCCAGGCGTCGGGCGGCTCGGTGGCGCGCTTCCACTCGACGCGGATCGAGACGACGTCCGCGGAGGAATCGCGCACGCGCACGCCGACCGGCACGACGCCGGAGGACTCGACCGAAGGCGGCACGACCGCCTCGATCACGGGCGGATCGTTGCCCATGCCGAGCGTGAGCTCGCCGCCGTTGATCGGCGGGCCACCGGGGAGGCGCGCGACGAGGTGTACGCCCGAGCGGAAGCTCGCGGTCCCGAGCTCGGTCGCGAAGTCCCAGCTCAGGAAGGACTCGCCGGCGGGAAGGCTCACCTCGTTGCCCGTGAGCCCCACGAGCTGCGCGAGCGCCTGCTCGCCCGCACCCGCGTCGTACGAGAGCGCCACGCGGACCGCCTGGCTCGCGTCGAAGCGCAGGCGCGTGGGCGAGACCTTCGGCGTCGTGACCTCGAAGGCGTTCAGCGCGGGCGTCGAGCCGCCGCCGGAGCTACCGCCCGTCCCCGCGACGACCCCGGCCACGCCGGCGCCGCAGGAAGCGAACAACGCGGAAACCGCGAGGGCCAAGGCGAGCGCGACTCTCCGAACCCGCCCGCTCTCCAGTGCTTCCCAGGTTTTCATCGCCTCCACAGCAGTCCCCTTTCCAAGGCTTCCAATCCTACACGTGGCTCTCCAAACCGGAGATCCGTGTTTTGAGGAGCAACCCACGGAGATTCTGAGAGAAAGCTGGCGTCCCGTTAGAATCCGAGGGCCTCACCACGGAGAAAACGAACTTGGCCGATCGATCCCTGGACTGGTTGAATCAAGCCGAGCGTGACCTGGCACAGGCCGAGGCCTCCCAGTCCGAAGGCCGACACGAGTGGGCTTGCTTCGCGGCTCACCAGGCGGCGGAGAAGGCGGTGAAGGCACTGCACCTCGCTCGGAGGCAGGAAGCGTGGGGGCACCTCGTGGCGCGCCTGATCCAGGAGCTTCCCGGCCCGGTCGATCCGGAGCTGATCGAGCGCGGGAGGGTCCTCGACAACTTCTACGTCCCGACCCAATACCCGAACGGGCATCCGGAAGGGTCGCCCTTCGAACACTACGGTCCGCTGCAGAGCAGGGAGGCGATCGAACATGCCCGTCAGATCCTTGGATTCGTCCGTTCTCAGATGGCCTGAGCGCGCGGACATCGAACGGGCGCTCGTGCGCTGGGCCGCCGAGCAGTTCGAGCGGCGGCGCGAGCTCCGGCGTTTGGGATGCTTCGGCTCGTACGCGCGCGGGGAGGATGGGGTCGGCAGCGACCTGGACCTGGTCGCCATCGTCGTATCGGACGATCGTCCCTTCGCCAGACGCGGAGCGGACTGGAACACGGAGACGTTGCCGGTTCCGGTGGACCTGCTCGTGTATACGGAGGAGGAGTGGCAGGAGCTGATGAAGGGGGGAGGGCGTTTTCCGGAGACCCTCAGGCGCGAGGTGCGGTGGGTGCGGAGCGCTCCGCATGGGTAGCGGCGGGAGAGCCGAAGAAAAAGGACAAGAAGCCGGGCTGGAGCCCGGCGTTCCCGGGGGCAAGACCGGACCGTGGCGTCACGCTCGGCTGCGGCGCACCACGACGAGCGTCAGGTCGTCCTCGCGATTGCCGCGGGCGTGGGCTTGGACGGCCTCGACGATGGCTTCGCCGACGGCGCGGGCCGTCTCCGCTGACGAGGCGACGGCCTGGACGGTGCGGCGCAGGCCTTCCTCGCCGAACAGCACATCGGAAGCGTCCTTCGAGCGCGCTTCGCTCAGGCCGTCGGTGTAGGCGAGCAGCAGGTCTCCTTCGGCGAGCTGGATCGAGGAACTCTCGTGGTACTCGAAGTCGCCGAGCATGCCGAGGGCCGGCCCGTGACCGGGGAACGACTCGACCGAGCCGTCGGCCCGGCGCCACACGATCGGCGGAGCGTGCCCGATGTTGAACATCTGCACTGATCCGCTCGGGCCGAGGAGCGCCAGGAACAGGGTCACGAAGAGCCCGGGCTCCATGCGCTTCGCCAGGTCCCGGTTCAGCATCGAGAGGGCGCGCTCTGGATCGTCGATGACGAGCAGAGAACTGCGCAGGAAGGCCTGCGCGGTCGAGGTGATGAGCGCCGAGGCCGGACCGTGGCCGGTCACGTCCCCGACGACCACGGCGTGTCTGCCGCCGGGGGTCATGAAGTAGTCGTAGAAGTCGCCGCTCGTGCGCTCGGCCGCCTGGTACCAGGCGTACAGGTCGAAGCCCGCGCAGTCCGCGGGGATCTCCGGCATGAGGTTCTTCTGGACGATGCGCGCGGTCTCGAGCGATTCCTCGAGGCGGGCGCGCTCGAGCGAATCGACGTGCAGGCGCGCCGTGCGCAGGGCGGCCGCGATCTGGAACGAGAGCGCGGTGAAGTAGGAGAGGTCCTGCTGGGTGAACTCACGGGAGGACGCCGTCGAGTCGACGTAGAGGACGCCGCGGTAGCCTGCGCGCAGCTCCCCGCCGCTTCCGGTGTCGAGCGGCACGCACATCAGGCTGCGCAGCCCGAGCTTGCGCACGCTCCCGCCGACCCCTGCCTCCTCGGCCGCCGAGCTGAACTTGTCCTTCCGCGCTGTGCCGTTCTCGAGCGCGCGCTTCACCGCGCTGGTCGAGTAGCGCACCTTGCCCTCGATCCACTTCCCGCCGCGCTGGCGAGCGACGAGGACCTCGAGCGCGAGCGCGCCCTTCTCGCCACGCTTGCCCGGGCCGGCGAGCACGAGCAGGCCGTGCTCCGCCCCCGTGCGCTCGACGGAAGCGTCCACGATGTAGGTCAAGAGCTCGCGCAGATCCGCGGGCCCGCGCACGCGCGCCACGCGCTCGGAGACGCGCGCGATCTCGTCGAGGAGGGCCTCGACGGAACGCTGGTCGCGGAGCGCGTCGCCGGTGAGGAACTGCGTGCTGATGGGCCGGATGGCCAGCAC
>JANOGB010000041.1:0-6354 GCA_031413955.1 Planctomycetota bacterium | reverse complement strand
CCGCGATCGCATCCAGTTCAGCAACTACACGCGCGTCTACGACATCAGCTCGGACACGATTGTGTACGAGAACCCGGATCGCTTCGGCGTCGAGATCTTCCAGGCCTCGGAGGGTGTTCTCGACTACCGCTACAAGGACGGCACCAAGCACTGGGACCGCGACGAGCGCGACCAGGCCTTCTACGTGCGCAGCGATTTCGTGCTGGTGAAGAACCACGTCGAGCTGCACTACGCGAAGATCCCCGTGGACGAGGCCCTGCGCATCACCGGGCAGTACCGCATGGGGCCGCTCTTGCGCCAGATCGTGCCCGAGGCGATCCCCTTCGCGCGCTTCCAGACGACGTCGCAGCTCGCCATGCGCGAGTACGACCAGCACCCCCTGAAACCCTCCATGGGCAGGTTCGCGGTGGCCTCGAACGCCTCGGCCGGGACGCGTTTCGAGATCGACGGCAGCGGGATCGATTTCCTGCGCGCGCTCAGCCAGCCACGCACGTTCGCGGAGCTGGTCGAGGTGACGGGGATGGACGCGACCAGGGTGCGCGAGCTGCTCGAGCTCGCGACCAACCGGGGGTTCGTGCGCATCCTCGTGGACGAGCAGTACGTGCGCTGGACCGAGGAAGCCTTGCCGCTCCTCGACGCGGTCTAGTAACGTCAGGGACATCTGGCTGTCCGTCCCGTCTCGACAAGCCGTCATGGCCCGGAACATCCTCATCCTGTGTGATCCCGCGCGGGCGGCCGCCAAGGTCAGCGCCATCGCGCAGACCTCCGGCTCGACCCTGGGCTTCGTCAACACGTGCGTGGATCCGTTGGCTCCGAAGACCTCGGGCAGCCGCATCGAGCAGGAGCGCGAATACGGCGGCGCCTCCTTCCACGCCTTCGACGAGCCGCTCTCGGTCGCCACTGCGATCGCGCAGCTCGCGGGCTATGCCGACGCGATCATCGTCGACCGGCTGGACGACTGGGCCACGCGCCTGAGTCGGTTCTACAAGGACGACTCCGAGCAGATCACCGCGGAGCTGACCTCGGTCTCGTCGGTCATGTCGGCCCATCTGGCCGACGTACTGCTGGTCAGCGCGCTGCCCTCGCAAGGGAAAGACGAGGCGGCCGTGCTGCACCGGCGCATGCTGGACGAGTTCCGGCGCGTGTGCACCGAGGTGCTCGACCTGACCCGCGGCTAGGTACGGAACCAGGTTCAAGACCACAGGGTTCGAAGGAAACGCTTTGCGGACCGCAAAGCGATCACGCGAACCCGGTGGTTTTGAACCTGGTTCCGTACCGCTATTCCAGCGTGTAGATCGCGTAGCCGACGAACATCTCGTCCTCGCTGCGCGGGCCGAACTTCACGTCGACGGTCGGATCGGGGTTGCGCTCGTTCATGCGCGAGTTGTCGAAGGTCCCGTCGCAGAAGAGGCGCGTGCCGGCCGGGAAGAGCCGCGGCTCGGCCAGCGTGTACGTCGTCTGCCAGTCGAACGAGTACTCGGGCAGCGACATCAGCACCTCGCGGGTGCCGTCCGGCAGGATGGCGCTGAAGCGCATAGAGCGTCCCCGGTAGTGCATGTGCGGAGACAGCGCGTGCAAGCGGAAGGGTCGATCGAACACGCGCTCGGCCTGCACGTAGAACGAGCGCTCCCCGGCCGGCAAGACGAAGCGGAAGTTGTTGGCCGACGTCACCTTCAGCTCGCGCTCCGGCGCCTCTGCGTGGAAGTAGATCCCGAGGCGCGGCTTGTCGCTGGTCGCGACGCCGTTCGTCGTGTAGTGCATCTGGAAGGCCAGCTTCGCGTGCGCCGGCAGGAGCTTGCCCGTGCCGGCGGGAAACCGCTCGACGCCCTCGCCCGGGACGTACTTGGAGAAGTAGGCGTTGATGCCCTGGAAGGCTTCTTTCCTGAAGTGCTCGAGCGCGGCGGGCGGCGGGTTCTCGGGCGTACCCCCCAGTTTCTCCAGCCACGCCAGCATCTTCGCGCGGCCCTTGGGTGGCAGCCGCCCGAGGCGATCACGCAGGAACTCCGCCTCCTGCTGCCCGCGGATGAACGCGAAGCCGTGGTGCAGGACCGACGCGTTGGACGGCCGCAGATCGACCGCGCGCACCCAGCGGTCGGTGTCGAGCTCGAGCTCTACGGTGTGCTTGCGATAGGGCAGGATCCCGGTGGCCGGGATCTCCTGCTCGGGCATCTCCACCACGAGATCGGGCGGCCCGAGCGGCCATTCCGGCAGCGGCGCGGCGACCTGCACGAGCGGATCCTCGCCCTCGCCACGCGGGAATCCGCGCTCGACCCAGTGCACGAGTGTACGGACCTCCTCGGGCGCGAGTCCGAGCTCCCCGGTGAAGCGACCGTACAGGGGATCGAGCTGCCAGGGCGTCATGCGCCGCTGCAGCAAGACTTCGCGCATCATCGCTCCGAAGCCGCGCACGCGCTTGTAGCTATCCATCGACCACGGGCCGATGCCGCCCGCGCGGTGGCAGGGAACGCAACGTCGCGCGAGGAGCGGGGCGACGTCGAGCGCGTAGTCGACCTCGTGCTTGTCGCGTGGCTGGACGAACGTGATCGCGCACCCCTTGGACGACGGCGTACCCGCCGGGGGTGCGAGGCCCTGCAGCAGGGCCTCGAGCGCCTCGTGCAGGTAGTGCCGCGTGGCGGCCGGCTTCTGCGCGCCGTACTCGAGCCGATCGTCGAGTGGGCCGCGCCACAGCACTTGCCAGCCCTTGGTCGCGATCACGAGCGCCTCGCCCGTGCGCTCGAGCTCGAGCATCTCGGCCACGCACTGGGTGTCGTCGAGCAGGATCGGGAAGGGGAGCTCGAGCTCGCTCGCCTGCGCAGCAATGCTCGGCCCGTCGTCCTGGGACGCGGGGTCCAGCCCCAGGAAACGCACGCCGCGCGGCGCGAATGCCGCCACCAGGGCCTTCAGCTCGCCCGCGTTGTGACGCACGATCGGGCAGTCGTTGGCGTAGACATACAGCACGACGAACTGCGCGTCCGCGTGCCGCGACAGGCGCTGGAACGTCCCGTTCTGGTCGAGGCACGCGAAATCGTCGACCTCGATCGAATCGGAGGCGGCCGCACACAGCAGACCGGCCAGGGTCAGGAGCAGGCTCATGGAGCGTGTCGGGCTAGTCCGACCGGGCTAGCACTTGCACAGGGCCGCCGCGGCCGCCGGGTTTTCGATGGTAGCAGGCTCTGGAACATCTGGACAGGGACGCGGGCGGCCCGGGCAAGCCAGCGAGTATCGGAGTGGAGCGCACGGGAAGTGATGCCTGAGGTCCTCGTCGCTCCTGCTCGCCGCGCACTCGGCAGTGCGCACCGGCATTCGTCGCCGAGTTGCAGGCGCGTTCCTGGAAGCACGCCGGGGCCACCCGGATGCCGCGCGCTCGTGCGTCGATCGAGCCGCGCGCGCGTTGAGCCTTCCAGTCCGCGCTTGACACGCCCGGCCCACGCTCTCCACGGTAGCCACGATGCCGAAGCCCCTCGTGATCGTGGAATCGCCGGCCAAGGCCAAGACCATCGCCAAGTTCCTCGGCAAGGACTGGATGGTCGAGGCCTCGATCGGCCACGTCCGCGACCTGCCCTCGAGCGCGTCCGAGATCCCGGCCGCGGTGAAAGGCGAAGCCTGGTCGCGCCTGGGGGTGGACGTCGATCACGGCTACGCGCCGCTCTACGTGGTGCCCGCCGAGAAGAAGCAGAAGATCCGCGAGCTGAAGGCCAAGTTGAAGGAAGCCAGCGCGCTCTATCTCGCGACCGACGAGGACCGCGAGGGCGAGGCGATCTCCTGGCACCTGCTGCAGCTCCTGCAACCCAAGGTGCCCGTGAAGCGCATGGTGTTCCACGAGATCACCAAGGCCGCCATCGAGGAGGCCGTGCGCAACTGCCGCGAGGTCGACACCAGCCTGGTCGACGCCCAGGAGGCGCGCCGCATCCTCGACCGGCTCTACGGCTACGAGGTCAGCCCGATCCTGTGGCGCAAGATCGCGCCGCGGCTCTCGGCCGGCAGGGTGCAGAGCGTCGCCACGCGCCTGGTGGTCGAGCGCGAGCGCGAGCGCATGGCTTTTTGCCCGGCGAGCTGGTGGGACGCGAAGGTCACGCTGGAGCACGAGCACTCACGCTTCCCGGCCGCGGTCGTGGGCCTGGACGGCAAGACCCTCGCGCAGGGCCGCGACTTCGGTTCCGACGGCAAGCTCCTCGCTGCCCGCAAGGTGCTCGTGCTCGACGAAGCGGGCGCGACGCGCCTCGCCACCGGCCTCGCCGGCCGGAACGCCTGCGTGCGCGCGGTCGAGGAGAAGGAATACGGCTCGTCGCCCAAGGCCCCGTTCACGACCTCCACGCTGCAGCAGGAGGCTGGCCGCAAGCTGGGCATGACCGCCAAGCGCGCGATGCAGGCGGCGCAGCGGCTGTACGAGAACGGCTTCATCACCTACATGCGCACCGACAGCGTGACGCTCAGCGCACAGGCGATCGCGGCCGCGCGCGAGCTGGTCGGCGCGCGCTACGGCAAGCAATACGTGCCGCCTGCTCCGCGCCAGTGGGAGGGCAAGTCGCGCAACGCCCAGGAAGCGCACGAGGCCATCCGCCCGGCTGGCGAGTCGTTCCAGGACCCCGAGGCGGTCGCGGGCGAGCTCGGCAGCGACGAGGCCCGGGTCTACGAGCTCATCTGGAAGCGCACGGTCGCCTCGCAGATGGTCGACGCGCGCATGAAGAGCGTCGCGGCCACCTTCGACGCGGAGCTCGCAGGCGGGGGCCGGGTCGAGCTCGTCGCGCGCGGCAAGACCGTGCTGTTCGACGGCTTCCTGCGCGCCTACGTCGAGGGCCGCGACGAGCAGGAAGGCGCGAGCGGCGCAGACGACACGGAGCTTCGGGGTGACGACGCGC
Source organism: Planctomycetota bacterium (assembly GCA_031413955.1). Taxonomy (GTDB): domain Bacteria; phylum Planctomycetota; class UBA1135; order UBA1135; genus JABFRZ01. Next base: position 1,495 of record JANOGB010000041.1, on the reverse strand, counting down.
TTCGAAGTGACACAGTCGAGGCCGTGCTGCCGCCGCTGAAGCGCGGCGACGAGGCCCGCGTCGCCCAGGCCACGCCGGCCGGGCACGCCACCAAGCCGCCGGCGCGCTATACGGAGGCGGGCCTGGTGCAGAAGCTCGAGGAGCTCGGCATCGGCCGCCCTTCGACCTACGCCAGCATCATCGGCACGATCCTCGATCGCGAGTACGTCGTGAAGCGCGCTACGGCGCTGGTGCCGACCCCACTCGCCTTCGCGGTCGTGAACCTGATGACCGAGCTCGAGCCAACGCTGGTCGACTACTCGTTCACGGCCGAGATGGAGAACAGCCTGGATGCGATCGCGCGCGGCGAGCTCAAGCGCAACGATTTCCTGGAGAGCTTCTACCGCGGCAAGCAGCCGGGCTTGCACGCGATCGTCAACGGGCGGGCGAGCAAGATCGATCCCAAACGGGTCGGCACCATCCCCATCGGCGAGAAAGACGGCAAGCCCATTTCGCTGCGCGTCGGACGCTACGGACCCTACATCGAGCACGACGGCCAGCGCGCGAGCGTGCCCGAGGGTCTGGCACCCGACGAGATCACGGTCGCCAAGGCGCTCGAGCTCCTGGCCACCGCCAGCCAAGCCGAGGAGCCCCTCGGTCAGACCGCCGATGGCACGTCGGTGTACCTGCGCACCGGCCGCTTCGGGCCCTACGTGCAGCTCGGCGAGGACACGGGCGACAAGAAGAATCCGCCCAAGCGCGCCTCGATCCTGCGCTCGATGAGCCCGAAGAGCCTGACGCTGGCGCAAGCCCTGCAGCTCCTCTCGCTGCCGCGCGCGCTCGGCGACGACGTCGACGGCAACCCGATCGTCGCCGCGCTCGGCCGCTTCGGCCCCTACCTCGCGAAGGCCATCCCGGGCGCGGAAAAGCCCGACTACCGCAACCTGAAGACCGAAGAGCAGCTCTTCACGGTCACGCTCGAGGAAGCGCGCGCGATCTACGCCCAGCCGAAGACCCACCGCCGCCGCGGCATGGGCGCCGCGCTGCCGCCACTGAAGGAGCTCGGCGTGGACCCCGCGAGCGGCACGCCGGTCGTGATCAAGGACGGCAAGTACGGCCCCTACTGCACCGACGGCACGACCAACGCCTCGCTGCCGAAGGACGCCAAGGTCGAGGACTTCACGCTGGGCGAAGCCGTGCGCCTTCTCTCCGAGCGCCGCGAGTCGGCCCCCAAGAAGCGCAAGAAGGCCTCGCCCAAGCGGGCAGGAGCGAAGAGCGGATCCGGACGCCGGCGTATCCCCTCGCCCTGACCTCGCCCAAAGCTCCAGCCGCGCCCTCTTTCTGGGGCTTCAGGAAGTCGTGTTGGGTGCAGGTTCTTGGAGTGGAGGAAGAGCATGGTTCGTGAGTGGGTGTCCGCTCGCTCGTCGGGGCCCCGCCTTCGCGCTGGAACGAGGTTTGGCCGGCCCGTGGCGCCCGTGCAGTCGAGCTCGAAAGACGTCACGCGGTCCGCGGCGCG
>JANOGB010000040.1:0-8298 GCA_031413955.1 Planctomycetota bacterium | reverse complement strand
GGAGTCGACGATCCGGAGGCCCCTTTTCTTGTTCTCCCTCTGTGAGGCTCCGCGCCCTCTGCGCCTCTGTGGTTGGCTTGGGTTGCGGGCGAAGCCCGCGCTGGTCTTCTATTCCGGAGAGTCGTCGCCTGGCGCGAGGATCAGCGGAAAAGAAGAAAGCGCACCGCGGAGTCGCGGAGGGCGCGGAGGGCGCGGAGGAAGAGGTCAGAAAAGGAGGGGCCTCCGGGGCTCCAGCTCTCCGAGAGTCGACGAGCCGGAGGCCCATTCTTCTTCCTGCGCAGGGGTGTCCGCTCGCTGGCTTGGGTCGGTTCCCCGCAGGGTTCGCCGAAAGCGGCTGGCGCAATGAATGCACTGAACTAGAATTGAGGGTTCTTGGGCCGGAAAATCCGACCCCCACGGAAAATCAGAGCTTCCGCCCAGGAGAACAGAGCGACCTGGCGTGCCCCCCGATTCTCCCCTTCTACCCCTCCTCACGGCGCTGGCGATGGTTTTGGCTGGGCCCGCGTACCCGGGCGGCCCCGGAAGCCGTGCGGAGGATGGGCAGGTGGCCGGGGAGACGCTCGACAGCTACGCGCCGGCGACGATCCATGCTGGCTACGCCGCGTTCGCGGTCGATGCGCCGCCGCCGGTCCAGGCGTCGCTCGCCAAGCCCGTGCTGCGGAACGGGAGGCTGGAGCCCGGCTACTTCCTGCTCCACTTCCGGCGCGCGCTCACGAGCGCGGACGTGGACCGACTGGATGGACTCGTGGGCCAGCGGGCGTGCGACGGACTCGAGGCGATCCGCTGGCACGTCCCCGAGGACGCGCTCGTCCTGTGGGTCGACGACTTGCGCACTCTTCTCGCGCTGTGGCGCTTCGAGCACACGGACTGGGTCGGTCGCTACGAACCGGGCTACAAGGTCGACCCGGCGCTCGTGCTCGATGCGCTCGAGGACGTCCCCCTGCGGCTCGAGATCGAGCTGATCCCCGGGCACTCGCCCGAGCTCGTGGCCCGCGAGCTCGAGGACCTGGGCGCGCGCCTGCTCGCGCAGGATCCCCTCTGCGCAGGGCACTCCGACGAAGTCCTGGACGACGTTCTGGTCGTCGAGGCGCTGCCGCGGCTCGTGACGCGGCTTGCCTGGGTGGAAGGGATCCAGAAGCTGCAGGAGCACGACGAGGCGGACCGGCTCCGGGGCAGGGCGGACGAGCTCGGCCGCCGCGCCACGACGAGCCCGTCGCGGCACGCGCGCAGCGCGACCGCGGGCGGCGGAAGCGGGCCAGGCGCGGAGAAGAGCGTCGTCCCCACCACGCTCTCCCTCGCCGTCCGCGAGGGCCGTCATTCGGACAACGGAACGCTGGGCGCGGCGGATCTCGACCGGCTCCGCTCGGCCGACGACAGCCGACTCGTATTGCGCGACCGGGCGCAGGTCACCCTGGGCTTCGAGCGCACTGTGCCCCCCGAGGCGCTCGTGAGCGCCATTCGGCTGTTCGTCGAGCATCACGAGCTGGCGCGGGTGCAGTCGGGCGAGATCCTGTGGAAGCTCGGCCACGGTTCGCTCACCAGCCCGATCGTCGTCCAGACCACCAGCGCTCCGCTGCGCAGCGGAGAGAGCCAGGAGGCGCTCGACGCCTGGCCGGCCGACGGCCTCGTCCCCGACCCGAACGATCTGCGCATCGTGATCGCGAACGACAGCCGGGACGACGACACGGTCCTGGATCGCGTCTACGTCGAGGTCGATTACGTCCTGCCTGCAGTCGCGCCAGAGATCACGTCGACGCCGGACTCGCGGGCCGTCCTGGAGGAGGCTTACCGCTACGACGCGGACGGCCGCGCCGAGGCGAGCGGAACGGCGCCGCTCACCTGGTCGCTCGCCAGCGGTCCGGCGGACTTCACGATCGACCTGGCGACGGGGCAGGTGAGCTGGACGCCGCGCGCGGTCGGGTCCTTCCCGATCGCGATCCTGGCCGCCAACGCGCACGGCTCGGAGCGGCAGGAGTTCACGGTCGACGTGCGGCCCCTGCCCTCGCCGCTGTTCCCGACCAACCCGACCAGCATCGTCTACTGTCCGCCGGAGCGGCTGGCCCTCGGCCCGGAGAAGCCGCAACAGCGCGTGAACGTGTTCCTGCCGCGCGGCGCGCCGCCGCCGTCGGGCTGGCCGGTCGTGCTCAACAACCGCGCCGGCGGGGGCCTTGCCGCCAAGCCGCTGGCGAGCTTGTTCGAGACGGGCGGGACCGCGGCGCTGCACAGCTTCGTCGCCAGCGGAGTGGCGGTGGTCGACTTCGGCGTGACCGGCGTCGAGAACGGGCAGGGGCTCTTCTACCCGCCCGGCCACGCGAGCGGACGCTACGAGTCGTTCGCTCTGGCCGACGACAACCCGGAGAAGGACGCCGAGTGGGCGCTGCAGTGGCTCAAGGCGCAGAGCGCCTTTGCCCTGGACGAGGACCGGATCTGCCTGCGCGGCTCCTCCCACGGGGCGATCATCTCGATCTGGGCGGCGATGGGGCCGGAGCGCGCGCGCGCGAGCGGCTCCGCTCAGGTCCGTGCGAGCACGCGCGTGCGCGCGATCCTCGCCCTGCAGCCGCCGACCTCGGTGTGGGCCTTCGACCAGGGACCGGACCTCGGTGTGCGCATGGTGGCGCATTTCGAGCAGCAGGCACTCCCCGGCGTCCCCGCCACGGCCTTCGGGCAGGTCGCGGAGCAGATGCAGAAGGACGCCAGCGTCATGCGCTTCGCGTTCGAGACCGAGGAAGCGCGTGCCCACAACGAGTCCCAGGCGATCTGCCTCGTGTACAACGAGCCCGTCCTGCACGTGGGCGGGGTGCCCGCCGACCTGACGCTCGATGCGCAGGGCTACCCGAACCTGCACGACACGCTCGCTCAGCCCTTCATCCACGACAGCTGGGCGGGCTATGCGTTCTACGAGCGCCTGCTCGGGCTGTCGCCGCGCGCGGCCGCCTTCCATGGCGTCTATTCGCGCTTCGCCGTGCGGGACACGAGCGCCCTGGCCGCGCCCTTCGACGTGCACACGCACACCTACTCGGGCGGGATCAAGAGCAGCGGCGCGAACGCCGTCGCGCACGAGTGGGTGCTGCAGGCCCTGGGCGTCACGCCGTCTCCGCTGGTGACGGGCTCGGGCTCCCCGAGCCTGCCGCACTGACGCGTCGCTGGCGCAGCACCTCGGCCCGGAACGCGCGGATCACGGGCAGCGCCTCGAGCCAGGCTGCGGCATCCGCGCGATCGGGGTTATCCGGGTGCGGCGCGCCCGCGAATCCGGCCGGGATCTGGCTCTGCGCCTCCTCGTGGTACTCGTAGCCCGGCAGGAAGAGGTCCTCGTCCGCCAGCACGTCGAGCGTGCGCACGCCGTAGCTGGAGAGCTCGGTGGTGAGGAGCTGCGGCGGGCCGATCCAGACGTGCGCAGGCGCGGCGAGGAACAGGTACTGGATGCGCCGGTTGGTCGCGAGAACGCGCATCTTCTTGACCGGCCCGCCGAAGAATGCGCTCGAGGACGTGTCCTGCTCCAGGATCCCGCGCGCGAAGCTCGGCTCGTAGCCGCGCGCGAAGCGCAGCGAGGCCGGGTCGCCCTTGCGCAGAAAACGCGCCACGGGCCGGCCACCGTGCTCGCGGTGGCGTGCGGCCGCGTTCCGCCGCGGCGCACAGAAGTCGACGTAGGGCTCGATGCGGCCGCGCGGCGCCGCGCGCACGATGAGCTCCATGGCCGCAGTGTCGCGCAGCTTCTTGCCGCGGCGGCTGAGCTCGTCCAGCGCGAACTGCAGCTCGTAGGGCAGATTGGCGGTCTCCTCCGCGCTGTGCTGGTACACCCACTCGCCGCGTTCCTCGACGCGCGTGTCGCCCTTGCCGATCCAGACCGAGCCGCCGTCCTTCACCAGGTGGCTGGCGACGCGCCACAAGAGCGACGAGTCCTTGTAGAAGACGCGCGGCCAGATGGCCCCGTCCCAATTGCCGCTGCGCTCCCCGAGCACCACGTAACCCACGAAGAACCCCACCGAGTCGTCGAAGCGGTAGTCGCCGAGGAAGTAGCTCGCGTCGAAGAGCCGGATCTCGTGGCGCGGCAAGTAGCGCGGCGAGAGCAACAGCGCGGGCCGCCTGTGCCCCTTGCCCGCCGGCACGAGACGCGCGCCTCCTTCGATCATGCCCCGGAAACGCCGCGCGATCTGCGCCGGCGTGAGCGGCTCCGCGAGCACGCCTTTGACCAGCATCGTCTCCGGCTCACGCCGGCCGTTCCTGCGCAGCTTCGTCGTACTCGTCATGGGCGAGAGAGATACCGTTTCGAGTCCCCGCTCCACAGGGGGCAGGCCACGCCAAGGGGCGCGAGGACCAGTCCAGACCCCCGCCGGAGGCAGTGCCGTTGGCTCGCGCCTAATTCGCCGATCCTCACGTCCGGACGCAAGCTCCGCGAGCCTGTCATGACCATCTACCCGCCCAGGATCTCGCGTAGCCCTTCCAGCACCTGACCGAGCTCCTCGTGCGAAGCGCTGGCGAGCTTTGCGCCTAGGCGTTCGACGGACAGCGTGCGGATCTGGCTGATCTTGACCCAGGAGCGCTTCGGCAAACTCTTGGCCGAGAGCTCGAGCGTCAAGGGAAAACCCGCCCGCGGCTCCTGGCTGGTGAGAGCGACGGCGATCACGGTTCCCGAGCGCTGGTTGAACACGTCCTGACTCAGGACGAGCACCGGACGCTTGCCCGCTTGCTCGTGCCCGCGCGCCGGATCGAGCTCGGCCCAGCGGACCTCACCTCTCAGTATGCGGGCCATCGTTCGGCGTCCGCTGAAAGACCCTCGTCGGCCAGAGCCTGCTCGGCCTCGGGATCGAGCTTGGCACACTCGCGCGCGAGCCTACCGGCCTCGAGGCGTTCCAGCTTCTCCTCGAGGGCGGCCTGGATGGCCTGGCTGCGGTTCGGGAAGACCCGCGCGCGGACCAGACGGTCCAGCAAGGCGAGGAGCCTCTCGTCGATGGCGATGGCGATCTTGGCGCGCGGCATGGCGTTGGTACTACCATCGGTCATACTTGGCTCCTGGGTCAATGGGTGATGGATGACCCGATGACCTGGTCTCGCCTCGCCTGGTTTCATCAGCCGTAGGTGGAGTCCACCGGCGCCCTCTGGTACCCGAGCGGCGCCGTGCTGGCAGGGGGAAGGTGTCGGTGCTCCAAAGGCGACGGGAGGTAGGTGCGAACCCGGCACCGCGCCCCGCTGCTCGCCGACAAGAGCGACGAAGTGCGCATGGCGGCGCTGAACGCCGTCGCGCAGTCCGACGATCCGTCCGTACTCGAACAGATTCGCCCGCTGGTGAACGATTCCTCCGAGCTCGTGCGCCGCATGGCGACACGCATGGTGGAGATGCGCGAGACCCGGCTCACGCGTGGAGGAGCGGGAGAACTCCCGCTCGGGCCGCGCACGCCGAGGCCGGGACCGGGCAGCCCGCGTTGATCGGGGGCCGCGCAGGCGGGACCGACGTCATCCGCCCCCCTGGAGCGCCGAGATACCTTCGAGCACTCCCATCCCGAGGGCGCCGACGAGCAGGAGCGGCAGGCTGACGATGTCCACTGCGACCGTGAATGGCAGCAGCACCCACGTAACGGGTCCCCGGGCCGCCGACTGCGTCCCCGATCCGATGTCGATCGTCCCGCCGCGCACCCAGCGCTGCCGCCCCGAGTCGCCACGTAGCATGTGCACGCGGTAGTGCCTCTCCTCGCCCTTCTCGACGCAAGCGACGGTAGCCATCACCACCTGCCCGCGTGGCGAGAAGGGTTGGCGTGCCGCGGACAGGTCCATCTCCCGGAAGTCGATGGTCCCGGTATCGCTCGAGCGCGCGCCGAGAGAGAACTCGATCGGCGGCGAGAGCGAGACGATCCCGTCATCAGCCTGGACGACCGGATCCTGCGGCCAGATCTGCGGCCCGACGACGGAGTACGAGCCATCGGCAACGCCCGGCACGTTCTTAACCTGGACGTGCCTGTACGCGATGACGACCTCGTCGCGTCTCCACTGGAAGAGGGCCCCGGTGACACAGCCGCTCGAAAGGAGCGCGCAGCCCGTGACGAGGACGATGGCGAGTTGTCGCATGAGGCATTTTTCTCCGACGGCTGCTGCCGGCTTCATTCCAGTTGGAACGGTTGCGCTGTCGATTCGCCCTCGGCCCGCGCCAGCGCGACGCGCACGTTGGGAGTCGCCCCCGGGAAGCGCGCGCGCATGAGCCTGTCGAGCAGCTCGCGATCCTCGTGGACGGTCGTCGTCAGGGCCTTCTTCAAGTGGATGCCGAACCAGCCCTGCTCCGTGTCGATCTGGAAGCGGATGTCCCCCACGTAGGTGATCCCTCCCGCCTGCACGTCGACAGCGTGGTCGACATCCGCGTAGCACGTCGCGTCTCCATTCACGATCGACAGGCGCTCCATGCGGTGCGGCCCGGCAGAGAGCTTGACCGCGAAAAAGGCCGGCCCCGTCTCGGCCTCGACCATGATGCGAGGGTCGACCTGAAAGCGGGGAGGAACGTCGACGATCTTGACCTGGTAGTGGACCTCGGGCGCGTCGAGCAGGACGACGGTCGTGCCATCGTCGAATTGCTCGACGGTCGTGAACGTTCCGACCACGTACCCTTCGTCCGCTTGGAGCGCCGCAAGGTCCAGGCTCTCCGCTTGACTGCCGACGAGCAGTGTGCAGCTCGTCGACAGCCAGCCCGCGAGCAGCATCGCAATCGCTCCCCTCAGCATTGGCCTCCCTCGTGACTTCCGACAATCCTGCCCGACAGCCTCACCTCCACGCTGCTCACGGTCAGAGCATATCGAGACAGAAGAGCGGTTCCCATGCCGGAGAAAGATCGATGGCGAGAGTGAGCCGCCCGCCGGTGAACGATTCCTACGATCTCGTGCGCCGCATCGCGACTCGCATGGTGGAGATGCGCGAGAATCGACTCGCGCGCGGGCGCGAGGGTGAGCGCCCGCTCGGGCCGCTTGCGCCAAGACCTTCCGGTCCGCGTTGATCGGGCGCCGAGCGTGCGAACACGGCCGCGAAGGTGAAGCTGCTGCCGCGGGGCGCCGGAGGTTTTGGACGGGTGTCCAGACACGCCCCAGACCCTCACCCGAAGGTGAGATCCGAGTCCGCTTCTGCTTTTTCGTTCGGCGACCCACGCCGCGGGGCGTTTTCTGACTATGTGGGGAGGGAGCTCTTCCTGTTCGCCGCGAAGCCGAGGTGGAGGACGCGCATCCGCGCGTGCAGCCCCGTGAGTCGGACGGACCTCACTTCTCACTTCACTTCCCGAGTTTCCTAAGGGGGCATCGCGATGAATGAACGCACCAGAGTCCTGACCGTCCTTTCCGGCGCTTGCTTGCTCGACCTGGCCCTCGCGCCGGCCGCTTCTGCGCAGCTCTCCCAGGTCGCGACCCTGACGCCGCAGCAGCGCGAGATCCTCAGCCACATGAGCATCGTCAATCTCGACGACGGGTTCGGCAACCCGTGCAAGACGATCCAGTTCAGCGGCGTGAACGTCCGGATCGTGAACGGCCTGGGCGCGACCGCGACCACCAACTGCTTGGGCAACCTGATCGTCGGCTACAACGAGCTCGGCAATCCAGACGGCGACAACCGCGCGGGCTCGCACAACATCGTTGGCGGCCGGAAGAGCAGCTTCTCCTCCTCGGGCGGTCTCGTCGTCGGAGAGGGAAACACCGTGTCGAATCTGTTGGCCTCGGTCAGCGGCGGGATATTTAACAGAGAGCGAGAGGCGCGCACCCTAATGGCCGAAGGGAAGCGAGTGGACATCTAATGGCAAGGCCGGCCGAGCGCATGACAACGGCATGCAGCCGCCGGCGCTTCGCGCCGCGGCTGATGCCGAGCGCTGGGCTGACGCACGACGGTCATCTGATCGGCATGCCAATTGAAGCCCCTCGACGAGTTCGTCGCATGTCGTTGCGAGTAGAAATGGTCTTCGAACGCCCGAGCGAGCGGGGCCGGAAGACGTTGACCACCCGCAGACGGCCGCGTCCGGCGGGGCGGGCGTCCGAGGGCGCGAAGGATGCTCTGTGGGCGACTACGAGGTCGTGCCGCGGTGGGATCGCGTCGGCTTCTCCGCCGCCAGATGGGGATGACCGTGGCGGACCTTTGTGGTAGAAACGCGTCGTGCTCCTCGCGGACGCTCCCCTGACCTTCCGAGAATTCGTGACCCACGAAGAAGTCCCCCTCGCCACGATCTTTCGTGAGGTCTTGGCCTTTCTAGCCGGCCGCTCCGATGCTGTGCTTTTCGGCGCCCATGCAGTCAATGCCTACTGCGAACCGGAGCGCATGACCCAGGACGTAGACCTGCTTTCA
>JANOGB010000039.1:0-8319 GCA_031413955.1 Planctomycetota bacterium | reverse complement strand
AACGACGAGCTCGGGTACTCGAGCTGGAGCTGCTCGAGACGCTCGCGTTCACGCTCGCGGTGCAGCTTCTTCTTCTCGGGGTTCTGATCGAGCTCGGACAGGTACTTGAAGCACGTGGCGGCGCCGGCCAGGGCACGTTCGTACTCTTCCGTGCTCTCACCGGGGAGCGGCTTGTACTGGACCACGCTCCTGAGATAGGCGTACAGCGCCTCCAGTATACGCTCGGAGTTCTTCTTGGCGCGGCCGTCCGCGGCCTGGAGCTCGCCGATGCCATTCCAGGCTCCGGACTGGACGCGGGCGAGCGGGCTCTCCGTGATCAGGGCGCGAAAGATCGGCTCGGCCTCGGCGCCCTTGTTGTCGAGCAGCAGCACGCGCGCCCGCCCCAGCTTGGCCTCCTGCACCAGATCCGCACGGGCGCCAGCCATGGCCTCGACCGCGGCGAAACGCTGTCCGGCCTCGACGATCTTGGCTTGCCCTTCCAGCAGGCGCGCCTCCAGCAGGCCGACCAGGGGCTCGATGCCATCCACCCCCTTGGCGCCCTCGGCCAGGCTCGCGAGCAGGCTCTGGGCCCCGGCGGCGTCGTTCTCCGCCAGGCGCAGGGTGAGCAGGTTCTCGGCTGCTTCGCGCAGGTAGCGGCTCTTCGGGAAGTCCTGCAGGAGCTTCGAGTAGCCGGCGGCGGCCGCGCTCGCCTTGCCCATGCGCTGCTCCGCGTAGGCGAGGTGGAAGCGGGCCTGCTGGACGATCATCGGGCGGTTGTCGGTGAGGCCGAGGATCAGCTCGAACTGTTCCTTGGCCGCTTCCATGTTGCCGGCGGCCAGCGTGGCCAGTCCGCTCTGGAACTCCTCGGGCGCGTCGGAGTAATCGACCGACTGGATCATGTCCCAGCTCACGACCTTCTTCGCGCCGCGCTCGGGCTGGAAGGAGACGCCGCTCCAGCTCTCCTCGAGCACCTTGCCCGTTTCGGTCGAGCCATTCGTGAGCACGAGCGTGTCGGTCTCGTCCTGGGCAGCGCGTGCTCCCGCGAGGAGCAGGACCGCGCTCAGGACGCCGAGACAACGGGGCAGCGAAAGCTCCTGGGTCATCGAGTTCTCCGGAGTTCTCTTGGGGGGACTGGGTGGGCGAGCGCGAGACGGATCACTTCTTCCGGAACACCTTCTTGGAGAGCTCCGCCTCGAGGCTCTGGAACTTGTCCTGGAAGCCGAAGCGCCCCTTGTCGTACTGCGGGTCGGTTCTGCGCTTCACGTTCTGGATCGCCTCGTCCGCGTTGTTGTAGTCGCCGCGGTCGGAGAGCAGCTTGATCTGGGAGAACTTGGCCTGCCACCAGAGCCTCTGCTCGGTGGTCGTGTTGAGGAGGATGCGCTCGTAGATCTGCTTGGCGCGGTCCAGGCGGCCATCGTCCTTCTGCTCGAGACCGACCGCGTGGGTCGCCACGGCCCACTCGAGGTAGGCGCTGACCGTCTCCGGCCGCGCCTCGACCACCGACATGTCGAACTTCCCGGCGGGGTCGATCAGCGCCACCTGGTCGAAACTGCGCGCGTAGATCGTCTCGGCCTCAGCCAGACGTCCCAGGATCGCCAGGGTGCGCGCGTGTTCGATCGCCAGCCGATAGCTCGGCGCCTGGGCCTCCAGACGTTCGTAGATGCGCGCGGTCGTCTCCCAGAGTTCGCTGTCGGCCAGCTCACCCTGCCAGTCGACGAAGGTGGTCTGGCCCTCCGGCACGCGATTGAAGAACAGGCCGATGACGTACAGGCGCTGGGCCACTTCGCCGACCTCGTCGGCTTGCAGGGCAGTCGAACCGTCCAGGGCACGCTCGACCGAGCGTGAGTAGTAGAACGCCGCCTTGCGCCACAGCTCCTCGGCGCGCTTGCTGGCCGGGTCCTTCTCGAGCTGGTCGTTCGCGGCCTTGTCGAGCGCACGCGCCAGCACGCCTGCCGAGCGCGAGATCGCCGGGGCGTCCGGATTGCTCTGCAGGAGTGCCTCGAACAGGCGCACGGCCTCGTCCACCCGGCCCTCGGCCTGCAGGCCCTGGATGCGCAGGCTCCACACGGCCGCGATCTTGTCGGGGTCGTTGCCCGCGCGCTTCTCGGCCTCGATCAGGACCGGCTGGGCTTGGGCGGGCTTGCCCACCTCGACCAGCAGGGTCGCGAGCCCGATGCGGGCGGAGAAGATCCAGTTCGCGAGGCGCTGCTGGACGGCCGTGTCGAGCGTGTCTTCCTGCGCCTTGGTCAGCAGCGCGATCGACTTCCCGTACAGGTCCTCGGCCTTGCGCATCAGTGGCTGCGACTCGGCCGGCTTCTCCTTGGCCAGGGCCAGGGCCTGCAGGTAGGTCGCGTTGGCAACGCGGCACGAGACCTCGAAGTAGCTCGGGGACGAGGGGTCGATCTTCTCGTAGAACTGGATCGCGCCCGCGAAGTCGCCGGCTTCTTCGCGCTGCCTGCCCTCCCAGATCCCGGCCTTGGCCGCCAGCGGGTGCTGGGAGTAGCGCGTGGCCAGGGCCTTCATGCGCTCGTTGGCGCGCTCGGAGTAGAAGCGCGCCCTGTCGCGTCGCGCGATCTCGCTGTAGGTGTTGACCGCCGCGTCCAGTGCCTCGGGGGCCCGCGTGCTGCGCGGATGGAGCTCGGCTGCCAGGTCGAAGGCGACCGAGGCCTCGAGCCAGCGCTTCTGCGCGCGGTAGATGTTGCCGGCGAGCAGGAACGATGCGCCGCCCATCTCCTGCTCGTCACGCGCCCCGCGCGCCACCTCGCGCGCGCGGCGGCACAGGTCGAGCGCGCGCGAGAACTCGCCCTTCTGGGCCGAGGTCTCGGCCAGGGCCAGGATCTTGTCCGGCGCCAGGTTCCCGACCGGCAGGCGGCTGAGCAGCTCGCGCCCGATGCGCCCGGCGTTGCCCTGGGGCTCGATGTCGACCAGCGACTGGGCGGTCGTGCTCGCACGCGCGATGTCGCCGGCCGCGATCTCCGCTTCGGCCTTGGCTTTCAGGATCTCGATCCCGGAGGACGCGTAGACGGCACCGGGAATCGTGCGCAGGAACTCCTCGGCCGCGGCCGTGGCCTCGCGCAGGCGCTTCATGCGCATGAGCAGCTTGACGCGCTGCAGTGTCGCGCCCGAGATCACGTTGACCAGTTCCTCGTCGATCTGGTACTGGCCGTTCTCGTCGCGCGCGTAGTCCTCGCGCAACGCGACCGCGTCCTCGTAGTCGATCAGCGCGTCCTCCGGCTTCCCGAGGCCCTCGTTGCACAGGCCCTGGTAGATGATGCCCTGGTAGTTGAGGAGCGACTCCGAGTACTCGAAGCCGAAGTCCTTGAACCTGTCCAGCGCGCTCTCCAGGAGCTCCTTGCGCTCCGGCGATCCGAGCGGGTGGAGCAGCGCATGCTGGTAGTCCATGCGCGCCAGGTTGTAGAGGCCGAGCATGTGCTGGCGCCGGGCGTACTCCTGGTCGCCGGTCCCGTCCGCGAGCTGCTTCGCGAACTTCTTGATGCGCTCGCTCAGGCTCGCCTTGGCCTCGGTGAAGATCTGCTGGCCGAGCTGGACGAACTCGGCGTTCTTCGCCGGATCCTTCTCCTTGTCGAGTAGCGCGTTCAGCGTACCGGCGAGCTCGAGGTAGACGCTCGGCAGGTTCGTGCGCACCACCTCGCCCACGCTGGTGCGCCCGTTCTCGTCCAGGAAGGCCTTCTCTTCCTCGATGACCTTGCGCAACTCGGGCACGCGCGCGGCCAGGTCCGGGGTCCGGCCGATCTCGCGCACGCGCAGCTCGAAGCCGAGGGCCTGGATCTCGAGCTGCTCGGTGCCGCTGGCGCCGTTGTCGGTGATCGTGCGGCACAAGCTCCCGGCCAGATCCGTGTAGCCGTGCTCGAAGAGCTTGCGGGCAAAGGCAGCATTGTCGCGTCCCAGCACGCCCTTCGTCTGGGCAGCGAGGGTCGAGCCGCACAGGGGACCAGCAAGCCCGAGAACGAGCGTGCCGAGCATGAGGTTGCGCTGCATCTCCAGTGTCCGTCCGAGCTACTGCTTCTGCACGGCGTCGACGGCGCCGACCTTGCCGGACGGAGCGACTCCGAAGGCGTTCTCGTAGCGGTAGTACACCTCGAGCGTCAGCACGTTGATGGCCGTGCTGTACAGCGCGTGCCCCGTGTGCCCGCCCCAGCGATCGTTCTCGAGCCAGCCGCCCCGCGCACAGGCGTTGCGCGCCTTGGTTTGGTCCTGCAACGAGAGGATCGAGCCGACCAGCTCCTTGTTCCAGGGCTCCCAGTACTTGCCGGCGCCGCGGCGTGGACTGTCCGGACCATCGAACTGGTTCAGGGCGAGCGTGGCGTAATACCAGTAGTAGTAATCGATGGAGAGCTTGTCCTTGGACACGTTCGGCAGGTCCTTGACGATGTGCTTCGCGCCCAGCTCGAGGAACGGATCCTCGAGGTCGTGGCTGACGAACGTGCGCACCAGCATGCCGAGCGCCGACATCGTGGCGGTGTGATAGTTGAAATGATCACCTGGTCCCCTGAGCGTGTCGCCCGCGGCGTAGGGGCTCGTGTATCCGACCAGGCCCTCCTTGCCGGTCACGTAGCGACCGTACTCCAGGGCTCCGGGGAGGACGTCCGAGGGGACGTCCAGGTTGACGAGCAGGGCGGACTTCAGAGCCATCACGACCCAGCAGGTGACCGAGATGTCGACCTGCTCGACCAGCGTGCTGTACGTGGCCTGGTCGATCTTGGCCTCGGCCAAGGCGTCGTCGAGGCGTTTCTTCGAGATGTAACGCCAGCCCCAGCGTGCTCCGTCCTTGGTGAGCTTCTGCCCGGCCACCAGCCAGTCGACCGCCTTCTGGGCGGGGCGTTTCAGCTCGCGGTTGCGCGAGATCCCGTAGGCCTCGCACAGGGCCATCGTTGCCAGGGCCTCGCTGTACATGTTGTAGGGCGCGTCGGCATCGGAGAGGAACCCCTGCTCCTTGTCCTGTCGATCGACGAGCCACTTGACGCCCTTCTTGACGACCTCGCCCGCCAGATGGCGTTTGCCCATCGCGGTGTCGACGATCTCGATCTTCGAGCCCACGGAGATTCCTTGACCGAGGAAAGCCAGCAGGGCCAGTCCGGTCAGACCGGTGTTGTAGTGAGGCTCGAGCTCGGTCCCGGCAGGGATGCACGGTTTGTCGGGTGGGGAGCAATGCGAGGCGATCGTGTCGACGCCCCACGAGCCGTCCTCGTTCTGGTGGCGGATCAACCAGCGCAGGCCCTCGAGCACCGCTTCCTCGGTCCCGACCGTCGCGCCCTTGGGCGGTCGGCCCTTCTTGGTCTTGGTCGCCGTCCCGGCGCGTCGCGAGACGAACGCAGACGGCGAGCCCGTCCCGTAGTGGCCACCCGAGCCGACGCCGATCGACGTGCCGCCGGTGAAGGCCTCGGAGCCGTCGTCCGCGCCCGTGGGGTCGCCGATGTCCTGGTAGAGATCTTCTTCGATTTCCTCGGTGGGGACGAAGGTCGTCTCTTCCTCGTAGGTGGTGAGCTCTGCCTGGACCTCGTTCTCCGGGATCTTCTTGCGGTCGAGCTCCTCCTCCGGCTGGATCACTTCCTGTATTTGATCCGGCCGGTTGGACACGGCGATCTGGGTCGCCGCGTCGCGGTCCTTCTGCATCTCGTGCTGGATGTACATCACGCTCATGACCGCGGCGATGATCACGTGCAGACCGATGGCGATCATCAGCCATGGCGAGTTCCTCGCCAGGTTCTTGAGCCAGTTGATCAGCTTGTTGACGGCCATGTACGGGGGGCGTGGGTGCTGGAAGGGGGCCGGCGCGGGGCAAGGAGCATAATGGCACCCGCTCCGCTCTACCACCCCGGCCGTGGCCGGTTTCGGAGGCGAATCCAGGCTGCTCCGCCTGCAGCGGGGATTCGGGGACGAGCACCCGGTGCCCGCGCGGGGGTCAACGGTCGCGGATCGACTCGGCTTCGCGCGCGGAGGAGCCGAAGACGTTCTCGAAGCGGTAGTAGACCTCCAGGGTGAGCACGTTGAGCGCGGTGTTGTACAGCGCGCGACCGCGGCGGTTGCCGCGCGCGGCCTGGAGCCACCCGCCGCGCGCGCAGACGTCGGCCCTCGTGGCGCGCTCCTGCAGGGGGAGGAGTGCGTCGACCAGGCTCTCGTTCCACGGCTCCCAGTACTGGCCCCTCCAGCGCTCGCCCTTCCGGTGCGGGGCCTCGCTGTGCTGGTTCTCGACATGCTGGTTCTCGACATGCTGGTTCTGGACATGCTGGTTCTGGACGTCGCGCGGGCTGTCCGGACCGTCGTATTGCTCGAGCGCCAGGGTCGCGAAGTACCAGTAGTAGAAGTCGACCGAGAGCTGGTCCTTCGTCACCCGGGGGACGTCGGCCGCCAGCGCACGGGCCGCATCCTCGAGGAAGGGCTCCGCGATGTCGCCGCCCGCGAAGGCCCGGATGAGCATGCCGAGCGCCTCCCTGCGCGCCGCGTGGTAGGCGAACTGCTCTTCCGGGGCGAGGGGCGGGGCGATGGGCTCTTCGGTGCCGAGGGAGCCCGCCTCCGTGGCGTCGACGGCGTAGGCGAGCGCACCCGCCACGCTCTCCGCGGCCACACGGAACCCGCAGGACTGCGCCGAACGCAGCGCCATGACGACCCAGCAGGTGATCGAGAGGTCGACGCTCCCCTGCTTTTCGGCGAAGGCCGCGTCCGCGAGCTCGCCGCGCGCCCGCTGCTCCTCCAGGTCTCGCTGCGAGCCGCGGCCCCAGCCCCAGGGTTCCCCCGCGTCGTTCCGTTTCTGCGCCGCGACCAGGAAATCGAGCGCGCGCTGGGCCGGCTGGCGCAGCCGCTTGTTGCCGGGTGAGAGTCCGTAGGCCTCGCACAGCGCCATGGTGGGGAGCGTGTCGTTCTCGGGCAGCTCGAAGGGCCGCGAGTCCGAGAACGAGCCGTCCGGTTTCTGGTGCGCGAGCAGCCAGAGGATGCCCTTCTTCACGACCTCGCCCCCGGACCGCGGTGGCGTGCCCATGGCTTCGTCCACGAGCATGACGCGCGAGCCCACCGTGATGCCTTGGCCGAGGAAGGCGAGCAGCGCGAGGGCGGTCATGCCCACGTCGAAGCTGCTGTCGAGCGCGGGATCGGGCGGGATGCAGGGCGTGCGTGTGGAGCAGTGCGTGTGCAGCTTCGACGCGCTCCACGAGCCGTCCGCCTCCTGGTGGCGCATCAGCCAGAGCAGGCCCTCGAGCACGGCCTCTTCCGTCACGAACGTGGCCTCACCCGCGTGCGGCCGGCCAGGGATTCCGCCGTTCTTCGAACCCAGCCGGCCGCGCAGGAACGACGAGGGCGTGCCCGTCCCGTGTCGGCCGCCGATGCCGACGCCGATCGAGGCCCCGCCGGTGGAGGAGCTCTCCTCGTCCGTTCCGGTGGGATCGCCGACGGGGTCGTGCCAGTCGATCTCGGCCGGCGGCTCTTCGGTCGGGACGAAGGCGGGCTGCTCGTCGAAGCTGACGAGCTCCATCTCGCGCTGCTCCGGGATCTTCTGTCGTTCGGGCTGCTCCTCGGGCAGGAGCGCCCTGGGTGGCGCAGGCCGCAGCGCTGCGACCACGATCTCCGTGGACGCCGGGCCCGCCCTCCGTCGCTCGTGGCGGACGTACGCCACGCTCATCCCCGTGGCAAGAAGCACGTGCAGGCCGAGCGCGATCATCAACCAGGGCGAATTCTTCGCGCAGCGCACGAATCCGCCCACCAGCCTCAGGTCCTGGAGAGCCATGGCAGCCTCGCTCCGTCGGTGAGGGACGGCCGAGCGCCGGCCCTGGAGGTCTTCCTCCGGCCGTCCTTATCGAGCGAGATCCGCGCGGTTTCGTGCGTTGCGAAGAATGAGGAGCGCGCTACGCGACTGTGCGCGTTCGCACTCGAGCCGAACGCATGCTGATGCCTGCGTTCGCTTGCGCGCGAACGCGGATCAGGCTGCTCCCGACTTGATGCGCATCCCGTAGAACGAGCGGTACACGAAGACCGTCGAGACCAGGAAGAACACTGCGGCCAGGACGTTGCTGGTCTGGTCCGGCAGCGTGATCGCGAGCTCGACCGCCAGGAGGCCGAAGAGCGTCGTGAACTTGATGATCGGGTTCATCGCCACCGAGGAAGTGTCCTTGAACGGATCGCCGACCGTGTCGCCGATGACGGCCGCGGCGTGCAGCGGCGTGCCCTTCTGCTTGAGCTCGACCTCGACGACTTTCTTGGCGTTGTCCCAGGCGCCGCCGGCGTTGGCCATGAAGATCGCCTGGAACTGGCAGAAGAGGGCGATCGAGATGAGATAGCCGATGAAGAAGTATGGCTCGAGACTGGCGTAGGCGTGGGTCGTGTAGAAAA
>JANOGB010000038.1:0-2193 GCA_031413955.1 Planctomycetota bacterium | reverse complement strand
CTGCTGGCCATCGGCATGATCGTGTCGTTCTGTTTCCTCGCCGGGCTCTTGGCGCGGACCGCGCTCGCACAGAGGGTCGTCAGAAAACTGGAGTCAGCGGTGCTCTCCAACCTGCCCGGTTACGAGTTCTTCAAGGGGATGGGGGAGAGCCTGCTGGGCATCGAGAAGGAGGGGGCGTATCCGGTCGTGCTCGTGCGCTTCGACGACAATTGGCAGATCGGATTCCGGGTCGATCAGCTCGAGAGAGGCCTGGTTGCAGTGTTCGTCCCCGGAGCGCCCAACCCGCAGTCCGGCTCCGTCTATTGGATGACCCCTGACCGTGTCACGCTCGCCGAGATCCCGCCCACCGCTATGCTGAAATGCCTGAATCGCCTCGGAGCGGGATCCGAGGCGTTGCTGCGCGGCCTTCCCATCGGTGCTACGTCCGCAAAATGAACCAAGAACTCAGGCTCCGAATCTGCTCCGCTCTCCTGGTCCTCGCCGGCCCCGCCCTGGCGGGCGACGTCCTCGAGCTGCGCGACGGCAGCATCCTCGACGGGAAGTATCAGGGCGGCACGGCCACCTCGATTCGCTTCGAAACGGACGAGGGGTTGCAGGTGATCCCGAGGGACAGCGCCCTCGCGCTGACCTTCGCAGCGCCTGCGCCGGCGGCTGCCCCCGCGCTCGCTCCGGCTCCTGCGCCTCCGGCGACGCCGGTTGTCGGCGTGAATGTGCTGGTCCCCGCCGGGAGCCTGCTGCTCGTGCGCCTCGATGGTCCCGTATCGTCCAACGACAAGGTCGGGCAACGCTTCAGCGGCAAGCTGCAGGCCGACCTCGTGGTGAGCGGACAGGCGGTCGTCAAGGCCGGCACCACGGTCTACGGTCGCGTCGACGAGGCCAAGAAGGCCGGCCGTCTGGCCGGCAAATCGAGCGTGGCCTTCAGTCTGAAGGAGCTCCTGTTGGGCGGCGCCGCGGTTCCCATCGTGACCACCAACTACGCCGAGGCGAGCCAGAGCTCGTTCCACAACACGGCGCGGAACGTGGCGGTCGGAGCGCTGGTCGGGGAGGCTTTCGACAGCAGCGGAGGAGCCAAGAAGGGAGCTGCGGTCGGGCTCGGCGCGTCGGTCCTCCGCAAGGGGGACAGCGTGACCTATCCAGCCGGCGCGCTGGTCGAGTTCCGCCTCACCCAGGCGGTCGAGATCGGGGCCGGACACTGATGCGCCGCCACGAAGCAAGGACTCCAGCCATGAATCGCTCCATGTGTTTCGGCGTGGCCATGATCGCCGTGTTGCTCGGGGCCACGGGCTGTGCATCCTCCGGGAAGCAGTCCACCCCGCCCGACCCCGTGCAGGAGTACGTCGACGCGCTGCGCGCCGACCTGAGCGGCGGCAAGGTGCAGGTCTTCAGCGGAGTCATGAAGCTGGACGCCGCCCAGGGAAACGTCTTCTGGCCCATCTACCAGGACTACGAGACCGAGCTGTTCGAGCTGGGCGACCGGCGCATGGGGACCATCCGTCAGTTCGTCGTGGCGCAGCACTCCGGCACGCTCGACGGGGCGCAGGCGCAAGAGCTCGCCGACGCGTTCTTCTCCAGCGAGTCGGAGCGCCTCGAGCTCCTGAAGAAATACCACGGGATCCTGAGCAGCGAACTGTCCCCGCTCAGCGCGGCACAGTTCGTCCAGGTCGAGCACCGCATCGCGACCGTGATCGATCTCCTGATCGCGTCCCAGTTGCCACTGGTGGAAGCCGCGCCGCGTCCCGTTGCGGCCGCCGCATCACGTCCTTGAAGCGCCCTCAGAGCAGCAGCCGTTCCATTTCCTTCTCGCTGTAGCGGTCGCCGTCGAGACCGCGGAGGACCTCAGCGCGGGCTACGCCAGCAACCCAAACGCACCGCGGAGACGCGGAGAACGCGGAGCCTCGGGGAGCAGGAACTAGGGGCCTCCGGATCGTCGACTCTCGGAGAGCCGAAGCCCCGGAGGCCCCATCTTTTCTGACCTCTGCCGCCGCGCCCTCCGCGACTCCGCGGTGCGCTTTCTCTGGTCTTGATCTGGGAGTCTTCCCCGCCGTGCAAGCCGTTCGGCGATAGAAGACCAGCGCGGGCTGACGCCCGCAACCCAAGCAGGACCACAGAGGCGCAGAGGGCACGGAGCCTCACAGAGGAGGAAGGGGGCCTCCGGATCGTCGACTCTCGGAGAGCCGAAGGCCCGGAGGCCCC
>JANOGB010000037.1:0-2468 GCA_031413955.1 Planctomycetota bacterium | reverse complement strand
ACGTCGGCCTTGATGTCGGTCTCGTTCGACGCAGCTTTCCGAACCGCGCTTACGAGCGCTGCAGGGTCGATCATGCTGAAGCCGTTGGGACGCTTCCAGAGTCGCCGCGCGACCTCCTCGACCGTCGTCGCGTCGGGAAATCGCGCCCGGAGCTCGGGCGATGTGATCCGCGATTTCCTCGGCCGTCCACCCTCGCCCGAGGCAATCATCAAGGACATGCGCCGGACGAAGTAGGACGAAGAGGCCAACCCCAGGGGGAGCGCGGTAGAATGGGGCTGTCGGGGCGTGGAGGGTTTGGATCGTGAGGGACCAGGTCGACATTCTCGAGCTCGCCGCCCGTGTTTTTGAGGGCCTGTCTCTTGAGGAACTCCCTCCCTACGCAGCGGGCCGTTCGGTGATCGGGACGAGCAGGTAGCCGAGGCGTTTGGCCTGCCGTTCGAGCTTGGCTTCGAGCCTCTTGGTGCGGTGGGTGTCTCGGGTGGCCCAGATGGTTTCGTCATACTCGAGCTGATTCCTGACCATGGTGTAGAAGATGATGGCGATCTTGTGGGCGGTGGCCGTGGTCGCGGCTCGTGGGCCGAGCTTTGCCTTCATGCGACGGAGAAAGTCGCCGAGGGGAGTTGAACTGTGGTGCAGCGAATAGGCCGCGAGGCGGAATAGCTGGCCCGCCCGACTCTTGGCCTTCCGCGCACCTTTCCAGATCCGCCCGCCACTGATGTCATTGTCTGGGCAGAGCGCCAGCCATGAAGCGAAGTGGGAGGCCGTCGGCCACTTCGAGAGATCCCGGCCGATCTCGGAAAAGAGAGCCAGCACCATCGTCGCCAGGCCTGGAATCTGCGTGACGTCCACTCCGAACAACTTGTAGGCTTCGGTCCGCAGATCGAACGCGGCCGGCAGTGCACTCTTGGGGACTTGGCCCGTCTTGGCTCGGCGCGGCTTCTTGCGATGCTTGCGGTCGGGGGGTAAGGGCTGTGCGTCTGGATCGACGCGAGGCGCGAACTCCCCAAGCATCTGTTCGATTTGCCGGTCGCAGGCCTCGATCTGGTCTTGATACGTGCGGTACAGCTCGCACGACTGCTTGAGCGTGAACAGATGCTCCGGGCGCCAGTGGCCCACCAAGGACTTCCGTACCGTCTCCGGGCTGGCCTTCACGCGGTGATCGCGCAGCAGAGCCAGGACCTCCGGGTCCCTCTCGCCGATCAAGATCGCATCGACGATTGCGAGGCCCGTCTGGCCCGTGATGTCGCTGAGGACGTGGTGAATCTGGAGATTCATCTGGGTAAGTGCCTTCTGCATGTGTTGGACATGCTGGCTGGCCATCTCCACCAGTTGGCCTCGATGACGCATCAACGCCCGCACTGCGCAGACCTGCTCTTCGGGTCTAAACGCGGCGCGCAGCAGTCCCACCGAGTGTAGGTACTGAATCCACTGGCAATCGTGCCAGTCCGTGCGTCGTCCGGGGACGTTCTTCATGTGTCGCGCGTCGGCGAGGCAAGGTTCGATTCCGCGCCCCTCGAGAGTCTCGTAGAGCGGGATCCAGTACACCCCGGTAGACTCCATCGCCACCGTCGTGATCCGGCAGGCGAGAAGCCAGTCGGCCATCCGCTCCAGATCTTCGGTGAAGGTTCCAAACACCCGGACCGGATCCTCGTCACGCCCGGCCGGGACGGCCACGAAGATCTCCCGCGCCCCGATGTCGATCCCTGCCGCATCCGGGTTCTGGACCGGCCGGTCTTGCAGACACAGGCCCTTCCGTTGCCGCTTTCTGCTTCGGCTCTTGGTACCAGCGGCCGACGGATCCGTCCCACTCCGGTCGTTTGCCACGGACGCCATCCTCTCTGCGGCCGGACAGCGGCCAAGTCGCGCAAAGAGAAGCACTCTCTTGAACGGGATCAATCCGAAGCGTCTCGGATCGTAACCACTGCACGGTGCACGAAACTTGGGGCCAAGCTCTGAATCGGGCTCAACGGCGCACCACTGACGACACGGCCTACTTCCGCTGTCCGTCGCTGTCCCAGCCTGCCGCAACCACCCGCGTGGATCAAGCCGAAGTTCCTCTTCCGCATGGAGCCACGTCGGTGGGACTGACGCTCTGAAGGGACAAGGGGTTTCTCGTCACATACCCGGCCAGGTTCTCGAGGGCCTGCGTATCATCCGCCGATATCGGATCTCCGACGTGCGCTGAAAAGCCCGGATGTCTCCAAGCCATGAGCTTGGTGGCCAGTTCCTGCGAGATGGCGTGTCTCTCGACGAGCCGCGCCAGGAGCCGCTCGCGGAAGAGCCGCATGAGGGCCTCTCCCGTCCCACGTCGCGAGGGTCGGAGACGTGGAGTCCGCTGCGACCCAGGCGCGCTTCTGCATGGTCGGCGCGGATTATAGCCGCCTGGCTCGTTTGATAAGCTAGCTTGCGCGCCCATGACCGTGCTCACGGCCTGCCCCGTCTGCCACCAGGAAGTGCCCGAGGCCAGC
>JANOGB010000036.1:0-7974 GCA_031413955.1 Planctomycetota bacterium | reverse complement strand
CGCCTTCCGAAGCCAGGTCAGAAGAAACGCAAGAACGAGACAAGCAGAAGAGCCGGGCTGGAGCCCGGCGCGCTCCCAGGGTGAAAATCAGCGCTTCTTCTCCGTGGCCGAACGCAGTTCCTTCTTGAGGAAGGCCATGTCGGCCGCGTACTGCTTCACGGCGGCGCGAGTCTCGGGCTCGAGCTCGGCGAAAGTCGCCGCCAGCTTGACGCCGTCCGGTCGCTCCTCGACCTCGCTCACGGTCACCGTGGCTTCGCAGTGGCCGCGCTTGAGCAGCGGCAGGCGGAACTTGATCATGAGGTCGGTGCCGAGCGAGAGCATCTGGCCCATCTCGAACGGCGTCAGCCCGGTGTTGCCGCCGTTCCAGGTGAAGCGCAGGCTCTCGGAGTCGAGGGCCAGCATGCGTCCGATTCCGCGCCACTGGCTGCTCGCGGCGCCGTGTCCGGCATGCGACAGCGTGCTGCGCACGTTCTCGGGGATGAAGTGCTCGACGCGCTTGGGGTCGGTGGGCGCGAACAGCACGCTGGTGTCGTCTTCCTGGTCCTCCGCGACCTTGCCCTTGCTGGGCGTCTTGCCTTCGGCGAGGAGCGCCGTGCCGGCGGCCTCGTCGCTGTCGAACATCGGCACCACGCGGTCCAGGCCCACCTTCTCCATGATGTCCTTGCAGAACACCGAGGGGCGCGAGATGACCAGCTTGCCGCCCTTCGAACCCAGGACCTTGGAGGCCTTGATGATCGCACCCAGGGCGGTCGAGTTGATGAACTTGACCAGTCGCAGGTTGAGGGCCACGCGGTTCACACCCGAGGCGATCAGTCCGTCGACTTCCTTCTGCAGCAGCGCGCAGTAGAAGGTGTCGAACTCGCCGCGGAGGTGGAGGATCGTGAAGTTGTCGCGAGGCTCGACCGTGACTTGCATGTCTTCTCCCGTGGGGCTGGCGCGAAAAACGAAGAGCGCCCGGCATCTTCTGCTCGGACAGCGCGTCCTGGCAAGGATTTTTCCTCGCGGGGCCGGCCCGGGAGTCGATTAGACTCGGGCGCGATGTTCTTCCGGCGGAAGAAGAATCCCTCCGAGCCTCCCGAGCCCGTCGCGCCGCCGGGTGCAGGCGCGAAAGCGCCCGAGGGCGCCTCGGCTTCTCCGCCGCCGGCCGGCCTGACGGGGCCTGCGAGCACGCAGTTCCTCACCGGCGAGGCCGGGCGCGACCGCCGCACGGTGCAGGTGCTCCTGGAGGCCATCGCGCGGGTGTCCGAGGCGCGCGACCTCGAGTCGCTCCTGACGGACATCGTCGACAGCTCGATCGAGCTGACCGGAGCGGAGCGCGGCCTGCTGGTGCTGCGCGGCACGAAGGAGGGCGAGCTGCTCGTGCGCGTGGCACGCCAGCGCGGCAAGAAGGGGGTGGCCAACGATCTGCGCTACTCGACCACCGTAGCCGGGCGCGTCCTGGCCGAGGCGCGCCCGCTGCGCGCCCAGGTGCACTCCGAGTCCGAGGCACTCGAGCTCGGCCGCTCGGTCTACGACCTCAAGCTGCGGGCCGTGATGTGCGTGCCGCTCACTTCGCCGGTCCACGAGGGCGCGCCCGTGCCGCCGCCCAAGGGCGTCCTGTACGTCGACTCGCGCGCCGCCACGCGCCAGTTCGCGCAGCAGGACCTGGCGCTGTTCGCAGCCCTGGCCCAGCACATCTCGATCGCCATGATGAACGCGCAGCTACAGCTCGACTCGCTCGAGAAGGTACGCCTGGAGCAGTCGCTGGATCTCGCGCGCACGATCCAGAGAGACCTGATGCCGCGCGTTCCGAACGTGCCCGGCTGGGACCTGGCCGGCTTCTACGGCCCGGCCGAGCAGACGGGGGCCGACTTCTACGACTTCATCAAGGTCGCCGATTCGCTGGCGATCGTGGTGGGCGACGTGACCGGCCACGGCATCGGACCGGCGCTCATCACGGCTTCCGCTCAGGGCTCGCTGCGCACCTCGTTCCGTCTCAGCTCGGACCCGGGCCAGGTGGTGACGCTGCTCAACCAGGACCTGTGCGAGCGCATCGAGGATGGACGCTTCTTGACCCTGTTCCTGGCCACGCTCGGGTCGAGCGGCGAGGTACGCGCGCTCAACGCCGGACACTCGGAGCCGTTCCTGTGGCGCGCGGCCGACCGCACGATCCAGACGATCCCGATGTGCGGTCCGGCCCTGGGCATGATCGCCGAGGAGGTCTACAGCGCCCATCCGCCGCTGGTCATGCGCGCGGGCGACGTGCTGGTGGCCTACACCGACGGCCTGACCGAGGCACGCAAGCCCGGCAGCGAGGACGACTTCTTCGGCGAGGAGGGCTTGCGACGCGTGCTGGACACGGCCGCCGCGGCCAACCAGTCCGCGCGCGAGATCTGCGCTCTGCTGGCCGAGAAGGCCATGGAACACGCCGGCGGCGTGCGCGAGGACGACATCACCGTGGTGGTCGCGCGGCGCACCTGATTAGCGCGCCAGTCATGGCCAGGCCCGAAACCGCAGCCCATCAGGGCGGTGGCGACCTCCTGGTGCGTGGCGCCCGCAGCTACCGGCCGGGCCGCGCGGCACGCGCGCGGCTTCCGTGGCCGAGCTCGGCGCGATGGCGCCGCTCACGCCCGCCTTCAAGCTGTTCCTGGGCGGCTCGACCGGCATGGGTGGGCAGGAGGACCGCGCGACCCTGCGCCAGCTCTTCCAGGCCGCGGCCAGCGCCGGGCGAATGATCGTGGCGCACTGCGAGGACGAGGAATTGCTCCAGGCCGGGAAGCAGCGCCACAAGGGCGCCAGCGCGGCCGAGCATCACCTGGTGCGCTCGCACGAGGCCGAAGAACGCTCGATCGACACGGCCATCACGCTGGCGCGCGAGACCGGCGAGAGTACGGAGCCAGGCACGGCTTCGCCGGATTCCGGGTGTGCGCAGGAGTGATGAGGAGCGCAGGGCGGAATCCGGCAAAGCCGAGCCAGGCACCGTACTCTCGCCGTTGAAGCGCCAGAAAAAGTCGGCGGATTCGTGATCTGGCGCGGAGCGCTCGCGAATCATGGCGAGGACGCGGATGGAAGCCCCCCAGTTCTCCGACCTGATCCGGCGGCACGCCGGGCTGATCCACAAGATCGCCTACGCCTACTGCCGGGACGCGGCGGACCGCGAGGACGTCGTGCAGGAGGTCGCCGTGCAGCTCTGGCGCTCCTGCCACCGCTACGACCGGCGCCAGCGCGAGACGACGTGGGTCTATCGTATCGCGCTCAACGTGGCGATCTCGTTCCAGCGCCGCGAGCGCCGGCATCGCGCGGGGCGCCTCGCGAGTGAGGAGCACCTGATCACGGTCGCGGCCGCGGCGGAGGTCGAGCCCGGCGAGGACGTCGAGCTCCTCCTGCGCTGCATCGCACAGCTCGGTGCGCTCGAGAAGGCGCTCGTCTTGCTCTACCTCGACGGGAACGACCACACGTCGATCGCGGACGTGCTCGGGATCTCCGTGTCCAACGTGGGCACGAAGCTGGGACGCATCAAGGAGAAGTTGCGCGTCGCGCTCGGGGAACGCGCGCGCTCGGACCGGAAGGAACGACCACATGCAGCTCGATGACCTGAAGAATGCCTGGGCCGCGCACGGCAAGACCTTGGAGCGGAGCCTCGCCATCGACGAGCGGCTCCTGCGCGAGGTGCTGCTGCGCAAGGTCCGTTTCGCGTTGGCGCCCTACGTCCTGTGGCGAGCGCTGGAAGTCGCGCTGGGCATCGCGGTACTGCTCGCCGTGATGCGCGTCCTCGGCGCGCACGTCGCCGAGCCGCGCTACGTCGTGGTGGCCGGAGCCCTGGCCGTGTTCACGGCCGGGATCACCGCGCTGACCGCGTATCTGCTGGTGAACGGCCTGCAGCTCGACTACGACGGCCCGGTGACGGCGCTCCAGCGCGAGGTCGAGCGCCTGAAGCTCGTGGAGTACCACGCCTTCAAGTGGGCGTTGCTGGGCGGAACCCTGCTCTGGCTCCCCGCCCTCCTGGTCCCTTTCGAGGCGCTGACCGGCGTCGATGCGCTCGCCCGCGTCGAACTCCCGTATCTCGTCTGGAACCTGATCGTCGGGCTCGTCGTGCTCGCGCTCGGACAGGCGTGGTCCAGGAAGTACGTCGAGCGCTCCGACCTCTCGCCGTGGGCCCGCCGGCTGGTGGATTCTCTCTCGGGCTGGTCCCTGCGCTCGGTGACGGGCCATCTCGCGGAGATCTCCAGTTTCGAGCGCGAGGAGCGTCCGCCGGCCTAGCCTCAGAGTGAACAAGCGCTTCCACGCGTCAGGCTGGCGAAAGTACGGAGCCTGGCACGGTTTCGCGCGAGTCCGATGTTCGCGCAGGAGTGCGAGGCGCTTCCGGCGGACTCGTGCAAAACCGAGCCAGGCACCTCCCTTTCGCCGTTTGGACGCCCCGCAGCGCTGTCTGGTCGCGGAAGTTCGCGGCAGATGTCGAGTCTTGCGGGCGGCTGGTTACTCTCCACCCATCGTGCTGGAACCCGTCGCGCTGCCTTCGCCCGGAGTCGCCTTCGGGCCGGACTTCCTGGCGCGCCTCGGGCGGCTCGCCGCCGCGCTCGCGAGCCTGCGCGAGCGGCGCGAGGGCGAGGGGCCGGCGCGGCTGTTCGGGGTCGGCAGCGAGTTCGTCGGCTACCGGCCCTACCGGAGCGGCGAGGATCTGCGCGCGCTCGACTGGAGCCTGCTGGCGCGTCTCGGCCGGCCTTACGTGCGCGTGGCGGCGCGCGAGGCGAGCGAGGCCTGGGCCGTGCTGCTCGACACCAGCGCCTCGATGGGCGTGGGCCGGCCCGGAAAGCTGCAGCTCGGGGCCGAGCTCGCGCTCGCGCTGGCCACGCTGGGCGTCGCGCGGCGCGCGACCGTGGCGCTGCACACGAGCGGTCCGGCCCCGCTGTGCGTGGCCAGGAAGCGTGCGGCCCTGGAGGGCTGGATGCGCACGCTTTCGGCCACCCGTGCGGCGGGCACGGCCGGACTCGGGTCCCTGACGCGTGCCTTCGCCGCGGCGCGTACCGGCGTACGCGCGGCCGGCCGCGTGTTCCTGGTCGGGGACTTCCTGGACTGCGAGCCGCGCGAGCTGTTCGCGCTCGTGCGTCCTGCACGCGAGCTGTTCCTGGTGCAGGTGCTCGCGCCCGAGGAGCTGTGTCCGGCGGCGCGCGGTCCGGTGCGCTGGGTCGATGCCGAGAGCGGGAACGCGCTCGAGCGCACGGTCGACGAGGCCGGGCTGCTGGCTTACGAGCAACGCCTGGCGGCGCGCCTCGAGCTCTGGCGTGCAGCGGCGGCGCGCATGCGCGCGGTGCACGGCTGCTGGACGAGCACTACGCCCTTCGAGACCCTGGCGCGCGCCCTGTGCGCACGGATGGGATGAACACAGGTGGGATGAACACAGGTGGGATGAAGAAGCTCGCCGTCTTTCTGGCGGCCACGGTCGCTTGCCTGCTGCTGCTCGAGGGCGTGCTCTCACTCGCCTGGGCGACTTCCCTGCGTGCGCTCGTTCCGCGGAGGGTCGAGGAAGCGCAGCCGTACCAGCCCAGCGATCACGATCGCGCCGCCGCCGCCGCCCGCAGCGAGGGCCCGTTTCGCGTGCCGGAAGATGCGCTGGTCGCCTACACGCTGAAGACCGCGAGCGCGCTCACCTTCACGGAGGGCAAGGTCACGATGCAGCTCGTGACGGACGAGCTCGGACTGCGCGCGCGCCCCGGACCGCCGCCGGCCGAGGACGCGCTGCGCATCGTCGTCCTGGGCGATTCCGTGGCCTTCGGCTTCGGCCTGGGCGATGCGGACACCCTGGCGGCGCAGCTCGAGCGGCTGCTCTCGGCGCCGCTCGGTGGGCGGGTGGCCTGCTACACCGTGGCGGTCCCGAGCTGGAACGCGCGTAACGCCTGGCGCTTCCTGCTCGATCACCTGGAGCGCCTGCGGCCCGACATCGTGCTCTACCTGCCGGTCGAGAACGATCTCGAGGACAGCTACGGCGTGACCGAGGCCGGCCAGCGGCGCGCGGCCGAGGACCCGGCCTCGGCCCACCCGCTGCTGCACGTGCGTCCGGTACGCGCCCTGGTGACGCTGCGCACGCGCGAGCTGCGCGCGGCGGGCGACGATCCGGGGGAACGCCTCGGGCCGGGCGTGATCGGCGCGCGCCTGAGCGCTCTCTCGCGCGCGCGC
Source organism: Planctomycetota bacterium (assembly GCA_031413955.1). Taxonomy (GTDB): domain Bacteria; phylum Planctomycetota; class UBA1135; order UBA1135; genus JABFRZ01. Next base: position 1,821 of record JANOGB010000036.1, on the reverse strand, counting down.
TACGGCGACATGGCGCGCATCATCGCCGAGGGCGTGCAGCGTCTGAAGCGGATCCAGGCGCGCTGCGCGCTCGTCTCCTACGAGCAGTCCGAGTTCCACCAGGAGCTGCGCGCCGAGCTCCTGCGCGCGGGCCCGGCGCCGGTCGAGATCCCGTTGCTGACGGAGCTCCTGCGCGACGACACGCTCTTGATCGATCCGCATCCCGCGGCCGCGACCGTGAGTGCCTTCGCGCTGTGGATCGCCGCGAGCCTGTTCGAGCTCGGCTGGCTGCCGGCCGAGGGGCGCGCGAGCCTGCCGAGCGTGGCCGAAGGCTACGCGGGGCGCCGCGCGCGCGTGCTCGCGGCAGCAGAGGCCGAGGGCTGGAGCCGGGCGCGCTTCGCGCGCCTCGAGCACGAGCTCCAGGCGCGCATCTCGCCCGAGACCCTGCAGGGCATCCTGCAGGTCTACGGCGGCCTGAACCTCGACGGCACCCTGGAGGCCCAGTGCGCGCTCGTGCTGCCGCGCGGGAAGACCCTGCGCGTGCATCTCGCGCCGCTCGCGGCTCCCTCCGACCTCTATCCGCTCGAGGTGCGCGTGTTCGCGAACGAGCGTGCGCTCGGCAGCCTGAGCGTGCGCGCCGGAGAAGAGTGCACGGCGAGCTTCGAGCTCGGCAGCGCGGAGGCCGCGGCGCCCTTCGAGGTGCGCCTCGAGGCGCGCGACTGGACGCTGGTCACGGTGCGCGGGAAGACCTGGGTGGCGGCGGCGCGGCTCGTGGAGCTCGAAAGTTTGCCCTGATGGGAGAGCTCCTGGCGCTGCACTGCGCGCGGCCGGGCGCCGCCTGGGCGCTGTGCCTGCCGGTCCTCTTGCTGCTCCTCGCGCGCACGCTGCCGCGCGCGCCGCAAGTGGTCGTCGGCACGCTGGAACTGCTGCGCGGGCTGCCCGCGGCCCACACCGGGGACGGGCGCACGCGTCCACGCATTCAGCCGTGGGTGCTCGTGTGTGCCCTCGGGCTCTTCTTCGGTGCCCTGGCCTGGCTCGGGCCGCGCAGCGCGCGCGCGAGCCCGGCGCGCATTTGGACCTGCGTGCTCGATCGCTCGCCCTCGATGGGCTTCGAGAGCGGGGCCGAGGGCGCGCCCACGCGCCTCGACGTGGCGCTCGAATCCGCCTGCGCCTGGCTCCTGCAGGCGAGCGGACCCGACGACCGCGTGCGCTGGGTCGCGCCGGGGCGCGCGGCGCTCGAGCTCGCGCGCGACCAGCGCCCGCCCGAGGCCTGGCTCGGGCCCGCGGCGGACGGCGGGGAGCCCGAGTGGGCGCTCCACGATCAGCCCGGCGTGCTGTGGATCAGCGACCGCGAACCCGCCGTCGCGCGCGCGCACGCGGGCCTGTTCGCGAGCGGCGGTCCGGCCGTCTCGGGTGCGATCGCGGCCGACGGGCACACGACCTGGTTCTGGGAAGGTGGGGAGCTGCGCGCACGCCCGACTCCGCGTGCCGTGGCGGTGCGCGTGCAGGAACCGGCGGGGCGCGCGCTGCCGGCCGTGCTGGAACGCGTGCTGGCGGCCTGGTGTGGCGCGCGCGGCTTCGAGCTGGCACGCGCGAGCGAAGCCGAGACGCTGCTGGTGGTCGAGCTCGTGCCGGAGAGTGGCCCCGTCGAGGAACTCGTGCTCGAGCGCGACGGCTGGCGCGCAGACGCGCGCGGCGCCTGGCCGCAGGAGAGCGGCGGCGCCGAGCTCGACGACGAGGCCGAGGACTGGCTCCTCGCGCGCACACCGGCGGGCGCGCAGCGCCCCGTCGTGCGCGTCGCTTCGGGCCGGATCCGGGTGGCGGGGGGCGGGCGCGGGCCGC
>JANOGB010000035.1:0-36324 GCA_031413955.1 Planctomycetota bacterium | reverse complement strand
CGCGCCACATCTTCCTTTCGCGTCGCCGACGAACCCAGGTAGATCACCGGGCGCTTCAAGGTCTCTGCCTTGGCCAGAGAGGCCGCAAGCAGCTTGCACGTCACGTCCAGGACGTAGGCCCTGAAGCCAGCGAGCGGCTCCCCGACGCGATCGAGGAAGCTCTTCATGCCTCCCGGAGTCGACAGCATTTGGAGGTACCCCCGCACGATCAGGCGGTCCGGCCCCCGCAGAACTCCGCTGATCTGCGAGGCGTGGCGTGTTAGAAACTCCTGCATGGCGTGAGCCTCGGGTTGGTTGCCGTGTGCACACCGACATTCCGACTCGAGGCCTCACGCCGTTCCAGAGTTTGGTTCCGGCCGCAGGCCGGGCTGGTCTTCTATTCCGGAGAGTCGTCGCCTGGCGCGAGGATCAGCGGAAAGGAAGAAAGCGCACCGCGGAGAAGCGGAGAACGCGGAGGAAGAGATCAGAAAAGATGGGGCCTCCGGGGCTCCGGCTCTCCGAGAGTCGACGATCCGGAGGCCCATTCTTCCTCCTCCGCGAGGCTCCGCGCCCGCCGCGTCTCCGCGGTGCGTTTGGGTTGCGGGCGGAGAGAACTCAGCGCGGGCGTACCACCCATTCATTTGGATTGCGGGCGAGAGCCCGCGCTGAGATGGGTTCGATCAGCGCTCGCGCGGCGACGCGGCGCTGGCCTCCGGCGCGAGCCGCGTGTTGACGCCGATCGTGTTGTCGGGCTCCACCACCTTGATCTCGCCCTCGACGAAGTTGTGCTCGACCACGTAGCGCACGCAGGTCTCGCGCAGATCGATGGCCGCTTCGCGCGTGCCGCGCACGACGTTGAAACGGATCACGTTCTCCTCGTTGACACCCTGGCGCGGGGTCTCGCGCCACCACCAGCTGAAGATGCCGATCTCGCCGCCCTGGATGCGGTTGTATTCGACCACGCTGCGCGAGGCGTCGTTGAGCACGATGCCCCACAGGGCGTCGCGCACGTCGTTGCCGACCACGCGGAAGCGCTCCACGAAGTGGTCGAGGTCGATGGCCTCGTCGCTGATGCGCTCGAACAGGCAGCCCTCGACCAGGCCGTCGACCTGGTGGTAGAGAGCGATGGCGCGGCCGTACCAGTCGGTGAAGCGGCAGTGGCGCACGCGCACCTCGCGGCCCGGCGGCCCGAGGCGTTGCTCGCCGTAGCCGAAGGGCGAGGAGGCCCAGATCGCGCAGCGCTGCGAGTGGCCGGGCATCGGGATCGACTCGATCCGGCCGCCCTCGAAGGTCAGGTTCTCGATCGTGACGAGGCCGTCCTTGTGGGTCTGCAGGATCTTGAGCGGATAGCCCACGCGGCTCCCCGCCGGGACGTCGAAGGCGAGGCCGCCGCTCAAGAAAAGCCGCTGGCCCTCGACGCGCTCGACCAGCTGCAGCTCCAGCTTCTGGGTGATGCCGTCGGAGAAGAACTCGGTGCCGACCGGCGGGAGGATCTGCACCAGGACGTCGCCGGCGAACTCGTGCACTCCGGCGAGCGCGAGCTCCTTCGAGCCGGCTACCGCGGCTGCGGCCGTGAGCACGGGCGAAGGCAGCGCCAGGACCGCGCCCGGCTCGCCGCGCAGCACCAGGTTCGCCGGCAGGACGATCGAGCGGCGCACGACGTAACGGCCCGGGCCGAGCACCAGCGTGCCGCCGCTCCCGCGAAGCTTGTCGCAAGCGGCCTTGAGCACCACGTCGTCGGCCCCCACCAGATCGGCCGGTGCCGCCTGACGCACGATCAAAGTTGGGCGCTCCTTCTCCTTGGGCTCCTGCGCCTGGGCTGAGACAGCGCGGGCCGGGACGGCGCAGGAAAGGAGCGTGAGGAGCACGTGCGCGCCGCGGTTCATGGTGCGAGGGGAGTCTACTGTTCGCGCCCCCGATTCGTTTGCCGAGAAAGGGCCGGGTATCTTGAGGCGGCTCGCTCCGTCCTTCGACGCGCGTCCCGACCACCGCCACTCGTGCCCTGGAAATCCTTTCTGCAAGCGGATCAGCCGGCCTCCGACCCGCGCACGCTGCTCGTCAACCTGGGGCTGGTGCTGATCCTGGGCCAGGTCCTGGTGTGGCACTACCTGCGCTTCTCGCCGGTGCTCTCGAACAAGCGCAAGTTCTCGCGCGTGTTCGTGTTCATCGCGGCCACGACCATGCTCGTGATCGCGGTCGTGCAGAGCTCGCTGGCGCTGTCGCTGGGGCTGGTCGGCGCGCTCTCCATCATCCGCTTCCGCACGCCGATCAAGGAACCGGAGGAACTCGCCTACTTGTTCCTCTCCATCGGCATCGGCCTGGGCCTGGGCGCGAACCAGCGCCTGGTCACGGTGCTGGCCTTCGGCGTGATCCTCGGCTACATGGCGCTCATCAGTCTGGGCAAGACGAGCGCGCTGCCGCCGCGGCTGCTGGTGCATCTCTCGGGCACGCTCGTCGCGAGCGAGGGCGCGAGCACCGAGTCCGTGCTGCGCGAGCTCCTGCGCACGGCGGAGGAGGGCGCGTCTCGCGTCGACCTGCGCCGCGTCGACACCGAGGGGCAGTCTTTCAACGCCACGCTCGTGCTCGACCTCGAGCGCGCCGAGCTGGTCGGGCCGCTGCTCTCGCGCCTGGAGAAGGTCCTGCCCGGCAGCTCGATCAGCGTCGTCGAGGGCAACAGCCTCGACTGACGACGAGCGGGCAGAGACCCGCCGCGCCATGCTGACCAAACCGGAACGATCGAGCGGGACCTGGGCCGGACTGGGCATCCTGGCCATCGGCATCGCCATCGGCACGCTGGCCCGACCCTCGCGCTGGTTCGAGGGCGCGGGCTCCGGCGCACGGCGCGAACCCTTTCCCGCGCTCGTGCCGAAGAGGCCCGGCGAGACCCCGCCCGCGAACGGGCTCGCGTCGATCGAGCTCGTCATCCCGGACAGTTCCGCCGCCGTGCTGCAGCGCGTGCGCGAGGAGGCGCTCCTGCGCGGCATCATCACGCAGACCGACGCCGACACCGTGCCGGCAGAATTCGCCTTCGAGGGCACGCGCCAGCCGGCCGAGATCCGCATCAAGGGCGACTGGACCGACCACGTCGACGGCGAGCGCTGGTCCTACCGCATCCGCCTGAAGACCGGCACCTTCCGCGGCATGCGCGAGTTCTCGATCCAGGCGCCGAAGACGCGCGGGTACCTGTGGGAATGGCTGGTGCACGAGGCGGCGCGCCGCGAGCGCGTGCTGGTGCCGCGCTCGACCTTCCTGAACGTGGTGCAGAACGGGCACGCCATGGGCGTCTACTTCCTCGAGGAGCACTTCGAGAAGGAACTGCTCGAATCCCAGGGGCGGCGCGAGGGTCCGATCGTGGTGTGGGACGAGAGCACGCTCTGGTCGACGCTGCTGCAGGAGGGCAACGTGCCCGCGAAGGGCGTGCGCGCCTTCGAGTCGCAGCTCCAGGCCGGCGCGCACACGCTCGAGCCGGCAGAGGTGCGCGCCTTCGGCGAGAAGCGCTTGTCCTCGATCGAGGGGCTGAATCGCTCGCTGCACGCGGCCCTCGACCAGATGAAAGCCCTGCGGGCGCTGGCCCTGGCGGATCAGCCCGAGACCGACCGGCGGCGGGTGCTGGAAGCGATGGACGAGCTGCGCGGGCGCACGCTCGCGGAGCTGGTCGACGTCGAGCGCATGGCCGCTGCGCACGCGCTGCTCTCGCTGTTCCAGTCCGAGCACGCGCTCGCCTGGCACAACATGCGTTTCTACCGCGACCCGGTGCAGGCGCGCCTCGAGCCGATCCTGTTCGACTGCGCGGTCCAGGATCCGGCCGGCCGCGATCCCGTGCCGTGGCGCACGACCGGGCTGGCCGCGGCCTTCGCGCGCAGCCCCGGATACTACGAGGCGCTCTTCACGCATCTCGGGCGCATGCTGCGCTCGGACTGGCTGGACGGGTTGTTCGGAGCCATCGAGCCCGAGCTCGCGATCTTCGAGGCCGCCCTGCGCGCGGAGGGCGAGCTGCCGGTCGGTTGCTCCAGCGGCGAGATGAAGCAGCGTCTGCGCGCCCAGCTCGTCTACCTGCGCAAGGCCTGTCTGCCGAGCGACGGGGTCAACTTCGAGGCCAGCTACGAGCTCACCGACGTCGAGCGCAACGCCGGCGAGGGCTGGCTCGAGGTGCGCGCCTGGGCCACCACGCGCTCGCCCGTGCTGGTGGAGGGCTTTCGCTTCAGCAATGGCGCCTTCTCGCCCGCCGCGTCGGTCCTCGCGGCCGGCTCACCCGGTGCGCACGCGCACGCTCGAGGAGTCGTCTTGCCGACCGATGGCTGCGCTGCGCTCTTCCGCTTCCCGATGGACGAGCGTCTGGCGAACCTGGAGACGGTCGAGAAGCTCACGCGCGCCCTGCGCCAGGAGCTCAGCGCGGATCAGCCGCTCGACCTCGACGTGCGCGCCCTCCATCGGCTGCTCGCGTCCGAGGAGGAGCACGAGGAGCTGCTCTCCTTCCGCCGCGGCTTGCAGCGCGCCGAGGGCGATCGGCCGCGCGCGCCGAGCCTCGCGGAGGCGCTCGAGCGGCACCCGTTCCTGCGCTACGACTTCGCGCGGGGAGAACTGTCCGGTCTGGCCGGGACGTGGGACGTCGTGGGGGATCTGGTGCTGCCCAGCGGGATCGGCCTCGAGCTCGTGCCCGGCACGACGCTGCGCTTCCAGGAGGGCGCGGTGCTGCTCGCGGATGCCCCGCTCGCCTTCGCGGGCACGACCCAGGCGCCGATCGTGCTGGCGCCGGGGGAGGGCGCGGCGAGCTGGGCGGGCGTGGTCGTGCTGGGCGCGGATGGACGCAGCGAGTGGAGCGACGTCGTCGTGCGTAAGACGACCGCAGCGGCGCGCGGCGGCTGGATCCAGACCGGGGCGGTGACGTTCTATCGCTCGCCCGTGACGCTGGTGCGCTGCCACTTCGAGGGCACCGAGGCCGAGGACGCGCTCAACGTCTTCGCCGCGGACCTGCGGCTCGACACCGTCACGTTCTCGGGCGCACGCTCGGACTGCTTCGACGGCGACTTCGTCACGGGCGAGCTCGTGAACTGCGTGTTCCGCGACGGCTTGGCGGACGGGATCGACGTCAGCGGAGCGGACGTGCGCATTCAGGACTGCCGCTTCGAGCACCTCGGCGACAAGGCGCTCTCGATCGGCGAGCGCAGCAAGGCGCGCATCGAGGGCGGCCAGGCCATCGACGTGGCCGTGGGCGTGGCCGCGAAGGACGCCTCGGAAGTCGTGGTGACGGGGCTCACGATCGAGGCCCGCAACTACGCGCTCGCGGCCTTCGTCAAGAAACCCGAGTACGGACCCGCGCGCCTGATTGCGCGCGGGCTCACGATCCGCGGCGCGGGACTGGGCCAGACGATCGCGCAGACCGGATGCGTGCTCGAGCTCGACGGCAACCTCGTGCCGACCCAGGACATCGATGTCGAGGCGTCCTACCAGGAGGGGGTGCTCGGACGTGCGAAGTGAGCGCGCCGCTGTGCGTCACGAGCTGAAGCTCGTGAGCGACGAGGCGGCCTATCCCGAGCTGCGCATGGCGCTGCGCCTCGACCGCTCGGGCATCCGCACGCTTCATCCGCCGCGACGCGTGCAGAGCCTCTATCTCGACACGCCGTTCCAGCGGGCGCTCGAGGAGAACCTGGCCGGCCTCTCGGTGCGCGAGAAGATCCGCGTGCGCTGGTATGGCGTGGAGACGGATCTCGTCCGGGCCGTGCTGGAACGCAAGTGCCGCGAGAACTCGCTGGGTTGGAAGGAGACCCTGCCGCTCGAGCAGCCGTTGGCCCTCGCGCGCCAAGAGCGCAGGAGCTTCGTGGACGAGCTCGCGCGCCGCTCCGCTCCGCGCTGGCGCGCCCGGCTCTCCGGGCTCGAGCCAGCGCAATGGGTGCGCTACCAGCGCGAGTACTTCACCAGCGCGGACCGGCGCGTGCGCCTGACGCTCGACCGCGAGCTCACGTTCTTCGATCAACGCCGCCTGACGCGCCTCGCGGACACCGAGCGCACGCCCTCGCCGCGCGTGCTCGTGCTCGAGCTGAAGTGCGCACCCGTGGACCTCGATCTCGCGCGCGAGATCATCGCGCGCCTGCCGATCCCGCTCGGCCGCTGCTCGAAGTTCGTGCTGGCGGCTTCGTCCCTCTCCGGGCCTTTGCCCTCCCAGTTCGAGGTCTGAGCTGACGTGCGCGCGATCCTCTCCCTCGCGATCGTCCTCCTCGCGCTGACCCTGATGCTGAACCACGCGCGCGCGTGGTTCTCCCGAGCTCGGCCGGACAGCCGGCTGGCCGACCACGCGCTCGAGCTCGTCATCGGCGCCAAGGGGCCGCTCCTGCCCGCGGCACGCATCGGCTCTGGCCCCGAGCGCATGGGCGAGGCGATCCGGATCGGGGATCGCACCCTGGTCGGCACGGGGCGAGCGGGATTGCGCGCGGCCTTCCTCGGCCCGGATTTCACGCTGCGCAGCGAGCGCTGCTTCGACGTGGCCCACTCGCTGGACGACGCGCGAGCGTTGCGTGCGGCGGTCGAGGACGCACAGACCGGCTCGATCCTCGTGCTGGCCTCCAGCGGCCGTCTCGAGCCCACAGGCGACGATCGGCCGCGGGTCGAGCTCGAGCGCACGCTGGATTTGCTCGGGGCTCGCGCCCGGCCGGGCAGGGCCACGCCGGAGAGCTGGGCTATTCTCGCGCTGCGGCTCGAGCACGGCTGGGTGCCCCTGGCCGAAGGGTACAGCCGCGAAGCGGGCGTGGCGCTCGCCTTCATCCTCGGGCCCGAGCTCGACTCCTACGCGGACTTCCACGGCGACTTCGCGGAGGTGCGCGCCGGCGAGCGCGACGAGGTCGACCTGGAGGCCGAGTTGCGGTACGCGAGCCTGCGCACGCCGCGAGTCGAGCTCACGCGCGCGGGCATCGTCCAGGGCCAGCGCATGGCAGGCATCCTCCTGCCGCCCGCGCCCGAGAGGGAGAGCGCGGCGGGCCGCGGTCGGTTGGTCTGGAGCGGGGTCGAGCTCGGTGCGGAATCCTGGCTGGTCGCCTGGCTCGGACTCGAGGACGGGACGAGCATGGATTCGGACGGCGTCGCGTTCGAGGTGCGAGTCGACGGCGAGCTGGCGGCCCGGAAGCTCGTGCAACCCGGGGCGCGCTGGAAAGCGTGGCAAGTCGACCTGCGCGCCTTTGCGGGCCGACGAGTGGAGCTCGAGCTCGCCGTCGACCCGCTCGCGAGCGCGAGCGGCGATGCCGCCCTGTGGGGTTGGCCCAAGCTCGTGCACGGCTACGCCCGGCCTCCACTCCAGATCTGGGCGGAAGATCGATGAGGCCGCGGCGCTGGATCGCGCTCCTCTGGATCCTGACCGGAGGGGTCGCGCTGCTTCTCCTGCTCAAGTTCTTCGTGGCCGATGTCTATCGCGTCGACTCGGGTTCGATGCGTCCGACGATCTTCGGCGGCCGCGATCGGGCCGACGGCGAGGAAGACACCGAGCACGTGCTGGTGCTCTACGACCGGGCGCTCGAGCCGGAACGCTTCGATCTGGTCGTGATCCGCTCCCCGGATGGCTCCCAGCCGCTCGTCAAACGCGTGTGCGGTCTGCCCGGAGAGCACCTCATGATCCGCGACGGCGACCTGTTCATCGAACGCGCGCGCCTCCCGCCGGATGCCCCGCGGCCCGCGCCCGTGCCCGTTTACGACGACCGCTACTTGGAGCCCGAGCGCTTCTTCGAGCGCCGCCGCGACGGTTCCGCGCGCCGCGAGGGCGGCGAATGGGTCGTGGACGGCAGCGCGCAGCCGCCGGGCAGCATGCTGCGCTACCACCCGGCGCTGCGCGACGACTACCTCGATCGCCGACACCGGCGCGTGCCCGGCGTGATCGATGTGAACGACGCCGAGCTGGAGCTCGAGTTCCGGATCGAGGCGCCGCTCGAAGCCCAGAAGCTGCGCTTCCAGCTGCTCGAGCAGGGCGACCTTTTCGAGGTCGAGCTGGCGGCTCGTTCCGCAGCCGGCCGGTCCGAGGGCGTGCGGACAAGTGGCACACGGGCGCAAGGGAATGCGAGCCTGCGCCTCGTGCGCCGTGATGCGGGCAAGCAGCCGGAGAAGCGCGACCCGGTCTCGGACGACCTCGTGGCCCAGGAGCCGACCCTGGTCGAGGTTCCGGTCGAGCTGGAAGTCGGACGCTGGTACCAGCTCGCCTTCTCGAACATCGACAATCACCTGCGCGTGCGCTGCGCCGGCCTCGCGCTCGACCTCGGTTGCAGCTACGAAGAGAACCGGCCCTGGCCCACGCCGCTCCCCGCCGGACACAAGAGCCTCGGCTGGCGGGTGTGTTTCGGGGCCGAGGCCGGCCGCGCACGGTTCCGCGCCGTGCGCATCCTGCGCGATCTCCACTACACCGACGACGGCAGTTTTGCGGTCGGCTCGCATCCGGAGAACCCGCACCGGCCCGCACCCATGTCGCTCGGGCCGGACGACTACTTCTTGCTGGGGGACAACTCGGCTGCCAGCACGGACAGCCGTCACTTCGGGTCGGTCAAGGCTCCCCAGCTCCTCGGTCGCCCGCTGGCCGTGGTCTGGCCCCGACCGCGCTGGCTGTGGGCCGTGGAGCTGCCCTGAACTCCGATTCCGGCGGACCTCGCGAGATTCTCGGCCAACAGCGGAACCTCCCGCTGCGGAACCGGCCCGAGGCGCGCTTTCCACCTGGTTGTACCGCATCGCCTTCAATCTGTGCGTCAACGAGAACGAGCGCCGCCGGCCCGGCCTGTCCCTGGACGGGCGTGAGGGCGAGCTCCACGAAGGCCGGGAGGACCAGAACGCGCCCGCGCCCGGCGCGGACCTCGAGGCGAGTTCCTGGAGAACGACGTGTTCTTGGAGAACGCCGTGTTCCTGGAGAACGCCGAGCTCGAAAACGTGCTGGGGCGCCTGCCCGCGCCGCTCGTACCGGCGGGCCTGGCCGGCCGGGTCTTGCAGGGTCTCGCGGAGGCACGTGAGCCGCGCCGGGCGAAGTCCGCCCGGCGCGTGTGGTTGTTGCGCGCCGCGGCCGCGTTCTTCGTCGGGCTGGCGTTCTGGGCCTGGACGGTGCTCCGCCCGGTCGCGCCGCGCGTCGACCTCGCGCAGGGCACCGCCGCCGAGCTGGAAGCCGACGAGGAGCTGCTCGCCTATGCCGTCGAGCGCTGGGAGCTGCTGCAGGACGAGGATCTGGACCTCTGGCTGGCCAGCCTCGATCCGGTGGACGAGCTCCTGATCGAATTCGCCGCCGACGAGACCTGGCTCGACGACGGTTCCCACGAAGCGTCGGCGCGAAAGGGGGAGTGAGCGATGCTCGGACTCCTGCAATGCGGGCTGCTGTGGATCGGCCTGGGCGGCGCGGTCGCGGGGCCGTCGGCGCAGCAAGACACCGGACGGCTGGACCACGTCCGGCGCTCCGATCGTCCGCTCGAGAGAATGCGCGAGCGCTTGCGCGTGCGCCCGGCCGAGGAGCGCGCCCGCCTCGAGCGCCATCTGCAGGAATTCGAGGAGCTCCCGGAGCAGACGCGCATGAAGCTGCTCGAGCGCGCCCGCGCCTTGCGCGAGCGCGAGCGTGCTGTCGACCGTGCCGCCCCGCGCGAGCTGCGCCGGAGGCTGGAAGAGCTCGACGGCGATCAGGCCCGTGAACTGTGGTTCGCGCACCTGCGCGAACGGTTCCGCGAGCGTGGCCGCGAGCTGCGGGAGCGCTTGCCGGAGAGCCAGCGCAGGCGTCTGGAGCGCTCGTCTCCCGAGGAGCGCAGGCGCTTCCTCGAACGCCTGTTCCGGGAGCGCGAGCCCGTCAGCCGCAAGGCGCTGGCCAGGATGCACGAGCGTTTCGGGCTGCCCAGGGGAGAGATCCAGCGCCTGGAGCGCCTGCCTCTGGCCGAACGCTTGCACGCCATGCTCCAGATCGAGCTGCGCAGCAGGGCCGCCCCCGGTGCGGAGCGGGAAGGCGGGTAGACTCGCCGACGCATGGCGAGCGGAACCCTCCTGCCCGTGCCGATGACCGAGGCTGAGCAAGTCCTGGATCATCGGCCGCGGCTCCTGATCGATCTGCGCAGCCCGGCCGAGTTCGCGCAGGACCACCTGCCCGCAGCGCTCAACGTGCCGCTGTTCGACGACCTCGAGCGCGCCCTGATCGGCACCCTGTATGCGCGCCGCTCTCCGGCGGCCGCCTTCGAGGCAGGGCGCGAGCACACGCTTGCCAAGATCACGCCCTTCACGCACACGCTCGCCGGGCTCGCGGGCTGGAATCTGCCGGCGGTCGATCTCGAGCGGCGTGTGGCGCAGTTGACGAGCTCGGGCATGGAGTGGCTCGAGCGCGCGCTCGCGCTCGCTCCGGCGACCCTGAGCGCGGATTCGGTCGTGCTGTATTGCTGGCGCGGCGGCTTGCGCTCACGAGCGGTGGTCGGCTTCCTGCGCGGGCTCGGGCGCGAGGACGTGCTCGGCATCGAGGGTGGCTACCGCGCGTACCGGCGCTGCGTGCGCACGCGCGTCCAGGCCTGGCAGGCGCCGCCGAGCTTCGTCTTGCGCGGACTGACCGGGGTCGGCAAGACGCTCGTCTTGCGCGCGCTGGCGGAGCAGCGCCCGGAGTGGACGCTCGATCTCGAGGCCATGGCCGGACATCGCAGCTCGATCCTGGGCATGGTCGGCCTCGAGCCCGCCTCGCAGAAGCTGTTCGAGTCGCGCCTGGCCGAGCGCATCGCGCGCGGATTCGGCGCTGTGTGCGTGGTGGAGGGCGAGAGCCGCAAGGTCGGGGACCTGATCCTGCCCGAGCCGGTCTGGGGCGTGATCGACGGTGGCGTGGGCCTCGAGCTCACGGCGGACCGCGCGCGCCGTGTGCGCGTCCTGCTCGACGACTATCTGACAGGAGAAGGCAGCCGCGGAGAACTCGCCCGGCAGCTGCCCTTCATCGAGGCCCGTCTCGGGCCGCGCTGGAACGGCGAGCTGGTGATGTTGCTCGAGACGGGACGGGAAGCCGAGCTGGTCGAGCTCCTGCTCGAACGCTACTACGATCCCCTCTATCGGAACTCGGAACGCGGGCGCAGCTACGAGGCGCGTTTCGACGCGACCGACCCCCACGCCGCCGCGGCCGAGATCGCGCGCTGGGTCGAGGGGCGCTGCATGCTCGAGCGCGGTGGTCGCGGGCTCCGTTCGGCGCCACGCGCGCGCTCGCCAGCCGCGCGGACGCGCGCGGACTTGTAGGCCAATTCCGGGGGGCGTATGCTGTCCGTTTTCCGGTGCTCCGCTCGAGAGCTCCGCGAGCCCGCTCCGGAAGCCCCAGCAACGGAAGCCCAGCCCCATGTGCGGATTCATCGGCGTCTACGGTCCCGACGGGGTGGATGTCGCCCCCGAGATCTACGAGGGGTTGCTGGCCATCCAGCATCGCGGCCAGGACGCGGCCGGCATCATCACCTTCACCGACACCTTCCACATCAAGAAGGGCGCGGGGTTGGTGCGTGACGCCTTCTCTCCGGACGACATGGTGCGGCTGCGCGGCCACCTCGGCCTCGGCCACGTGCGCTATCCCACCGTCGGGCTGGGCAGCCTCGACGACGCGCAACCCTTCCACGTCAACTTCCCGCTGGGCGTGGGCATGGCTCATAACGGCAACGTCACCAACTTCCTGGAGCTCAAGGAGTTCCACGCCCAGAACAGCGGCACGCGCCTCAACTCCTCCTGCGACCTCGAGGTGATCCTGTACGTGTTCGTGCGCGCCCTCGCCGAGCGCGTGCCCGCCGGACGTCTGGTCCGGCCCGACGACGTGTTCGCGGCCGTCCAGGCCGTCCACCAGCAGGTGCGCGGCGCCTACTCCGTGGTCGCCGTCCTGCCCGACGTCGGCCTGGTGGCCTTCCGCGATCCCTTCGGCATCAAGCCCATGGTCATGGGCGTCAAGCACACCGAGGAAGGGCCCTGGTTCGCCGTGGCGTCCGAGAGCGTGGCCCTCGACGTCGGCGGGTATCGCGAACACCAGGACGTGGGCGCGGGCGAGGCCGTGTTGATCGATGCCGAGCGCCAGATCCACCGTCGGGCCGTGTCCAGCAAGCCGCACCGGCCCTGCATCTTCGAGCTCGTGTACTTCGCGCGGCCTGACTCGATGCTCGATCGGATCTCGGTGTACAAGACGCGCACGCGCTTCGGTCAGGCCCTGGCGCAGCAGTGGAAGGACGTCAAGGCTCCCTGGCCCGACGTGGTGATCCCGGTCCCGGATTCTTCACGCGACGCAGCCATGGCCATGGCTACCGGCCTCGACCTGCCCTATCGCGAGGGGCTCGTGAAGAATCGCTACATCGGGCGCACGTTCATCATGCCCAGCCAGAGCACGCGCCAGATCTCGGTGCGGCGCAAGCTCAACGCGATCCCGCTCGAGTTCCAGGACAAGAACGTGCTCCTGGTCGACGATTCGATCGTGCGCGGCAACACCGCCAAGCGGATCGTGCGCATGGCGCGTGAGGCGGGCGCCAAGCGGGTCTACCTGGCCGTCACCAGCCCGCCGCTCGTCTCGCCCTGTCCCTATGGGATCGACATGGCGACCAAGACGGAGTTCGTGGCCGCGGGGCGGGATCCGCGCGAGGTCGCCAGCGCGCTGGATGCCGACTACGTGCTCTACCTGGACCGCGAGGCCATGAACGAGGCCGCGCGCGCCGGTAACCCGAAGATCGAGCGCTTCTGCAACGCATGCTTCACGGGCGAGTACCCGACCGGCGACATCACGGCCGACGTCCTCGACCGGATCGGCAACGAGCGCGACGACAGCCGTCAGAAGCTCTTCAGCTTCAGCGGCTGACTCCGGCGGCGGGAAAACCGGGGCGGGACGGCGCCGCGATCCCTGCTTGGTACGCCCGACAGGATTCGAACCTGTGACCTTCTGCTCCGGAGGCAGACGCTCTATCCAGCTGAGCTACGGGCGCCTGTTGGCGCGGTAGTCTGCGACCCCCCGCCGCGGCTGTCCAAGCTCGGACGCCTCCGGCACCCCGAACCGGCGCTCTCGGGGCGTTCCGGCCCCCTTTGCCGCCTCTCGGGCTCCACGGGAAAAAGATGACCTCGCGCCCCTGGCGGTTTTCCCCTGGACAGGCCTACGATAGCGCCTGAGGTTTCCTCGCGCGGCGACGCGGATCGTCCCGCCGCCGCAAGCGGGCATCGGCATGGCCATGGTAGCTATTCGCTCCGTTCGCTCTCTTGCTTGTTCCGCCGCGTTTGCCTTCACCTGCCTCGGGGTTGCGGTCCTCGTCTTGGGACTCGTCTCACGTGAAGAGCCGAGCTTGGCTGCCGCCTCCAACCACAACCGCTCCGACCTGGATCGAGACGGACTGACCGATCTGCAGGAACTCGTGATCGGGACGCTACCGAATCGCGGGGACACCGATGGGGACGCCTACTCGGATCTCGAAGAGCGGGCGCGCGGCAGCGACCCACTGGATCTCGCCTCCGTGCCGGAAGCGGCCGAGCTCGGCCTCGGAACGTGTGCGAGCCAAGAGAACGGGTACATCACGGTCCTCTGCGCGGTGTACGCGAAGTCGGCCCTGCTCGCTTCCGTCGATCTCAAGATCGGCATCGTCCACCATGGTCGCCCCTTCATGCTCTCGGCCAACAAGGTCGAACGCACGCGGGGATTCCTCTATCCAGGACACGATGCGGGAGACGCCTTGGCGGTGATGGAGGTCGGGATTCCGATGGACCTCGTTCGCCGCATGGGCCAGGTGAACTTGTTCGCCATCCTGCGCCACAGGAGCCCAGGTGCGGAGCCGATCGTGAGCGTGCTGCCCATCGTGAACTTCTCCGGAATTGCCATGGTCGTCGAGCAACGCGCTGCCATCACGAATACGAGCGGTGGAGCGACAGGCGTCACGTATCGCCCACTGGCCGCGGACGACCAGATCCCGAGTACGTGGAGCAGCGGCGAGATCTGCTTCCAGGCCTCTTCCGCCGTGGGGATGAGTGGCGCCTCGGTCGTGCACGAAATCGGCTCCGCAGGCTGCGTGCCCATGGACACCTATTGCAGCCCAGGGAATTGCGCGGCCGGAGTCGGCCAGCCGCTGGAGCTGCCAGATCCGGCGGCGTTGGCAGGCGGCTAGAGCTCATCTACAGGCTCGAGCGCCATCCGTTCGACGCACTTCTGCCGCACGTTCCGGGATGCGGTCGGGGAGAGCGGCCGCGTGGAGCGGAGCTCGGCCTCCCGATTGTCAGGGTTAGGCTTTCCTACGGAACCGTGCGCCAGACCCGCTCGTCCATGGCTCCACGGGAATGTCTCCTGGCATGAACAGCGATCCGGATGCAGAGCTCGTGCTCCTCTGCCAGCGCACGAGCGCCAGCTCGCTCGAGGGTGAGTATCGCCGGCTCTACGACCGCTACAAGGATCGCATCTACAACGTCTGTTTCCGGATCGCCGGCAATCCCTCGGACGCGCTGGATGCTTCCCAGGAGACCTTCGGCATCATCTTCCGCCGCATCCGGGAGTTTCGCTTCGAGTCGCGCTTCTCGAGCTGGGTGTATCGCATCGCGGTCAACGCGAGCATCGACGTCCGCCGGCGAGCGCGCAGTCGCAGGGTCGCCTCGCTGGAAGCCATGCAAGAAGCCGGCTCAGACGGGAGCTCCAAGTACGAACTCGCCGACCGAATGGTCGAGATGCCGAGCGTTTCCGCCTCGCGGCACGAGCTCGAAGCCGCGATCCAGCGGGCCATCTCGCGCCTCTCCCCCAAGCTGCGCGCGATCGTCGTCCTGCGCTACAGCGAGAATCTCAGCTACGAAGAGGTCTCCGAAACGCTCCGCATCTCGCTGGGCACCGTCAAGTCACGGCTGGCTCGCGCGCACGAAGCGCTCGACCGCGAGCTGACCCCAGTCCTCGACAAGCACTACCTGGGGTAGCCGCATGAACCACGCATGCAGGGCATTCCGGGTCGAGTGGCTGAGCGGTGAAACCGGATCCGCGCACGCGAGTCAGTGGCACGCGAGTCAGTGCCGCCAGTGCGAGCATTGGAAGAGCTCGTCCGAGCGCATGGTCGCCGCGCTGGCGAGCCTGGAGCGCAGGCGTGTACCCGTGGAGCTCGAGCAGCGCGTGGAGCTCGAGCTCGCCGGTGATCGCTCGCGACGCCTGCAGCGCGTCCTGAACAGCTTCGTCCGCCGTGGGGCTCCGGCCGTCCTGGACCGGCGCGTCGCCGAGCTCCTCGGCGCGGACCGGGCGCGCGGAGACGAGCAGAGTGGGCTTCGCAAGGCGGAGGTCCTGCGGTCGCTGGACGTGCAGCCCGCGCCCGACGTGCTCGAGCGGCTCCTGCGCGAGGAGCTCGGAGCTCCGGAGCGCCACCGGGTGGAACGCTTCTCCGGGAATCTGGAGCGCCTTCGCGCTCCGGCGGTGCTGGCAGAGAGGCTTGGATCCGTCGTTCGCCGCCGCGCATTCGGACGCCTCGTGCTCGGCCCTCTTGCCACCCTGGCTGCGGCCGGTCTGGTCATCTGGATCGCCGTGCTCCGCGGGGAGCCGGATCCGCGGCGTTATCGCTTCCAGGTCATCCAGGCCTCTTCGCTGGAGGGGATCGATCCGCTGGCGCGCATGCTGGCGGAGAGCCTGAACGGCGGCGCGAGCGGCGCGGGAGAAGAGCGATGAGACGCTTCTCTTCTTGCGCAGGGCGAGGGCTGGCGCTGTTTGGTTGGTTGGTGCTCGCGCTGGGCTGCGGGCGCTCCGATGCACCTGGCGCCCAGTCGGCAGCTCCGTCGCAAGCCGAGCTTGCCAGGGGTCCGAGCTTCCTGCGGGGCGATCCGCGGCTCTCCGTGGCCCATGCGGGGATCCGTCGCCTCGAGTTCCCGCACGTTGCGGGGCCAGGCCGGTCCTTTCGCGAGCGCATCGCCACGGACGGAAAAGGGAACTACTCGATCCAGCCATTCGACGCGCTCGAGGCATCGAGCTCGGAATGGGACAACTTCGAGCTCCTGCAACGCGGGCGCGAGGGCTTCCACTTCCGTTATCGCGACTTCCTCGTCCGCGACCCGCGCCTCTTCGCGCGCAACTGGAGGACGACTGACCAGGAGCGGATGGTCCTGGTCGCGGGCCGCGCCTGTGCGCTCTATCGGGTCGAGCGAATGGAAGGCGAACCCGTCGTCTTCGAGCTCTCGATCGATGCCGATACCGGGCTGGTGCTTGCGAGCCAGGAGCTCGACGCCGATGGCCAGCTCGTCGCCACGATGACCTACGAGAGCCTCCGTCTCAATCTCGACCCGAGCACGGTGGTCTGGCACGTGCCCGCCAATGAGGAGCGCGTGCTCGATCCCGCGAAAACCGACCTCGCCGAGGCGATCGGTGAGCAACCGCTCCGACCGCGCCTGCTCCCCCGGGGTTACGGCCCGCTCGAGACCGCGACGGTAGGGGATGGGAAGGGCGCGAAGTGGCTCATGCTCACCTACAGCGACGGAATCGAGCCGCTCTTCTTCTTCCAGGCCATGCAGGGGGCGAACGGGGTCTCGGACGCGAACGCGCACGAATTGGCCGCCCGCTCCGAGGCTCGGTTGGACGGTGCACAGCGAACCCCGAGCTCCGTCGTGGTGTTCGAGATCGGCGCCGCGACTGCAATCCAGGGCACGGTCGACGGCTTCGAGCTGATGGTGATCGGAAGAGTTCCCCAGGCCGAGCTGCTCGATCTGATCGAGTCGTCCCTGCCCTGAGCTGGGCTGGAGCTCCGGGGTCGCGTCAGGTCTCGCCCAGGAAGCCCAGGCGATCGGACAGCTCGTCGGCGATCACGGCCGGATCGTCTGCGTGCGAGAGCAGGAAAGAACGCAGGCGCTCGTAGCTCTCGTAGGGCAGCTCCTCGAAGCGCAACGCGAGCACCTGGCCTTGTGAGCGCAGGACACTGCCGCGCGCCTCGATCGACACGCCATTCGCGCGCAGCTCGACGGAGCAACGCGTTCCCGGCGCCAGCGTCTGCGCGACCGTCGCGCGCAGGCCCACGACGCTGAGGTTTTCGAGCTGGGCCGCGAGCCGGACACCATCCGGGCTCGTGAGCTGGGCCTCGATCCCGGTCGCGATGCGCGATGCGCGTCGCCGTTCGGGTCGGGGCACCATGCTCCGGCCTTCGGAAGGCAGCCCGTGGAGTCTTGAGAGCCCCTTCCCTCCGCGGGCGACTTCCCTGGCGGTCCAGTCCAGCCGAGCGTGGATGCGGAAGGGCTTTCTCGGGCAAGCGCTGCGTGAAAGCCGGCTCGTCCCCAAGCTGGGTCCAGCCAACGATCGACAAGAGGCCGCGTAATTCCTCGGGGGGGAAGGATGAGCAAGATGACCACGATTCAAGCCAGGGCGAGCCTGGACGAGGCCGAACTCGCCGCCAGTGTCCTCACGCGCATGGCGACCGATCTGTCGATGATCATGGACCGCGAGTTCGTGGTCGAGGATGCGCGGGTCGAGCGGCGGACCCAGCGTCCGGTCGGCGGCCCCTTGGTCCACCTCTCCTTCAAGCTCGGCATCGAGGTCGCGGGCGAGTCTCGACAAGGCTGCCTGCTCGTGCCGCTGCCCGACGCCGTCGCGCTCGCGGCCTTCCTGATGATGCTCCCCGACGGGGACGTGGCCCAGGAACGGCAGCGCACCGAGCTGGACGGCCCGTTCAAGGAAGCCCTGCTGGAGGTCGGGAAGTTCTTGGCAGGGGCCTGCGACTCCGTCCTGCGCCAGGCGCTCTCGGTGGAGAGCAGCACTCGATCGGACGGTTGCCAGGGTGTGCGCGCCAACGTGCGTCCGGCACTCTCCTACAGCGAGGGGCACGCGCTCATGGTGGCTCGAGCGCGCGCGCGCGTGCACGATTTCGAGCCGTTCGAGCTGATCCTGACGCTGCCGAGCTTCGCCGACGTCGCGGTCGCGGAAGTCCTTTCCGGATGAGCGCTCCGGAGGGCGCGGCCACGCTCTCCCGTTCGGGGTCCGGCGCGCACGAGATGCGGCCGCATCAGGACCCCTGCTCGTTCCTCGGGATAGGTTTCGAGGTAGCCGCTTTTCGGCTCCCTCCAACCCTCTCTCGCGCCATGAGTCAGCCTGAGGAACATCCGTACTCCGACGCGCACCTCGACTCGCCCGAGTACCGCAAGCGACTGCTGCGCAAGCTCAACACGCTGATCGCCGTGCTCGAGGTGGCCTGCGCCAAGGTGCGCCGTTCCCTCGCGGGGACGGATCCCGATGTCGAGCGCCTGACGCGCATCCAGAACAATCTCAAGGAGACCCTGCAGGTGTGTCTGCGCGCGAAGAACGCGCTCGAACGCTGCGAGCAGAAGGGCCCCGAGAAGACCGAGAACCCTGCGCCGCCGCCCGAAGAAGTGGTGCCCCAGCTGCCCGCGCAGGCGAGCGATCCTCAGCCCATCGATGCGATGTGGGACGAGCTCGTTTCCAAGGAGGAGCAGCGCAAGTTCCAGCGCCTCGGCCCGATCGATCTACGCGAAGTGCGCGCCTGCGATCTGGACGTCCTGTGCCAGAAGCTGATGGGCGAGCTCTCGTAGCTCCCTCAGCGTTTCCAGTCGCGCAGGTAGCGGAAGTCGTGTCCGACCGAGCGGCGCGACAGCTTGGCGATCGGGGGCGGCACACGCTTGAACTGCGTGGCCATGACCATGGCCGAGACGCGCTGCACGAACTCGCGCGTGAAGCCCTCGGCCACGAGCTCCGACTCCGAGTAGCGCCGGTCCACGAGGCGGTAGAGCAAGCGATCCGCTTCCGCGTAGGTGAAGCCGAGCTCGCCTTCGTCCGTCTGGCCTTCGAACAGGTCCGCCGAAGGTGACTTGTCGATCACCTCGACCGGCAGCTCGAGGAAGCGCGCGAGCTGATAGACCTGGTGCTTGTAGAGATCGCCCAGGGGATTCAGGGCGTACGCTCCGTCGCCCCACTGGGTCGAGTAGCCGAGCAGGATCTCGCTCTTGTTGCTGGTCCCGACGACGAGTCCGCGCCACTCGACCGACAGATCGTAGAGCACGATCATGCGGCAGCGGGCGAGGACGTTGCCGCGCCGCTTGCGATCTTCGACGCCCTCGGCCTCCAGGTAGCTGTCGGCCATGGCGCTGATCTCGACGCGCTTCAACTCCAGCCCGAGATGTCGCCCCACTCGTTCGGCGTCGGTCGAACTCCGAGGGCTCGACAGCCGGTAGGGCAAGAGCACGGAGAGCACGTTCTCGGGGCCGAGGGCGCGCACGCACAGGGCCGCCACCACGGCCGAATCCACGCCGCCGGACAGACCCACCACGGCGCGCTTCAGACCAGCCGAGCCGACTTCCTCGCGCAGGAAGCTCACCAGGAGCTCGGCCACGAGCGCCGGCTGGATGTCGAGCTCCGAATTCACGGCCGCTCACTCATTCTGCAGTGCGTGCTCGCCGCGCAGGACCCCGAGCAGGGGTACGTGCCGCGCGAGTTCCGTCGCCAGGATCCACGGCTTCTCGTCGCGGCGCAGCGGGAGCTCGCTGCGCGCGCGCCGCAGGATGGCCGAATCCATGGTCGCGGCCAGGGCCCCTGGCTCGAGCCCCTCGAGCGCGGCCCGCGCGTTGGCGTAGGGGTCGAGCACGCAGCTCCCGCCGCCGAAGCCGATCCCGTCCTCCCAACCCACGCGCGAGGAGTAGGCCACCCAGGTGCGGTACAGCAGAGCCGTGGCCGCCAGCAGGATGTTCCAGGTGCGCTGGGAAGCCAGGCCCGGGCCGGGCGCGTCGACACCCCGAGCCGGCGAGGCGCTCGCGACCAGGATGGCGTCGGCGTCGTCGAGGAAATAGGTGTAGGCGCTCGGCATGTGCCACATGTCCTCGCAGATCAGTGGTCCGAAGCGCCCATGGCGACTCTCGATCAGGCGAAACCGTTCCCCGGCGGTGAAGTCGCGGCCCTCGTCGAACAGGCCATACGTGACCAGGTGCACCTTGCGGTGCACGCCGATGAAACGTCCGTCCTCCAGGAAGCCGAGCGCGTTGTACAGGCGCCCTTCGCGGGAGCGCTCGACGAAGCCGAACGCGATCGAGATGCGTTTCGAGCGCTCCAGCAGCGGACGCAGGAGCGCGTCGTCGAGGGCGAGGGCGACCTCGTCGACCTGGTCGCGCACGAAGTAGCCCGTCAGGGAGAGCTCGGGGAAGAGGATCAGGTCGGCCGTGCCCGTGGCGGCGTCGACGCGCTGGAGGTGGTCCTCCAGGTTCGCGCGGAGGTCGCCCAGGACCGGATTGGTCTGTGCCACGACGAGCCTGCAATCCATCCACGCCATTGTAAGCAGACGGGCGGACCGTCCGGGCGATCAAGCCCCGCCGGAGCTCCTGCGGCGCCGCACGGCCTCGCGCAGAAGGAACTCGATGTGTGCGTTGAGGCTGCGCAGGTCCTGGTTGGCCCAGTTGCGCAGCTCGGCCAGGAGATCCGGGGAGAGGCGCAGCAGGAAGGGCTTGCGCGCGCGCGCGCCCGCCCCGCTCGCCTCCGGCTCCTCGTCGCCGGCCGCCTGTTCCTGCCGGGCCACGGGTGCTTCCTCGCTAGTTGTAGAGGCTGCCCGTGTTCAGGATCGGCTGGACCGCGGACTGGCCGCACAGGACCACCAGCAGGTTGCCGACCAAGGTGGCCTTGCGCTCGTCATCGAGCTCGATGACGCGCTTCTTGCTGAGGTCGGCGAGCGCCTGCTCGACGATCGTGACCGCGCCCTCCACGATCTTCTGGCGCGCGGCGATGATGGCGGTGGCTTGCTGGCGCTGGAGCATCGCCGAGGCGATCTCGGGCGCGTAGGCCAGGTGGCTGATGCGCGCCTCGAGCACCTCGATCCCGGCGCGTTGCAGGCGTTCCTGCAGCTCTTTCTTGAGCTCCTCGACCACGGCCGAGGTATCGCCACGCAGGGAGATGAGGTTCTCCTCGGTCTGTCCGTCGTCGTAGGGGTGTCCCTTGGCGATCTCGCGGATGGCGGTCTCGACCTGCACGTCCACGTACTTTTCGTGGTCTTCCACGTCGAAGATGGCCTGGGCCGTGTCGTGCACGCGCCACACGATGACGGCGCCGATCTCGATCGGGTTGCCGAGCAGGTCGTTCACCTTGATCTTCTCGGAGGCCACGTTGTGCGCGCGCAGCGACACGGAACGCTTGGTGGTGAACGGGTTGGTCCAGTAGAAGCCTTCCTGCCGCACCGTGCCGCAGTAGCTGCCGAACAGGACCAGGAGGCGCGAATGGTTCGGCGTGACGATGAAGAACCCGAAGCTGCACACGATGGCGACCAGCGTGAGCAGGCACGCGCCGGTGAAAAGCCAAGGTGCGAACCGGCCCCCCTGCTCGACGACCACCCGGATGAACACGGTCCAGGCCGTGATGAGCACCAGCGGGAGGCCGACGATGAAGGGCCAGGCGCTGTAGGGGTGGAACAGGGTCTCTTGGTATTGGGTCTGCTTTTCCATGGAGGGCTCCTCGGCGCGGCTGGCCGTATATCGGAATGATATCACGATGATACACGCCTGGCCCGGGCTGGCATTCCATGGCGATCCCAGGCTCTGCCGGAACAGCCTGTCTTGCCTGGACTTACAGCTTGGATCGCAGCCAGGCTTCGCCGATCAGCTCGTCCGACGCGACGCCGCTGGCCTCACCCTCGAAGCTCGGTACCAGCCGGTGGCGGAGGGCGGGAGCCGCAAGCGCGGCCAGGTCCTCCTCAGTGACCCATGGGCGGCCATTCACGAGTGCCCGGGCCTTGGCGAGCAGGACGAGCGCCTGTCCTCCGCGCGGGCTCGCGCCGTAGCGGACGAGGGGCCGCAGCGCATCCGCGGCGAGTTCGTGCCGCGGATCGGTGGCCAGGACGAGACGTGCCACTCGCCTGAGGAGCGCGCTCTCGATCGGCACCTCCCGGACCAGCGCGCGCATTTCCAGGACGGCGCGCGCGTCGAGCACCGGCTTGCGACGGGCCGGCTTGGCACCGGTAGTCGCCGCGAGGATCGCGACCAGCTCAGGCTCCCCAGGCGCGGCGATCTCGATCTTGCACAGGAAGCGATCGAGCTGGGCCTCGGGCAGAGGATAGGTGCCCTCCATCTCGATCGGGTTCTGGGTGGCCACCACGCAGAACGGGTCCTCCAACGCGCGCGTCTCGCCGAAGGTCGTCACCTGGCGTTCCTGCATGGCCTCGAGCAACGCGGACTGCGTGCGCGGAGTGGCGCGGTTGATCTCGTCGGCCAGGACCAGATGAGCGAACAGGGGGCCGGCCTCGAAGCGAAAGGCATGGCCGCCGCTCGCGGTCTCCTCCAGGATGCGCGTGCCGACGATGTCCGCCGGCATCAGGTCGGGCGTGAACTGGATGCGCTGGAAGGAGAGGTCGAGGGCCGCCGCGAGTCCCTTCACGAGAGTCGTCTTGCCGAGCCCCGGCGCACCTTCGATCAGCGCGTGGCCCTCGGCCAGCAGCGTCAGGAGCAGGAGCTCGACCGCCTCCTCCTGGCCCAGGAAGGTGTGGGCGAGCTCGCGGCGCAGGCGCTCGGAACGCTCCTGGAAGGAAGCCAGGCGGGCTTCGAGCTCGGCGGCGGGAATCGGCGTCATGCGACGCGCTCCAGGATAAGGTCCTGTAGCGCTCCGAGACTGGTCACGACCGGGCAGAGCACGCGTTCGGCCGCCCCGAGCCGCCCCGCGTGGTCGACCAGCACGGCCGGAATGCCGGCGCCGAGCGCGCCCCGAGCGTCGCGTTCGACGTGGTCGCCCGCGTGCACGCAGCGTTCGGCCGGTGCGCGCGCATGCCGCAGGGCCTCCTCGAAGATGGCGCGTTCCGGCTTCTCCAGGCGTAATTCGGCCGAGCACAGCACGAAGTCGAAGGCTGGCGCGAGCTCGAGCGCCTCCAGCAGGCGCGGCAGGCGCTCGCTCCAGTTGGAGACCAGACCTACCTTCAGCCCGCACGCGCGCAGCTCGGCCAGGAGCTCGCGCGCCCCTGGATAGAGCACGAATGAGCGTGCGTCCTCGAAGCGCGCGAATAGGCGCGCCGACAGCCCCCCGAGGCGAGACTCCTCCAGCCCGAGCTCGTCGACGAAGATGCGCCGCTGGAAGGCACGGAACCAGGCATCGGAGTAGCGGAAGGCACGGCCGATCTCCCTTGGCAAGGCGGCATGCGTGCGGGCCATGATCGTGCTCATCCCGGCGGAGCCGACCTCCAGGCCGTGCCGCCGGGCCTCCTCGGCGTACAGAGCGGCACGTCCGGGCCGCTCCGTGAGAAGCGTATTCCCGAGATCGAGGAAGACGGCCGCGAGGGACATGACTGTTTCTCCGAGGTCGGCTGGAGATCGCGGGAGCCGCGGGCCGATGCTTGGGGCCGGGAAGGGTAGCCTCCATGGGGACAGGGGGAATCAGCTTCCGGCCGCTCGCCGGCCTGGCCGGCGCCGTGTGCGTCGCTCTCGCTGCGAGCTGCCGGACGAGTCGGGGGAATGACGACCTCCGCTCGCAACTCCAAGTCAGCACCGACATGCGTCCGAGCCTGGCGGTTGGCCACCGCTTCGGTCGCTGGCTCGAGGTCGAGCCCGAACCCGCGGCCCGGCCGGCGCTCGAGCGCGCGTGCCTGACCGAGCAAACCGGCTCGGCCGAGGACGCGATCACCCTGCTCAGCGAGGCCCTCGAGGACATCCGGGACTGCGCATCCTTGTTCGAGGCGCGTGGCGCGCTCTACCTCGGCACGCACTTCCCCCGGGCGGCCGCCGGAGACTTCCAGCGCGCCGTGTCCCTGGCTCCCGATCACGCCCACGCCTGGTACGCACTCGGCCACGCCTACGAGGTGCTGGGCCTGTTCCACCAGGCCCTCGAGGCGCTCGAACGCGCGTCCAGCCTGGGCCACGACGAGGCCGGGCTGCTGCTCTCGCTCGCCCGCGTCTATCGCGCGCTCGGACGCGCGGGCCTTTCCGCGCGGCATTTCGAGCTGGCGCTCGAGCGACTCGACGGGACGCCCACGGAGGTCCTGGTGGAGGCGGCTGTGCTGGCCACCGAGGATGCGGAACGCGCGGCGGGCGTCGAGGCCCTGCGCGATCGCCTGGAATCGTGCAGCGGGACCCAGCTCTCGGACGATGCCTGGCTCCTGCGTGCACTCGTACGGGAGCTCCCGGGCGGGCCGACGGAGAACGTGGGCGCGACCTTCCGCGCTCTGGAGGTCGCGCCGCAGGAGCTCGCCGCCCTGACGCACGGTCTCCTCACCGCGCTCCAGCTCGACGACTCCGAGACGGGCGCGGAAAAGTTGGCGGACCTGCTCGCCGCCGAGCCGGATGAGCAGCGTCGTGTCGCGCTCGAGCGCTGTCTCGCGCGCCACTGAGAGCGGGCTCTCCGGGCAGGCGCTACTCGCTACCGTTCTTCAGGAACAAGTAGTAGAGCTGGCCCTCGACCTTGGTGCGCCCGGCGAGTTCTTCGGCCTCGGGTCCGATGCCGAGGTACAGGTCGGCCCTTCCCGCGGTGCGGATCGCACCGCCCGTATCCTGGTCGAACAGGAAGCGGTTCATGCTGAGCTCGTCCTTTGGCCCGGCCGCGTAGACCAGCGCACCGCGCGGGAAGAGGGTCTTGTCCGTGGCGATCGAGCGAGCGGCCGTGACCTCCACGTCCAGGCTGCCGTGCGGGTTGCCGTCGATGGGCGTGAAGAAAACGTAGGACTGATTGCGCTCGAGGTACTCCTGCCGTTCCTCCGTCGAGGCCGTGGCGGCCCAGGCGCGGATCGTGCGCAGGCTGGCCTCACCGCGCGCGATCTTGCCGTCGGCTTCGAGCTCTCTTCCGAGCGAGGTATAGGGCCGCCCGTTCTTGCCGGCGTAACCCACTCGGAAGAGCGAGCCATCGGGCAGCTCGAGGAAAGCCGAGCCGTTGACGTGTGCGAGATAGGCGTCGATCGGATCCGCGAGCCACACCAGTTCCTGTCCCGCGAGCATGCTGGTGGCCTCGATCACGCTGCGCTGCGGGTAGCGCGGCTGGCGGCCAAGGTGCGTTTCCCAGCCGAGCACGCTGCCGTCGCGCCCCTTCACGAGGTCCTTGGGCAGGGAAAAGAGCGGGAAGCGGTACTGCTCATCGGGCTCCAGGCTGCCGCGCAGGATCGGCGTGCAGTAGGCCGTGAAGAGCACGCCCGCGCCCTTCCCGTTCCAGCCCGCGGACTTGTACACCTGGAACTCTTCCGTGAGCGACTCCTGGAAGTCCTGTGAGCTCGTGCTCGAGGTCAGGAGCTCGCGGAAGCGCTCGAGCGAGGCGAGCGCGCGCGCGTGCTCGACGCCCGTGATCGGGAAGAACGACTTCGCGTGCTCGCGGCGTGTCCAGGCGATGGAGTTCTCCAGCGCGGGCAGGATCTCCTCGCGCTCCGTCCATTGGTGCGAGAAGTCAGGGATCTTCTCGTCCGGGGCCAGCGGCAAGAGCGCGGGTGAGCCGAGGGCCAGGGCACTGCCGTAATCGGGCGTGGTCGCGCAGGCCGAGGCGAACGTGAGGAGCGAGGTGAGGATCAGGGTGCAGGAGCGCGCGCGCTTCATGCGCGCGAGCATACCCGCCGCGCAGGCCGGCTCCAGGCGGCGCTCGTCAGTCCGATTCTTCCCAGACGACCTCGAGCCGATGCGGGCGCTCTTCGCCCTCGTCGGCGTTCTCCATCAGCCGCACCGAGGCCTCGCCGGGGTCGCCATCCATGCGGAACACGCACGACCAGGCATGGGGCCCCTCGTCGCACTCTTCCGTGACGGCTCCGCCCTCGCGCTCGATGCGCGCGAGCACGGCTTCCCTGGCCTTGTGGAAGGCCGCGTGGCCATCCGATCCCGCGCTGGCGTAGCGCACGGTCCACTCGGCCTCGGCGCGCCAGGGATTGGCCACCAGGTCGAGGTCGTACTCCGGATCCGAGAGACAGCCCTCCAGCGCACGCGAGAGCTCGTGGAAGCCGCTCACGTCGTCTCCGTCGCCGAGAACGTCGTCGAGGTCACCCGTGACGTGGACGAAGACGCAGCCGCTCGTGGCGAGCAAGAGCAGGGACGCCAGGGCCAGGGCAAGGGAGTTCTTCATGGCGGGCGAGCCTACGCCGCTTCCTGTTCGGGCGTTTCAGGGCAGCCTATTCGACGCGCAACTCGGCCAGGCGCCGAGCGCGGTCGACCGCGAAGCGCTCGATGCCCTTCCAGATCGAATCGGGGTCGATGTGCGCCTCCCTTTTCAGCTCCTCGACGCTGCCGCCCGTGCGCCAGCGGTCGTCCCAATCGGAGCTCATGGCGTAGCGCTCGGCCACCTTGTGGGGCAGCCAGTCGTGCATCAGGCGGCGTGCGCCGTTGGTGATGACGGTGGAGTCCAGCCAGTCTGCGTGGGGCAGCACGGCGTTGCGGTAGGACTCGGGCTGCAGCCGGAAGAGCTCCCACGAGACGGCCTGGACGAGCTTCACGTTCGGGCCCTCGCCAGCGAGCAGACGCGGGAGCAGGGTGTAGACCGAATCCGTCGTGCTCGTGCCCTGGACGATCAGGGTGCCCTGCTTCGGGCGCTTCGGATCGTGCGGCTTGATCACGTAGGCGCCGCGCGCGGCATCGAGGTAGGGCGCGACGCCGAGCTTGGCGCGATCGGGGATCGTGACCGCCGGGCGCGTCAGGTGCAGCGCGACGATCGGCACGTCGCTCGCGAGCGCCGCCGCGAGCGCGGGCGCGACCTCGTTGTGCTCCCAGGGATGCAGATTGATCACGTGGCCCTCGGGGAAGAGCTGCGTCACGCCGGGCGCGAAGATGCCGAAGTGCGTGCGGCTGTCCTCGGCCGTCTCGGGGCCGGAGTGACCGACGACCCAGATCACCTTGCCGAGCTTCAACGGGCAGTCCTGCGCGAGCTGGCTGAAGAGACGCATGAGCCCGTACTTCAGGTACGAGAACGAGCCATAGGTCGAGCAGGCGCCCCAGTAGCCCAGGAACTCGCGCTCGGGATCCGCGGCCATGTTGGTGACCGCGATGCCGGCGACGATGCCGGAGTTGGTGAACTCGGTGATCTGCTGCGGCAGGAGCGCACCCTCGGGATGCTTCGTGCGCTCGTACCAGTCGAAGCCCTCGAAGGCCCCGTAGGCCTTGGCGAAGCCCGAGATGTTGGTCGAGTCGGCGAGGTCGGCCGAGCAGGCCAGCACCAGCGGACGGCCCATCTGCTGCGCGGCTTCCGCGTTCAGCCAGGCGCCAAAGGTCGCGAATCCCTGGCGATTCGGCGCCTTCGTGCCCGGGGCGACGAAGAGCTGCGCGGGGAGTTTCTCGAGCGCGAGCCAGCTCCGGTCCTGCGCGAGGTTGCTCTTCGATGTCAGGCGGAACCCCTTCGGCTTGGCCGGCACGGACTCGCCCAGCTCGACCAGCGTGTCCGAGAGGTATTCGACCAGCTCGCGGTCCTCGCGCAGCACCGAGAAGACCGTCTCGAACCAGCCCTTCGTCTGCACGCGGCCCTGCACTTCGCCCGGATCCTCGAGCTGGCCGAAGCCCGCGAACTCGACGCCGTACTTCGCCTGGAAGTCGGCGCGACACATCCAGAAGAGTTCGGAGTTGCGCTTGTGAGGCGTGCCGTGCGAGTGATAGTCGAACTTGTGGTAGCCGCGGCCCTTGCGCGTCTGGAACCACGCCATGCCGGGCCGGCCGGCGGCTCCGGCGTCGTGCACCACGCTCGACAGCGCGCGCACGATCTCGCCGTAGTCCTCGCCCTTCTTCGTGCCCGCCACGCGCCAGCCGTAGGGTTCGTACCAGGTGCGCGGCTCGCCGTGCACGACGCTGGAGTTCGCGTTGGGATCGATGCCGTGATCGTTCCAGTCGAAGAGCACGATCAGGTTGTCGAGCCCGAGGCCGTAGGCCGAGTTCTTGGATTCGTGGTGCGCGCCGGCGGTGTGGCCGCCCTCGCCCTCGACCGCGAAGACGCGCACTTCGCTCGCGCCGGCGTGCTTGAGCGCCAGGGCCTCGCCCACCGCGGCCGGCATGCCGTGACCCGAGGGTCCGGTGTTGAACTTGAAGAAGAGCGTGTTGCCCTCCATCTCGGCGTGGCCGGGCAGATGGCCGTTGTGGCGTAACCACAGGAGCTCTTCCCAGAAGAGCGCGCGCTCGGCCGCGTTCGGCACCAGGAAGCGCGCATCGCGCGTGCGCTCGTGGCGGATGCGCAGGGCCTCGTTGTAGACGGCCAGCAGCGCGTAGACGACCGGGCAGCAGTGCCCCGCCACGAGCACGAAGCGATCGCCGAAGGCCTTCTGCGGATGGCGGATGTCCCAGCGCATGCCCGCCCCGAGAGTCGCACTGACCAGCATCGGCACCTTCGAACGCGAGCCGCCCGGGTGGCCGCTCTGGCGCAGATTGAGCATCAGATCGATGCACTGGTCGATCAGGTCGCCGGTCTTCTGCCAGTGAGGAAAGTGGGCCGTGAGCGCTTCGACGCGCGCGCGAGTGGCTGTCTGCATGTGCTTGGTGAAAGGGGAATCGCATACCCTAGCGCAACTCCGAGCGCGCCGGTTCAGGTCAGCCGCGGCGTAGCGGAAGAGGCGAGACTCGCGCTCGCGCAGGCCAGGAGCCGCAGCCATCCGGATGGCGGCGGGCCGCGCAGGGCGTCGAAGCGCGCCTGTTCCAGCGCCGAGAGCGTGGCCGCGTGCCAGCGCAGGACGAAGGCCAGCTCGCGTCCGTACCAGGGGCCGAGCTCGCGGCACAAGTCCCAGCCCTTGGCGTAGAACGTGCGCGTCCAGGCCACGTGCGAGGCGACGGTGCGCGCCAGGCCGGAGGGATCGCGCCCGGCGAGTACCGCGCCGAGCTCGAGCCCCCCGCGGGTCAAGTCCTCGATCGGGATCCGCAGCCGTCCGCGCTCGAGCTCACCGGCCAGGTCGGCCAGCCAGGCCGTGAGCTGGATCCCGATCGCGAGCGCATCGGCCAGGGCCTCGTTGCGAGGACTCTGCTTGGCGGCCAGGCGCAGCAGCAAGCGACCCTCGGGCACGGCCAGTGCCCGCGCGTGTGCGAGCAAGGCCTCGCGCGTCGTGAACGTGGCGAGCGTTTCGTCGCGCTTCCACTCGAGCAGCGGCCGGCGCAAGAGCTCCTCGGGCAGTTCGTGGCGTCGGATCGCGAAGGAGAGCGCGATCCCGGCCGGACTGCGGGCGCGCTCGCTCAACGCCCCTTCGAGCTCGTGCGCGAGTTCCTTCAGGCCGCGCCGCCGCTCGAAACCATCGGTCCGGGCGGCGAGCTCGCGCCCGAGCCGCTGCCAGGCCAGGAGCGCGATGAAATCGTCGCGCCCGTCACGGGGCAGGAAGCCTTGCGCCAGACGAAAGCGGCGGATGCGCGTGGCGAGGTAGCGCCGGCAACGATCCACCGCTTCCGCGCGCGAGAGGCTCTGGGGTAGGAGCAGCTCGTGCATGGCCGCATTCTAGAAGCCGAAGGGGTACTTGCCGGTCCGGTTGCGCGCGGGTCTCATCCCCGCCATGGAAGGCAAGGCCGCGATGACCTCGGTCTCCGTGCGGCGCGAGCAGCACGTGCGCGAGGCCGAAGCCTTGGCCGACGAGCTGGCCGCGCGCGGCGCCGGTGGCCGACGACTCGCGATCGTGCTCGGTTCGGGCCTGGGGATGCTGACCGAGAGGCTCACGGCGCGCAGCGTGATCCCGGGCAGCGAGCTCGAGCACTTGCCGCGCACGCGCGTGAAAGGGCATGGGGGCGAGATCGTGCTCGGCGAGCTCGGCGGCGTGCCCGTGATCGTGCAGAGCGGGCGCGTACACCTGTACGAGGGTCGCAGCCCGTTCGAGGCGACCCGCGCCGTGCGTGCCTTCGCGCGCCTCGGGGTCCGCGCGCTCGTGCTCACCAATGCTGCCGGCGGGCTCGTGCCCGACTGGCCACCCGGGACGCTCGTCTGCCTCACGGATCACCTGAACCTGCAGGGCAGGAGTGCACTCTTCGCCGGCGAAGGCAGGCGCGCAGGTCCTTACGACGCGGAGCTCTGCGAGCTCCTCGGGCGAGCCGCGCGAGAAGTGCGCGTGCCGCTCGAGCGCGGAATCTACGCCGCCATGCTCGGGCCTTCCTACGAGACTCCAGCCGAGATCCGGGCCCTGCGCGCGCTCGGCGCGCACGCCGTGGGCATGAGCACCGTGGCCGAGGCCAGCGCGGGTCATGCGGCCGGACTGCGGGTCGTGGCGCTCTCGTGCATCGCCAATCCGGCCGCGGGACTCGGACTCGACCCCCTGCAGCACGAGGACGTGCTCTCGGTCATGCGCCGTTCGACGGAGAAGCTCGGCCGGATGCTCGAGCGCGTGGCGCCCCTCTGGGCACCCAGCTTGACGCGCTGAATCGACTCAAGGCTCGTGAGCGGCAGGCTCGATCTCCAGGGCCTCCCGCTCGATCTCGCGGACCAGCGCTACCGAGGCAGAGGCCCCGAGGCGCGTGGCCCCAGCCTCCAGGAGCTCGCGCGCGAAGCTCGCCGTACGGATGCCGCCCGCGGCCTTGATGCCGAGTCGCGACCCGACGCACGAGCGCAGCAGCTCGACGTCCTCGCGTGACGCGCCACGAGGCCCGAAGCCGGTGCTGGTCTTGACGAAGTCGGCGCCGGCCTCTTCCGTCAAGCGGCAGGCGCTGACGATCTGCTCGCGGGTGAGCAGTCCGGTCTCGAGGATGACCTTGACCAGCGCGCGACCCGAGCGCGCGACCGTGACCACGGCCTCGATGTCCTGGACGACGAACGCGTGCTCACCCGCGCGCAGAGCGCCGACCTGGAGCACCATGTCGAGCTCGCGCGCACCGCTCTCGAGCGCGAGACGCGCTTCGTGGCCCTTGGCGCGCGGGTCTCCGGCACCCAGCGGGAATCCGACCACGGCGCAGACCCTCACGGGGGAGCCATCCAGACGCTGAACGGCACGGAGCACGTGAGAGCCATTGACGCACACCGCAGCGAAGCCGTGTTCGCGGGCCTCGGCGCACAGGCGCAGGATGTCCTCGGGCGTCGCCTCTGGCGCGAGCAAGGTGTGGTCCAGGACGGCGGCGAACTCGCGCACGCGCAGGGGGCTTCGTCGAGCGGGACCCACGGCCCGCAGGATAGATCAAGCCGCGGGCGGCTTGGCGATCAAGCCCATATCACGCAGGAGCTGGACGATCACGAACTCGTCCTGCGGGCAGGAGTCGCTCGGCTGGAAGCGCACCTTGCCACAATCGACGCTCTCGACCGAACAAGCTGCGGCCACGATGCGCAGGACGTCGAGCACGCGGTCTTCGAGCCGCCTGTCCGGAGGGTACTGGAAGACGAGGTCGGTTCCGCCCTCTTCGACCGCCGAGAAATCGAGCTCCGTACCGTCGGGGTCAGGGCACGTCCGCAGCCGGACCACGAGGCCCCTCTCGGCGAAGGCCGAGCGCGCCAGGAGGGCCGTGAGCCGTGCCCCGTCGTGAGCCCGGAGGCGCAGCTCGATGACGTCGATGCCCGGTCGGGACAGGTCTGGCCTCGGGAAGACCGCCAGCTTGCGCGGCTCGCGTTCGAGGCGCTCGAGCCGAGGCCGCCAGAACCCGGGATCCATCAACAGATTCCGCGAGCCGTCCCCGGTCAAACCCATGGGGCCGTCGAGCCGCCGACTCGGGATCCGCGAACGGGGTTAGATCGAAAAGAGCGCGTCAAGCCGGAAACAATACGCGCTGACCAGGACCTGGCCGTTGTGCTGAGACCCAACACCCCCTCCCGACCCCGTTCCCTGGCGGCTCCTGTGCCGCCTCCCTATCATTCCTGCGCCCCGCCGCCTGCGCTCGGCCCTCATCGGTGCGCGCGGCAACCCCCCTAGCGACCCCGGAGAGCGATGCTGGCAGGTCTGTTCCTCACTCTCCCTCTCTGCACGGCGAGTGACCTCCGAATTCCTGCGTCATTCTCTCTGCCCGCAACCGAGCTCAGCGTCGCGGTCCGGGCCCGCCGGGTCATCCTCCGCCCCGGAGAGGAGCTGGCGGACGGAACCATCCTCATCGAGCGGGGTGTGATCGTCGCCATCGGCAAGGACCTCCCGATCCCCGCAGGCGCGCGCGTGATCGAGGGAGCGGTGGCCTGCGCGGGGTTCGTCGACTCCTGGTCCAGCCTCGGACTCGATCCCTCCAGCGCCATGGAGCTCGGGGCCACGCCTGCGACGCGGACCGTCGACGCGCTCAACCCCTGGGCCCTCCCGGTCGAACGCCGGGAAGCGCTGCGTGCGGGCGTGACCGCGGCCCGGGTCCAGATCGGCCGGAATGCCCCGTTCGCGGGCATTGGGGCGCTGGTACACACCAGCGATTCCGCCCGGACCGACGTCGTGCTCGAGGACGCCTGCGTCGCGGGCAGCGTGGGCGTCACGCGCGGCGGCCGGGCCCCCGACGTCTTCGACCGGATCGCCGAGGTCGACCGACTGGTGGGCGCCCTGGACAAGGGCCGCCGTTACCGGGAATCCCAGGTGGAGTTCCGGATCGAGCTCGAGAAGTGGTCCAAGGCCAATCTCGAGAAGACCACCGAGCTCGAGAAGGACTTCAAGAAGGCCAAGAAGGACCGCGAGAAGGAGGAAAAAGAAGCCAAGGAGAAGGCCAAGGAGTTCAAGGAGAAGAAGTTCAAGGAGGACAAGAAGCCGCGCAAGGTCCGCCCCGACCCGGACGACGAGGCCCTGGCTCGCACCGTCGACGGCGAGATGCCACTGGTGGTCGAGGTGCACCGCGCGAGCGAGATCCGGCGCCTGCTCGAGAAGACCGAGCCCTTCGATCGCCTGCGGCTCGTGATCGCAGGAGGGACCGAGGCCTTGTCCTTCGCCGAGGAGCTCGTCGAGCGCTCCATTCCCGTCATCCTGTGGCCTGCCCCGATGGGCTCCCCACGCGCCGACGAATACCAGGCCCATGATCCCGCGCTCGCGGGTGCGCTGGCGCGCGCCGGCGTGCGCGTCCTGATCGGCAGCGGGGGCGGCCGTGACTCCCGCGAGCTGCGCTTCCTCGCCGGGCTGGCCGTCGGCCATGGCATGGAGCGCGAGGCTGCGCTCGCGGCCATCACCACGGTTCCCGCGCAAGTCTTCGACGCGGCCGGGCAACTGGGCGCACTCGAGCGCGGGCAGTCCGCCGACGTGCTGGTCTTCGACGGGGATCCGCTCGACACGAGCGCCAATCTGCGCTTCGTGATCTCGCGCGGAGAGGTAGTGGTGCAGTGAGGCTCCTGCTCGCCTCCGGTCTCCCGGTTCTCGCTGCTCTGGCGCCGTTGTTCGGAGGGAGTCCGAGCGACCCGGTGCCCGCCGAGCGCGTGCTCCAGGTCCAGGCCAGGGAACTGTGGACCGCCGCAGGAAAGCACATTCCGGACGGCCTGCTGGTCGTTGCCGACGGTCGCATCCGCTCCATCGGCAGTGCACGCGACCTCGATTCCGCTCAGCCCTGGATCCGGCACGACGGGATCGTGACGGCCGGGCTCGTCGCCTGCCGTACGCAGAGCGGAGCGGCCGACGAGCTGCAGGACGATACGCGCTCGGTCCTGGGCCAGGCGCGCGCCGCGCATGCCGTCGATCCCACCAGCTCGGACTTCGCGCGCGCGCTCTCCACCGGCATCACCGCGCTCGGGTTCGCGCCCGGGCCCGGCAACCTCGTGGGGGGGCTCGCGTGCGTGGTCAAGACGGCCGGCGGGCGCGTGCTCGAGCCGGAAGCCGCGCTGGCCTTGTCGCTCACAGGATCGGCCCTCGGGCGCTCGACCGTCCAGGGTGGGTTCTTCTTCGGCGTCCCGGGGACCGAGTCCGGGCTCATGGCCGAACCCGACGGCGGGCCCGAGACGACTTCGCGCACGCTGCACGGCACGCGCGAGCCCACGAGCTACGCCGGGGCCGTCGCCATGCTCGAGCAGCTCTTCACTCGCGGCCAGGGCGTCTTTGGACGAGCCAAGCGCAAGGAGCTGCCGGTGACGATCCAGGCCTGGGACCGCCACGAGGTGCTGCGGGCGGCGCAGTTCGCGCAGGAGCACGGCCTGCGGGGTGCGATCCGCGGTGCGCCACTCGCGGGGGATCCAGACGTGCTCGCTGCCCTTCGCTCGAGCGAACTGGGCGTGATCGTCGGACCCTATTCGGCCCGGCAGACGCGCGCCTCGCTGGAGAGCGTGAAGCTCCTCGCCGAGGCCGGCGTGCCGGTGGCCTTCGCGCTGGATGCGCCCGAGAACGCGCCGGAGGAGCTGCGCCTGTCCGCCGCCCGGGCACTCTGGGCCGGTGCCCCGCGCGAGGCGGTGTGGAAGGCACTCACCGAGGATGCCGCGCGCCTCGCCGGCGCGAAATCGATCGGCACGCTCGCGCCTGGCCAGGAAGCCGACTTCGTGCTGTGGAGCGGCGATCCGCTCGATCTCTCGAGCCACGTGGTCGCGGTCTACGTCGACGGCAAGCGCGCCTGGGCCGCGGAATCGGAGCGCTGATCGACATGCTGATCTTCCTCGCAGGCGCCGTCCTCTCGAGTTCGCTCCTCACGCCCTCCGCGGTCGCTTTCCCGAGCGACGACGAGTGGACGATTCGCGCCGCCGTCGTGTACCCCGTATCCGGCCCGCCGATCGAGAACGGCGTGGTGCTCGTCGGGAAGAAGAAGATCACGGCGGTCGGCAAGGGCGGGAGCGGCGGGGAGGTTCTGGAGTGCGCCGCGGTCACGCCGGGGCTGATCGACCTCTCGGTGCAGATCGACACGGGGCACCTCTCGGTCGAACAATCGAGCGAAACCACGGCGCGCCTCTCGGTGGCCGACGCGCTCGACTTGTTCTCGTTCCAGTGGCAGCGCGAGCTGCGCAGCGGCGTGACCACGGCCCTGGCGCTGCCGGCCGACTTCGACGTGATCGGCGGCCTGGGGGTCGTGCTCAAGACCGGCGGGCCGCCCACGCTCGCGGCGCGCCTGGTGCGCGCCGATGCCGTGCTGCGCGGGGCGATCGGCAGCCAACCGAGCTCGGGCAACAGCGCGCCGCGCTTCGTCGAGCCGCAGAGCTTCTACTTCCGCCGCCCGACCACGCGCATGGGTGTCGAGTGGGTGTTCCGCAAGGCCTTCTACGACACCCTCCAGGAGGAGGGCGCAGCCGACGCCGGACAAACGGCCGACCAGGAAGTCCTGCGCCGCGTCTTGAAGGGTGAGCTGCCGCTCTCGATCCAGGCCAAGGCCACCCAGGACGTGCGCACCGCCATCTATCTGCAGGAGGAATTCGGCATCCCGCGCGTGATCCTCGACTACGCGATCGAGGCCTGGCGCGAGCCTGCGCTCCTCGTGCGCTCGGGAGTCGCCGTGGTGCTGCCGCCGTTCTCCCCCGACGGCCGGCACGAGGACGGGTTCGTCAACGACAGCTACTTCCTCCCGCTCGACGCCGCCCGGGAGCTCTACGACCTCGGCGTGCCCTTCGCGCTCTCGGGTCACGGCCAGCGCACGGTCGGCGCGCGCCTGTCCGATCAGGCCGGTCTCGCCCAGCGCGGGGGCCTCTCGTTCGAGGCCGCTCTGGCGGCAGTGACGCTCACGCCCGCGCGCATGGTGGGGGTCGAGGAGCGCGTCGGTTCCCTCGAGGCGGGCAAGGACGCCGACCTCGTGCTGTGGAGCGGAACGCCTTTCGAGCCGACCTCGCGCGTCATCGGCGTGCTGCTCGACGGCCAGCTCGTCCTCGATCCACGCTCGAGCGGCAACCAGTCCCAGTCGCCGCGTTGAACATGAAAAACCTCGTCTCTGCGCTCGTCCGCACGGTTCTCCTCGTCCCGCTCCTGGCCGCCCTGGGCCTGGGCTCGTTCGCCCAGACGAACGGCAAGCTGGTGATCGAGGCCGGCCGCATCATCACCCAGGCCGGGCCCGACATCGAGGACGGCCGCATCGTGATCGAGGGCGGGCGCATCGTGGCCGTGGGCAAGACCGACGAGGTCGAGAAGCCCTGGGACGCGACCGTGCTCGGCGGTCCGGACTTCGTGGCCTTCCCCGGCTTCGTCGAGGCGCACACCTCGCAGGGCATGGACCGGCAGAACGAGAACATCGACGTCGCGCCGTTCCTCGACATCCGCGACTCGATCGACCCGGTGGCCTACTTCTTCGAGGACTGCCTGCGCTACGGGCTGACCACGGTGAACGTGCAGCAAGGCGCCAACTGCGTGATCGGTGGGCGCGGCATGATCGTGCGGCCCGTCGGCATGACGGTCGAGCAGATGGCCGTGCGCCCGCTGTTCGGCATGAAGCTCTCGGCGCGACCCAAGAGCGGCAAGTCGCGTGCGACCCAGATACAGGCCCTGCGCTTCGCCTTCGAGGACCTGAGGCACTACCTCGAGGACCTGGTCGAGAAAGAGAAGGACGAGCAGGGCTACGCCAAGCGCGAGGCGCTGTTCCAGGGGCGGGACCTCGAGGCCGAGAAGGCCCAGGGACGGCCCATGAACAGCACCGGCTGGAAGGTCGCGGATCTCGAGCTCATTCCGCGCGGTGCGCTCGAAGAGCGTTACGCGCCACTGCTCGAGCTGCTGGAAGGGCGCTACACGGTCTTCTTCCACTGCAGCGACCCGCTCGACGTCGCGCACGCGCTCGAGATCGCGCGCGGGAACGGGCTCCTCG
>JANOGB010000034.1:0-8590 GCA_031413955.1 Planctomycetota bacterium | reverse complement strand
ACGGAATCCTCAAGGATTCGGCCGTCCTGGCGCATCCTCGAGGTGCCCCAGCGTGGCGTTTCCCCCCTTCCAAGGGGTTCTCGGGGCGCTCGGCTCATGCGGCAAGGCCGTTCCTGCTTCCACTAAACCTACAGGAGAGCCCTTTTTCGAGACTTGCATCGAAGTCGCGTCGGCGGCGCGCCTTGGCTGCTAGGCTAATCGGCCGGAAACAGTGCCCTTCCAAGGAGTCCAAGGAGCGAGAGCCATGTCCTTCCCGCGCGCCCTCGTCCTCACCGTCGTCGTCCTGCTGGCCACGAGCGCTCCTGCGACTCCGCAGCGAGCGACTCTTGCGCCGCACGACGTGATCGTCTCGGTGCGGCGAGCGCTCGACCGCCCGGGAATCGAGGCGTTCCTCGCGCTGGGCGGCGGGCGCCTGCTCGAGGAGCTGCCGGCGCTCGGGCTATTGCGCGTCGCGTTGCCCGACGCCGCCGGCGTCGAGGCGGCCGTGGCGCGCCTCGCACGGCTCCCCGGCGTGGACCATGTGGAGCCCAACGGCTGGGGCGAGGGCGGCGGCTTCGTCGTGAACGACACCTTCTTCGCGCAGCAGTGGCACCTCGACAACCGCGGGCAGACGGGCGGAACGAGCGGGGCCGACATCGAGGCCGTGCGCGGCTGGGAGCTCGCGCGCGGTTCGGCGCGGGTGGTCGTGGCCGTGCTCGATTCGGGGCTCGCCCCCTCCCATCCCGAGTTCGAAGGCCGCGTCCTGCCCGGCCGCGATTTCGTCAACGAGGACGACGACCCGCAGGACGACCACGGCCACGGCACGCTCGTGACCGGCATCCTGGCGGCCAACGCCGACAACGCCTTCGGTCTGGCCGGCGTGGATCACGGCTGCCTGCTGCTGCCGGTCAAGATCCTCGACCGGAACAACGGCGGCACGAGCTTCGACTTCGCCCAGGGGCTCGTTTTCGCGGCCGACGCCGGCGCCGACGTGATCAACATGAGCCTGATCAACTACCCCGCGACGCAGGGTCTGGTGGCGGCGCTCCAGTACGCGCGCGACGCGGGCTGCGTGCTGATCGCGTGCGCCGGGAACGGCGGGATCGGCGACGCGAATCAGTCGTTCCCCGGACGATCGCCGCTCACGATCTCGATCGGCGCCACCACGCACCTCGACCGGCGCGCAGTTTTCTCGGGCACCGGCTCGCGCCTCGATCTCGTGGCCCCGGGCGACCGGGTGCCGGCGACTCTACGCGAGCCGTTCGACTCCTGGACCCTCTTCTCGGGCTGCTCGGCGGCGACTCCGGTGGCGACGGGCATCGCGGCCGTGGCGCTCTCGCTCGAGCCCGCGCTCACGCACCAGGAGATCCGCGCGTTGCTCGTGGCGGGGGCCGAGGACCAGGTCGGACCGCCGGCCTCGGATCCCCCTGGACGCGACGATCAATTCGGGCACGGGCGCGTCAACCTGTTCCGCACGCTGTGCGGCCTCGACGCCGGCGGTCCGTCGATCCTCGGGCCGGAGGAGCTGCGCATCGAGTGCCCGGTCCCGGGCGGGCTGGCCGGCGACGATGCGCTCGTGAGCGCGGCGCTGGCGCTGGTGGGCGTGCTCGACGACCTGGACCCCGCGCCGACGCTCGCGCACGAAGCGCCCGCGTTCCTGAGCCTCGGCCAGCCGCTGGCGGTCGTCTTCAGCGCGCGGGATCGGTGCGGCAACGAGAGCTCGCGCGCGATCGCGGTCGCCGTCGTGGACACGCGCGCGCCCGCCCTCGGGCTCGAGCTGGGGCGCGGGCGCCTCGAGGCCACGGACGGGCGCCTGCTCGCGGTCGGCCTCCAGGCGCTGGCGAGCGACGCCTGCGATCCGGCTCCGGAGCTCGAGCTGCGCGTCTTCGGCGACGAACCCTCGCCGCGCCGCCGCGACCTGGATGCGGTCCTCGATCGGCAAGGTGGGCTCCTCTTGCGGGCCGAGCGCGACGAAGCGGGCGATGGACGCGTCTACCTGTGCGTCGTGAGCGCGCGGGACGACTCGGGCAACGCGAGCGTGGGCTGCGCGACGGTGGTGGTGCCGCACGGTCCCGATCCGGCCGCGCTCGAGGACGTGCTGCGCCAGGCCGAGCGCGCGCGCGAGGAGTGCACGCGGACCGGAGCGCCGCCGGGCGGCTTCGGCCTGCTGCTGTCCGCGGTGCTGCCGAAGGCGCCCATCGCCCTCGCCGGGCACTGATCGTTCGGTTCGGTAAGCGTCGGTTCTTTCGCCCGTGGACGTCAGTCCCGCGCGAGGCGGACGCCAAAGCGTTCGTAGGCCTCGAAGCGGATCGAGGCGGGCACGATCGTCTTGCCCTCGACGCGCAGGCCGGGGAGCTGGAGCTCGAAGGCGGCGACTGCGGGGATCCCGGTCTGCGAACGCGGTCCCG
Organism: Planctomycetota bacterium; assembly: GCA_031413955.1. Taxonomy (GTDB): domain Bacteria; phylum Planctomycetota; class UBA1135; order UBA1135; genus JABFRZ01. The sequence goes on along the minus strand of JANOGB010000034.1, from coordinate 6,203 downwards.
CGCGGACCAGGGAGAGGCCGAAGCCGGGTGAGACGTGGGTCTTCGCCGAACCCCGCAGCAGAGAGTCCGCGGCATGGACGCGCGCGTCTGGATCCTCGCCGGTCCAGTCCTCGATGCAGGCGATGCGCACGAACCTCGGCGAGGGCCACTCGGGCGACGCGAGCTCGAGTTCCGTCGCGAGAAACTGCACGGTGACCCCGTCGGGCACCAGCAGGCTCACGTCCAGGGTGATCTGCTCGAAGGGCGTCGGGTACACGTCTGTGCGTGAAGCCAGGACGAGCACGGCCGCGCCGTGGGGCAGCGGAATCGTCCACGTATCGCCCTGGAGGGAAGGCGGCGGGCCGGTGGCGCTGCCCGAGCCGCTCGGCCGATAGCCCGCGATCGTGCCGATCGAGAGGCAGGACGAGAGCAGCCAGGCGAGGAGGCCGGGGCCGAAGGCGCGCCGAAGTTCGTTGCGCGAGCGCATGGCTCGAGGGTACTTCCAGGAGCGCCCTTTGGCAGGAGGGACGGGATCCAGCGCACGCCGCACGTTCAGGGCAGGGCGTACTCGCGCCGCGAGCCCGAGCCGTGGCCTACGAGCCGGCCCGCCAGCTCGAGGTGCGTGAAGGCCTTGCGAGCACGTTGCGCCCCCACGTTGTGCGCGTGCGCAAAGTCCGCCACGGTGACGACACCATCCTGCTCTGAGACCCAGGCCATGATCTGGCGCTGCAAGTCGTTCAGCTTCGCGCCGGAGTTGTAGTTCGCGCGGATCGCGCCCAGCGTGGCGCCCGTCGCGCGGCGGTTGCTCGCGCCGACGCGCACCACGAGCTCTGGCTCGCCCTCGTCGTCGATGGCCGCATGCGGCCGGTGCGGCGAGAGCGGCACCGAGCACCACACGACGGTCCGCTCGGCGAGCTGGACCGTGCCGACCTGGACCGTCAGCTCCGGCTCCAAGCGCTCGAGCCCCACGGCGCGCAAGTGCTCCATGGTCTCGCGCGGCCGCGGGGCGCCGACGATCTCGCGCCGATCCCCGACTCCGATCAACAGCAGCCCGCCGCGCGTGTTGGCAAAGGCGCACAGGGTGCGTGCGACCTTCGCGTCGCCGGGCAGCCCGCGCTTGAACTCGAGGTTCTTGCCCTCGCCCCCGACGATCAGGCGCGTGAGCTCGGCGGGTTCCAGCTGCAAGTCGTTCCTGCTCGGTTGGCGTGTTGGAGGATCGGAAGCGTGCTCACGGCCGCTTGACGATCGCGCCGCCCTTCATGACGAACTCGACCCTCTGCAGCACGGTCACGTCGTTCAGCGGATTGCCCGGCACGGCGATCAGGTCCGCGAGCTTCCCGGGCGCGATCGTACCGCGGTCGGTGACGCCGATGAGGTCGCAAGCGTTGACCGTCGCCGAACGGATGGCGTCGAGCGGCTGCATGCCGCGGCGCACGAGCGTCGCGAACTCGCACGCGTTCAGGCCGTGCGGGTAGACGCCGGAGTCCGTGCCGTAGGCGATCTTGACGCCGGCGGCGATGGCCTTGGCGTGGCTCGCCTGGGCGAGCGGGAGCACGGCCTCGGCCTTCTTGCGGATCTGCGGCGGGAGAATCGCCATGTCGATCGCCTCGGTCAGGTAGTCGGTCGGCACGAGGTAGGTGCCATGCTGCTTCATCAGCGCGATGGCCTCGTCGTCGAGCTCGGAACCGTGCTCGATCGAATCGACGCCCGCGCGCACGGCGGCCTGGATGCCCGCGTTGCCATGCGCGTGTGCGGCGACCTTGAGGCCGTGGCGATGGGCCTCGGTCACGAGCGCGAGGAGCTCCTCTGCGGAGTACTGCTGCGCGCCGACCGGGCCCTCGAAGGAGAGCACGCCGGCCGTGGCGCAGGTCTTGATCACCTTGGCGCCGTGCTTGATCTGGTAGCGCACGGCCGCGACGACCTCGTCGACGCCGTCGGCAATCCCGCTCTCGATGCCGCGCTCGAGCACGCCCGGAATGTAGCCGGTCGTGTCGGCGTGGCCACCGGTGATGCCGATCGCGTGGCCGGCGGGGAACATGCGCGGGCCGAGGATCCAGCCGGCGTCGATGGCCTTCATCAGTGAAACGTCGGCGAAGCCGCCCGCGCCCACGTCGCGCACGGTCGTGAAGCCGGCCAACAGCGTGACGCGCGCGTTCTTCGCCCCGCGCAGCGCGGCGTCGGCCGCGGTCTCGAGCACCTCGCGCCGGATCCACTCGCCTTCGAGGTCGCTGTTCAGGTGCGTGTGGCAATCGATCAGGCCGGGGAGCAGCGTGCGCTCGCCGAGATCGAGCACTTCCGCGCCGGCCGGGACCTCCTTCGGGTTCACGGCCAGGATGCGCTCGCCTCCGATCAGCACGGTCGCGTTCTCGAGGATGCGGCCCGACTCGACATCGAGCAGGCGCGCGACGCGCAGCGCGCGGACCTCCTGCGGGGCGAGCGCGAGCAATGCGACGAAGGAAAGTAGCGTGGGCATGGCGAGGTTCGAGTGCGGGGTGGCGCAGTCTTCAGCCGGGAGCGCCGGGCTCCAGCCCGGCTCTATTCCGCTCTCGGTTCTGAAGAGGAGAGGAAGAGCCAGGCTGGAGCCTGGCGCTCCCGGCTGATCAGAGGCTCTTCTTGGCGGTCCTGCTCGCGTTCTTGAACTCGTCCAGGCGACCGCGCAGCTCGATCTCGATCTCCTTCATCTCCTTCACACCCGTGACGAGCGCCACGGCCTTCTCCTGGACCTCGATCGCGCGCGCAACCTGGCCGGCCTTGAAGAGCGCCAGGCCGAGGGTGTCCAGGATGGAGGCGTCCTTTTCCTCGAGCAGCATGACGGCGCGCTCGGCGGCCTGCACGGCCAGAGCGTAGTCACCCGACTTCCACTTGCCCTGCGGGTCGACGATCGTCCAGGCCAGATAATTGAGCTGACTGGGGTTGTCCGCCAGGACCTGGGACACGAGCCGCTGGCCGTAGGTCGCGGCCTCGCCCGAGCGCTGCAGCTCCAGCATGAGGAAGTACTTCTCGAGGCCGAACGCGGCCTCGAGCGCAGCCTCCTGCGCGACGGCTTCGTCGAGCAGACGGAGCGCGCTGGCGAAGTCCTTCTCCTTCTTGGACCGGGTGATCTCCTTGCGGAGCTTGGCGGTGACTCCCTCCAGACGCATGTCGAGCGCGTACTTCTTGGCCGCGGCCTCGATGTCCCACTTGCCGGCGACGATGTCGGCCAGCGGCTTGTCGATCGCGAACGGACTCCCGATCCAGGCGACCCGGCCCGCGCGGTCCACGATGAAGGCCGTCGGGATCCCCCTCTGACCGGCGGCCTCCATCCAACCCTTGGCCATGAGCCCGGGCTCCTTGCTCGCCTGCACGAGATCGGCGGCGACGGTGTAGGTCATCTTGTCGCCCATCTCCTGCACGAACTTCGGGACCCAGTAGGGCTCGTCCTCGCTGATGTTCTCCCACACGCTGACGCCGACGAACTGCACGGCAACCTGGCCCGCGCCGCCGGCGTATTGCCGGGCGAGCTCGTTCAGGTGCGGGATCGCGACCTTGCAGGGCCCGCACCATGTCGCCCAGAACTCGACCACGTAGAGCTGGCCGGGCTCGAAGCGCGAGACGGGCTTGCCCTGCACCCACTCCGCGACCTGGATCGCGGGCGCGGGATCGCCGAGCATGAGAGCGAACGGACGATCCGCCTGGGGCGCGGGCTGGAGCAGGGAAAGGAACAGCGCGGAGGTGAGCATCGAGGGTGACGCCTCTCGAGAGGCGGAGCAGGGGTTCGAGCGCGGGCAAGGGCCGCGCGGTGGACGACCTAACGAGACCATACAGGCCCGCCGAGGGTGACGCTTTTTTCGGTAAGAGTCCCTGTCAGGATGAGGCGAACCTTCTCGGCGAGCGGACAGGGACTCCAAGCCTATGATGAGCGCTCGATGCGCCGCGTTCCCGGCCTGGCCCCGATCCTCGTCCTCCTGGTCGTGTTCGGGGCATGTCTCGGGTCGAAGAGCCTCCGCGAGGGCTGTGCGTGTGGCCCCGAACGCGCGCAGGTGTCGCGCACGCTCGCTCCCTCGGACCTCGGCTCGGGCGTCGCTACGCAGGAGTACGAACCGAGCCTTGCGCCAGATCCTCCCGAAGCCGCCGCTACCCTGCCGGACTTCAGCGATCCCACCTGGACGCGCGTCCCGAGCCGCGCCGGAAAATTCCTCGTCTGCTGGCGTTCGCTCACGGGCAGCGTGCCGCGCAACGAGGACTTCGAGCTCGAGGCGTGGGTCCTGCGGGACGGCCAGCCGGCGCGGGAAGCGCAGCTCACCGTGAGCGCATGGATGCCCGATCACGGTCACGGGATGCTGCGTCAACCGCGTGCGGAGATGCGCGCGGACGGATCGTTCCGGGTCGAGGGCATGCTGCTGCACATGCGCGGGCACTGGCAGCTCTTTTTCGAGGTCCTGGAAGGCAACCTCTCGGAGACGGCGGAGTGCGCGCTGGATCTGTAGACACGGAATGAGCACGGCGCTCGTCCTCTTCTGCCTCACGGCCGCAGCCCGGCAAGCGCCCGACACGGCCCCGCTCGCCTTCGCGGCCGAGGAGCGCGCTGTCCTGCTCGAGCTCTCGCCCGTGCCCGAGCCTCCGCGCGACCCGACCAACGCGGTCTTCGAGAGCGCAGCCGCGGCGCGGCTCGGCCAGGCGCTGTTCTTCGACGCGCGGCTCTCCGCGGACGGGTCGATCTCGTGCGCGACCTGTCACGTGCCCGCCAAGAGCTGGACCGACGGCAAGGCGCTCGCCAGCGGGATCTCCGGCCTGCCGCGCCACACGATGACGCTGTGGAACGTGGCCCACAACCGCTGGTTCTTCTGGGACGGCCGCAAGGACTCGCTGTGGTCGCAGGCCCTCGGGCCGCTCGAGGACGAGCGCGAGCACGGCACGAGCCGCCTGGCGATCCTGCACGTGATCGCCGCGGACCCGGGCTTGGTGCGTGCCTGGCGCGAGGTGTTCGGTGAGCTGCCCGCGCTCGACGACACGCGGCGTTTCCCGCGCGCGGGCCGGCCGGTGCCGGCGGAACCCGAGCATCCGCACGCGCTTGCCTGGGCCACGCTGTCGGCCGAAGACCAGGAAGCCGTGACGCGCGCCTTCACCGGCGTGGGCAAGGCGCTCGCCGCCTTCGAGCGCCAGCTCGTGTCGCACGCTTCGCCCTTCGATCGCTTCGTGGAGGGGCTGCGCGAGAACGACAGCTCGAAGCTCTCCGCACTCGCCGCGCGCGCGCAGCGCGGCGCCCGGCTTTTCGTCGGCCAGGCGCGCTGCATCTTCTGCCACGACGGACCGAACTTCACCGACTTCGAGTTCCACGACAACCGCGTCCCGGTCGGCGAGGAGGGCGGCGATCCAGGGCGCAAGCTCGGTGTCCGCCGGCTGCGCACGGACCCCTTCAACACCCTCGGCCCCTACGCGGACGACGGCGGCGAGTCGGGCCGCCTCAAGCTCGGCCTCCTGGTGCGCGACAACCACACCGGCAAGCAGTTCAAAACCCCCACGCTGCGCAACATCGCGCGCACGGCGCCCTACATGCACGAGGGCCAGTTCGCGACCCTGGCCGAGGTCGTACGCTTCTACTCGCGCCTCGAGCACGCCTCGCCCGAGAACCCGAGCGAGCGGCTGATCCAGCCGCTGGGCCTGAGCGACGATGAGGAGGCCGATCTGGTCGCCTTCCTCGAAAGCCTCACCGACGAGAGCCTGCCGCAGGAGCTCCTGGGACCGCCGCCGACGCCGTACCTCCCGCGCTGAGGACGGGTCGCCGTGTTAGCCTGAGCAGAGTGGCCCCCGGTCGCGCACTCGCCCTCCTGCCGTGCTTCACGCTGTTCCTAGTCCTGCTCTCCGGCGCGGGTGACAGGCGCGAGCGCGACAGCGTGGGCAACGAGCCCGGCGTCGCAAATGAGTCCAGCGCGTCCCCGGCCGCGGCCTGTGGCGCGCACGGATGCGGTTGCCCGCACGAAGGAATCGTGACGAGCTGTTGCTGCGTGGACGAAGTGCGCGCCGAACTCGCGTCCCGTACGACGCGGGTCGCCGCGCTTCCGAGGACTGCGATCACCCGCCTCGAGCGCGGAAGCGGCCTCCCCGTGTCGACGCTGGAGGCCTTCCATTGCTCCGGCGGGAAGCGCGGCCGGACCTCGGTGGACACACGCACGACACCGGCAGCGCCGAGACGTGAGTACGGAGTCGGAGCAAATTTTCAACGATCCCCCCGAGACCTGGCGTTC
>JANOGB010000033.1:0-17004 GCA_031413955.1 Planctomycetota bacterium | reverse complement strand
ACGCGGAGAGCGTGAAGGAAGAGATCAGAAAAGATGGGGCCTCCGGGGCCCCGGCTCTTCGAGAGTCGACGATCCGGAGGCCCATTCTTCCTCCTCCGCGAGGCTCCGCGCCCTCCGTGTCTCCGCGGTGCGTTTGGGTTGCGGGCGGAGCCCGCGCTGAGAGTCATCATGCGCTTTTCTGTCGCTCCGTAGAGCCGAGTCGTGGGGCAGAGCGCGAGGAGCTCGGTCACAGCGTCGGGAATCACGGCGTTGCGGTGGCGAGCAGGTGCTCGCGCCGGGAGACCACGACTCCGCCGGGGGGCTCCAGGGTCACCGCGAACAGCGCCGCCTGGCGCACCTCGAGCTTGGCGTCGATGGGCACGACGACCTCCGCGCCGCGACCGATGTCGAAGACGCCGCCGTCGACGGGCCGCGCCTCCCACTCGTCGCGCGTCTGGTCGAAGATCCACAGCTGGTACTGGTTGCGCTGGGGGTCGTTTGGGGCGATGTCCCGGAAGCGCATGTAGCCCTCCTGGCGCGCGCTACTCCACACGACGTCACCGCGCACGCCGCTCGCCAACGGATCCGCGCTCGCAACCCATTCCGCGCGCACGAGGTCGGGTGCGCTGGCCACCAGGAGCTCGCGGCGGGTAGCGGAATCCTGCGCGCGCTCGGGGAGGCTGCGCAGCCAGAACGCCGCGAGCAGGCCCGCCGCGGCGAGCCAGCCCGTGGTCGCCAACAGCCAGCGCCTTGGACGCCGCGCTTCGGCCGCGTGGAACGGGGTCGCAGGAGGCTTCGCCGCGGGACCGAAATGGGCGCGGGCGTCGGCTTCGAGCCGACGCAGGAGCGCGGCCGGGGGTGTCTCGAGCTGGCCCAGGCCAGCCAGGTTCAGGGCCGCGGCGCTTTGTTCGAGCGCTTCCAGATCGCCCGCGCTGATGCGCCCGAACAGCTCCGCGCGCGCGCCGCGCGCGAGGCCCAGCGTGACCTCTTCCACGGCCAGCTCCTGGGTGTGCTCGTCCCACTCGGCGAAGGGCTTGCTCACGCGAGCTCTCCTCCAGCGCTGGGGCGCAGGCTCTCTGCGGTTTGCTCCAGACCGCGACGGATGTGGCTCTTGACCGTCCCGAGCGGGATGCCCGTGACGGTCGCGATCTCTGCGTGAGTGAGGCCTTCGACCACGGCCATCAGGATCAGCCGGCGCTGCTCGGGCTTGAGCCGGGCGAGGGCCGCGCTCGCACGACGCGCCTCGTCCCCCATGTCGATCTGGGCAAACCCGGGTTCTTCCCGGCTCGCGCTGGCCTCCTCGACGACCTCGAGCTTGGGAGTGCGCGCCGCCTGGCGCTGGCGATCGATCACCCTGCGGCGGGCGATGGTCGCGATGAAGGTGGCCTCCGAAGCCTGGCTCGGATCGAAGCGCCCGGCGCTCTTCCAGACGTCGATGAAGATCTCCTGGACCAGATCCTCCAGCGCCGTCGCGTCGCGCGAGAGCCGCTTGGCGAGCGACCACACGAGCGCGCTGTAGCGGGCGATGCAGGCTTGCACCGCGTCTGCTTCTCCGCGCGCGACCCGCGGCAAGAGGAGCTCCGTGTTGGACTGGGCAGCGCGCATCCGATCTCGAGCGGGCAGTGTAGCCGGGCGAACTCCACTGGCGTCGCGCGACGGTGAATATGAAATCCACACGCCTGGCGGAAGCGCAGGCACCCGCTTTGGGGGCAGGACTCTACCAGCAAGCTCATCGCCCCGGACATGGGGACTCGGTCCCCTCGTCCCGATCACGCAACTCAGCGAGCGCGAGGGCATGGTCAGGTGTTCGCACTCGAACGGATGGGTGGCCCGCATGTGGCGTCTCGAGCTCAGAAATGAATGCGGGGGGACGCTGGTGATCCAGCGACCCCCCGCGCACACAGGCAGAGCTCCCTACTTGGGCAGCAGGACGGAATCGATCACATGTACGACACCGTTCGCGGTGTCGATGTCGGCGCCGACCACGCGCGCCTCGTTCACGAAGACCTGGCCGTTCTCGCTGCGCGTGCGCAGACTGCCGCCCTGCAGCGTTGCTACCGTGGCGCCCTTGGCGGCGGCGTCGGAGAAGACACGCCCGGAAACCACGTGGTACTTCAGGATGGCGGCCAGTTGCTCCTTGCCTTTGGGTAGGAGCAGGCTCTCGAGCGTGCCGGCCGGGAGCCGGGCGAAGGCCTCGTCGGTGGGCGCGAAGACCGTGAACGGTCCCTTGCCCTTCAGGGCTTCGACCAGTCCGGCGGCCTCGAGCGCCGTGGCCAGCGTCTTGAACTTGCCCGCCTTCACCGCGGTGACGACGATGTCGTTCGTGCTCGGCAGGATCACCGCGTCGAGCACGTGGATGATGCCGTTCGAGCAACGGATGTCCACCTGGGTCACCTTGGCGGCGTCGATTTCGACGCCATCGTCCGAGACGCGGATGTCGACGCGCTGGCCGTTGAGGGTCACCGCGTCACGGAGCTTGACCACGTCCCCGGAAGCCACCGAGCCGGGTACGACGTGGTAGGTCAGGATCGACTGGAGTGTGCCCTTGTTCTTGGGCTCGAGCAGGCTCTTCAGGGTGCCCTCGGGCAGGGCCGCGAAGGCTGCGTCCGTGGGCGCGAAGACCGTGAAGGGTCCCTTCCCCTTGAGGGTTTCGACGAGCCCGGCCGCGTCGAGGGCCGCGGCGAGTGTCTTGAAGGAGACCGCGGCCACGGCTGTGTCGACGATGTTTTTGCCGTTTGCCTGGACCGCGGCGGTGCTCGCCTTGGCCGACGACGAGCACTCGTCCCCGGGCACTGCGCCCGCGGCGGCGAATGAGGCGACTAGGAGACAGGATACGCTCAGATTCATGGAACTCTTCCTTTGTGGTGATGCCATCGGACTTGTGTTGGATCGCTTGTAAGGGGGCATTCGTCGCCCCGTGGTTCTTGGATGCAGCACCCTGGGACGTCACGCCGGCCTCAGCTGGGTGCGCGCATCCGTTCTGACGGCGCTGCTCGGAGCCTGAGCCGGTTCCGGTTCAGGAATTCAGAAGGCTTCGATGCGGGCGAGCTCGAGCCGGAAGCGGCCGGCCTGGCGATCCGAGATCAGGAAACCGAAGGAGACGATGTCCGCGGGATCCAGGGGCGCGGCGCCGGGCACGACCCTGCCGCGCAGGACGGGCACGCAATTCATGAAGGCGAGCTCGGCCGTGCTCCACACGAGGGCCTGAGTGACGAAGGGAATCTGGTAGGCGATCCCTTCGAAGTCCGCGCTCGTGCGCACGCGCAACTTGTAGCGCTGCCCATCGCCACGAAAGTGGACGCGCAGGCCCTGGTACCCCGCCAGCACGCGGCGCCTGCTGGGAGAGCGGACCGAAGCGAAGCCGCCACCGTTGTCCAGGGAGACCTCGCCCGTGAAGAGCGCTGTGCCCTCGCCCGAGGCCACGAGCGCGCTCGACGACACGCCGCCCATGACGACATCGTCGACCGCGCTCCAGGCTTCGACTTCGACCGCGCTCGCAAAATCGACCACCAAGAGCGCTGGGTTCTGGTGCGGATCCGTATCGTCGTTTCTGCTCGAGTTCATCTGCACGCGTCCAAGGGCGAAGCCTTCGAGCTCCAGCGCCGGATGTAGCCGTCCACGCGCAGCGCGCGCCGCGTGCTCTCGCTCGTCATGTAGCGCACCTTTCCGAAGATCGGGCGTCCCAGGGCCGGTCGTACTTGCCCAGAGTCCAGAAGATGCCGTCGTAGGAGTTGGGATCGCGGCCATCCAGGGCGTACCTGTCGTTCAGTTCGATCATGGTCGCGAGTGCGGCGCGCGGGCTCCTCTCCGTCATGTCGCCTTCCCGGACGCAGATGCCGGCCCCTTTTGAGCTGGCGTCCTTCGCTGCAGTACCAGGCTCACGACGCTTTCCTGCATCCGGGCCTGATTGCCGAACGAACGCCCCGGCCATGACTCTCTCCGCAAGGGTTTCTCCACACCAGAGCTCCTCTTTCCATGAGTGAACTGCCATGACCGCCCATCGCAAGGCGAAAGCCTTGATACTCTGCGCAGCAGGCTTGTCCTTCCTGTTCTCGGTCTATTTGTGGTTCCTGGTCGATCGCAGCCAAGGCGTCTTCGTGGGCCTGTGGGTGCCTTCGATTCTCTCGCTGGGCGCCCTGCTCCTCAGTGGACGAGGAGGGCTCCGTGAGTGACGTCTTCATCTTCTTCATCGGGTCCTTGGTGACGATGATGGTCGCTGCGGCCGTCGGCCTGCTCATGTGGGGAGCATCACAGGAGCCTTGATCTTCCCGCGGCGCATGATTGCATCCCGTGTTCTTCCACGCAGCGTGACCGCGGGTATCAGCTCGAGCTCGCTATCCGTCGGCCCTGTCGCCGCGTCTCGGACTCAGCAGTGGTTGCGGAGCATCAGCTCCTTGGGGTGCGGGTCGAAGTAGAGCTGGCCCAACAGGTATCCGACCTCGTACTTCCTGATGTTGAAGCGCAGCAGGGTCAGCGGAACGATCAAGGGCAAGAGGCCCAAGCGGTAGTCCTCGATCGCGGTGAGCAGCTCGCGCTTCTCGACGGGCTGCAGCAGGAGCTTGAAGTATCCGAGCGCGTGCATCAGCACGTTCGCGTGCTTCTTGACGGTCGTCTTCGTCCGCATGGCGCTCTGCAGCTCTTCCTCGCAGCGGGCCGAGAGCTCCACGTCCGGCATCTGGCCGGCACTGGCGACCAGCCGGCCGAGGCGCGCGTACCCGGCCTCGCTGTGGGAGCGCAGCAGCATCTTGTGGGCCGTGTGGAATTCCACGAGCCGTCTACGACTCACGCCGCGGCGAACCATCGTCCGCCAGCGATTGCGGCAGAAGACGCGCTCGATGAAATTCTCGCGCAGGATTGGATCATTGAGACGCCCGTCCTCTTCGACCGGCAGGTGGGGCCAGCGCCGCAGGAGGGTCTCTGCGAACAAACCGACTCCGTTGCGCTGTGAGCCCTGGCCCCGATAGACGGATATGCGTTCCATGCCGCAGGAGGGCGAGTTCTTCTTGAGGATGTAACCGTCGAGGTCGAGCTGCTGGAGCTCGGTCGTCTTGGCCTCGGAGTAGGCGAGCATGCGCTCGGTGAAGTCCTCGCCGCTCGAGGGAGCGATCAGTCTCGGACCCGCGGGCGCTTCGACGAGGCGAATCGTGGGTCGCGGGATGCCCATGCCCAGGTCGACTTCCGGACAGACCGAGGTCCACTGCACCCAGCTACCCAGGACATCGGTGACGAAACGATCCCGCTTGTGCCCGCCGTCGAAGCGGACTTCTTCGCCGAGCAGGCACGAAGACACACCGATGCGGATGGGAGCGTCCTCGTCGTGCCACGAGTGCCAGCTGCCGAGCGTGGGATCGTTGTGGGTGGCGTCCATTCATTTGCCTTCTGGAACCAGGTTGCTCGAGCGAGCGCTCTTCGCGCTCCCCTTCAGCATGCCCCGCGAAGACGAGCGCGTGGAGTGGATAGATCAGATACCAGTAGGCGAGGCCGCCCAGGCCGACCGGATCGAAGATCGCGGTCTGGCGAATCGTGGAGCCCGCAGCGGATCCCGGTCAGGAGGATCCTTGGCTGCGGCGAGCGACGAGTTTGCTCAGCGGACCGAGTTTGCTCAGCGGACATGGACGGTCTCTTCGAGACACGGGTGTCCCGCGCCTCAGCTTCCCCCCAGCAGGGTGCGCACCGAGCTATCCAGCTCGAGCAGCTTGGAGGCCGAGAAACCGCGGTCGTGGAACCAAAGCACACGCCCTTCCTGATCGAGGAGCAAGACACGGATGTTGCGCGGCTGCTCGTCGCCGGTGAACTCGACGATGGTGCGCGCCGGGGATCCGTAGACCGTCACGACCGAGGTCCAGTCCTCGCTCGGAATGCCGCTCTGCATCCCGGAGTCGATCATGCCCGAGATCAAGCGCGGGAAGAGGCCGGGAATGGTCGGCAGCTCGATGACGCGCAGGGGAATTTCCGCCTGGAGCAGCCCGAAGAGCCAGCGGTCGGCGTCGAATTGCGCGTCCTGCGCGTACCCGACGAGCAACAGGATCGGCTCCCCGACGACGGGCAAGCGTACCTCCTCACCCGCCAGCGACCGGCCTTGCACCGTCGGGAAAGGCTCTTGCAGCGGCACGCGGTTGGGAACCGTCGACCGGCAGGACATCGCCGTGGCTGCCAGCAGGACCAAGGCGAGAATGGCCAGGGCGGACAGCCTCATCGTGCGGTAGTTCATACTAGAGACTCTTCGGAAAGACGACCATGTCGCGCGGGTGTCGTGGGGGTAGAGACCCCTAGCCCTAGAGGCTGTTTTCGCTGGCCACCAGTCCTGGATGCAATCGCCGAGTCTTCGTTCTCTCGAGCAGAAAGCAGGTGCAACGGCACCGCCGATCGGCCGTGGAAGAAGCCGAGCTGCACGTAGTCCGCCGCCGAGTAGACGTAGGCGACCGGGGCCTTCCCCTTCACCCAGCAGCCGTTTCCCCACTTCACGGACTCCTCGAGCTTCGGGGCCACGCGCTTCACGAACTTGCGGAGCGCGCGGATGAGCTTCTGGTTCTTCGGCGTCTGGTCCGCGAGGTACAGGTCGAACGTGGCGTAGGCCTTCATCCTTGCCATGCTGTCGCTCCTCGCCGCCCGTCGCGCGGCGCGTGGGCTCGCTGCGTGCCGTGGGGAGCCGGGAAGCTACCGGCCGGACGCGTGGCCGTCACGAACGGGCTGGTGACTTTCCTTGGAACGCGGCCGCCACTCCTCGCGCGGGACGGAGATCGCGCGGATACCGCAGACCCCGCCCGCGGAAGCACGGGGCCCGATCCCCGGCCGAACGCAGCGCACGCGGTTCAGTGAAGGAGACGAGGGAAGAGTTCCGATAGAGGGCTTTGATCGATGGTCGTCTTTGCCTACGGCGTGGGTGCGTACGTGGTCTTCGTGCTCACGGCTCTGTATTCCGTCGGCTTCGTGGACAACTGGGTCGTTTCGCATACGCTCGACGGTGGGTCCGGGGCGGGAGGCGGCTGGCTCGAGGCCGCGCTCGCGAACGCGGTCCTGCTCGGACTCTTCGCGCTGCAGCACGCATTCATGGGGCGTCCCGTCTTCAAGTCGGCGTGGGCGCGCATCTTCCCGGGTGCCGCGGAGCGCAGCACCCACGTGCTCGTTTCGAGCCTGTTCCTGATGATCGTCTTCCTGCGCTGGAGACCGATCCCGTTCGAGCTGTGGTCGCTCGAGCTGCACCCGCTGGGACTGGTGCTCGAGGTCCTGTCCTTCGCAGGCTGGGCCCTCGCGTTCGTGGGGACCATCCAGATCGGCCACCTCGAGCTCTTCGGGCTGGCGCAGGTCATCGCGCATGTCAGAGGGGAAACGCCGGAGTCGGCGCGCTTCGATGTCCCGTTCCTCTACCGCTGGGTGCGCCATCCCATCTACTTCGGGCTCCTCGTGGCGGTCTGGTGCACACCGGAGATGACCCTCGGGCATCTCCTCTTCGCCGGCATGAGCACGGCCCTCGTCGTCGTGCTGGCACGCATGGAGGAGCGCGACCTGGCGCGCGAACACCGCGCATACCGCGACTACCAGGCGCGCGTCCCCATGCTGTTGCCGAGAACGCGACCGATTCCGATCCGGAGACGGGCCGGTTGAACTGCACTCGTACGGCGCGAGCTCGACGGCTTGCCCGTGCGCGCGAGCTCCGGCGGATTCCCGAAGCGTCCCTGCCCCATCCGACTGGGATCGCTGATCACGCCCTCGAGCCTGACCGCGGCCGGCGCTAGCGAGCCGCAGCGAACGTGGCCGCGAGGATCGCGTCGGTCGAGAACTCGCCGAACACCGCGCTGCGCAGGATGACGATGCCGAGTCTGCGCTCGGGCTCGAAGTACATCTCGGCCTGATAGCCGGGCACGCCGCCGGAGTGGCCGAACGCGACGGCCTCGCCGAATCGACGCAGTTGCACGCCGATGCCGTAGCCCGAGTCGAGACGCGGCCCCGACAGCGTGATCCGACGTTGAGCCGCGGGCAGTCCCTTGCCGTCGAAGCCGGCGGGGACGCTCGCGCCCATCTGGTAGTTCAACCAGCGCCGCATGTCGTCGAGCGTCGAGAACAGGCCGCCGACGGGTGCGCGGTAGCCGCGCCCGGCGAGCTCGGCCTCGGACTCCGTCGTGCTCGGGCCAGCGCTGTCGATCGTGAAGCCCGCAGCCAGGCGGGTGCGTTGCTCGGGCGACAGGTCGAAGACGGTGTCCTTCATTCCGAGCGGAGTCAGCAGCTGCTCGCTCAGGTACTGCGCGATCGGCGTGCCGGCCGCCTTCTCCAGCGCGGCGCCGAGGAACGCGTAGCCGACGTTCGAATATGAGAACACGCTGCCGGGATCGGCGCAGTAGCTGGTCTTGGGCACGACCCGCAGCAGCGTCGCGCGCCAGTCCGCCACCGATCCAACCTGCAGGGCTTCGGCGTCCTTCGGATCGCGCGCCAGGCCGGCGGTGTGGGTCGCGAGCTGGATCAGCGTGACCTTCGCGCCCGACGGCGGCGGCGACGGGATCGCCGCGAACTCGGGCACGTACGTCTCGACGCCGTCCGAGAAGCTGCAGCGATCGCGCCCTTCGAGCTGCAAGAACATCAGCGCCGTGAAGTTCTTGGTGACCGAGCCGAGGCGATAGATCGTCGCGCCCGTCGGCTCCGGGCCTTCCTTGCCGTCCGCGCTCCCGAGGTACAGGGTCTCCGTGCTGTCGCCGACCACGAGTTCGATGGAGAGGGATCCGACCGGGCACGTCTCCCACTCGGTGCACGCGGTCGTGAACACGCGCTCGACGAGGTCCGCGGGAACAGCGGGTCCTGGACCTTGTCGGGGTGCGGGTTGAGGCTGCCTTGCTTGCGCAGCGCTTCGACCTTCTTGTCGGGGACCTGGATTCTCGCACGCCGTGTGCTTGGATCCTCGGTGCGGGCACGGGATCGCTGCGCGCTCACCGACGCCCGGCGAGAGTGCCGAGACCCCCGTCGATGCCGAGGCTCTGGCTCGTGCCCCGGGCGCCGTCGGGCGAGAGCAGCCGGCCAAGCAGCGAGGCCGGCATGGTGATCTCGACGAGGACGACGGGCGCGATGAGCTCAGCGCCGCGCTAGCGGCGCCCCCGGGTTCACCGGAGCTCCCTCGCTCAGGTCCATCAGGAATTCGTGCCCATCTCGGGCCACGACGCGATCGCCCTCGACCTTGATCTCCAGCGCCTCGAGGTCGAGGCTCGCCTCCAGCTGGTAGACGATCACAGAGCCCGAGGCGATGGCCACGATCTTCGTGCGCAGGTCATCCTTGCGCCGGAATCCACCGCGGAAGCCGTCGCGCAGCCAGGTGTAGCCCGTGATACGCGCGATGCCAGCATCGTAGCCTTCGACGGTCCCGAAGAAGAGGCGCGCCTGGTCGTGCTCGAACAGGCGCCGGTGAGCAACTAGGACCTTCATCCCGATTTCGAGGATCATCAGAGTCTCCGTGTGGTGCTGCGTCTCGATCGCCCAGAGCATCGGCAGGCAACGCCCGCATCTGGAGCCGATCGTGCGCTGGGCACTTCCCTCACGCAGCTGCCCACAGGGAAGCGCTCGAGGCGCGGAAGCGACTCGATCGCGCGCACCCAGCACCGTTCGACTGGTGCGGGTGGTGGTTGAAAACGCTCTCCCGACCTGGACGTTCGGCATGCGCGGCCAACCGTGCCCACATCGGGGGGGGAGGAGGAAGGGCACCGGTCAGTAGGGCCGCGAAACTGAGCGCCAGGAGGGAGAGCTTGAAGAGAAAGTGTCCGGAGAATGCAGGCAAGGATCGGGAGCTCGCCGCACCCTGCATCCTTTCGTTCGCGGTCGCTCCTGGGATGCAAGACTCTGCGCATTGAACTAGGCCGCTGCGCGGCGGCGGCTCGCCTCCGCCGCGCAGCGGCTTGGTTCAACAAGCGCTTCGAGGCGTCCCAACGGCGAAAGGGAGGTGCCTGGCTCGGTTTTGCACGAGTCCGCCGGAACCGCCTCGCACTCCTGCGCGAACTCGGACTCGCGCGAAACCGTGCCAGGCTCCGTACTTTCGCCCCAGGTCGGGCCGGATCAGCGCGGCGTACTTGCGGACTTCCGTGGCCCGCGCTTGCCGCGCTTCGTCCGCGCGCGCACCTCACGGGTCGACGGGGCGAGCGCGCCGTTCCAGCGCAGGATGTACTCATCCACGTGCAGCTTGCGACGCGTGCTCGCGCTGGTCATGTAGCGCACCGTGCCGAAGATCGGGCGTTCGGGCCCCCAGGGTCGGTCGAACCTTCCCAGGGTCCAGAAGATCCCGCTGTAGGAGTTCGGGTCGCGGCCGTCGAGCGCGTACTTGTTGTTCAGCTCGATCAGGATCGCGAGCGCGGCGCGCGGGCTCTTGCTCCAGTGCAGGATCTTCTTGCCCCACAGCATGCGCAGGTAGTTGTGGATCGTGCCCTGACGGCGCAACTGGTTCTGGGCCGCGTTCCAGAGCTCGTCGTGCGTCTCGGCGCGCTCGAAGGCGGCCAGGTCGTACACCTCCGGCCGCTCGTCCGCCGCGTGCTTCTCCAGGGTCTTCCGCGCCCAGTCCGGCAGGGACTCGTAGCGGTCGTGGCCGGGGACGCGGACAGAGGTGTGGAA
The DNA here is from genome assembly GCA_031413955.1 of Planctomycetota bacterium. Taxonomy (GTDB): domain Bacteria; phylum Planctomycetota; class UBA1135; order UBA1135; genus JABFRZ01. The sequence goes on along the minus strand of JANOGB010000033.1, from coordinate 6,444 downwards.
GCCGAGCTCGCGCCAGGTCACGAGCTGATCGAGGAAAGACTCCGCAGCCGGACTCATGCCCCACCAGCCCTGACGCTTACCGTCGATCCGGCCGCTCACGCGTGCGAGTGACCAGCCCTCGTGTGCTGCCACGCGTTTGAGCACCTGGTGGGCCGAGACGTGACCGAAATGGAGGTAGGGCGAAAGCCCGCTCGTGCCCTCCGCGTCCGGTTCGTTGCGGTCGTTTCCATAGCCGGCCAGGCGCGCGCTCACGAAGCCGCGCAGGGCGCGCTCGCCGGCAGCGGCGCCGCCCTCGCGCTCGACCGGCGGCACGGAGTGATCGATCGGCAGGGAGGCGAGCGCGTCGGGCGCGCCGGCGAGCAACTTCGCGCCGGCGCGCGGCCAGCGGCGTGTGATCTCGAGGGGCAGGGCGCGCAGCCGCGGCAGCTCGACGCGCGCCAGCGGGTTCGCGCGCGGCGGCGAGGCCAGATGGGCTCGCAGCTCGCGCTGCATGTGGCGCCGGAAGTCGTGCGCGCGCGTGAAGGTCCGCGTGCACGCGTGCATGGGCAGCAGGCCGTTCGAATCGACCGCCTCGAAGCGCACGCGCACGTCGCGCTCGGCACGCGCCAGCATCGCCGGCAGGAAGAAGCACGGATGGTCGTCCGTGACGACGGCGCAGGCGTCGCCGGCCAGGGCTCCGAGCAGGCCCTGGCCCGCCCCGACGGTCGGCTCGACGTAGGGGTGATAGAGCACGTCCGTGCTCGTGAAGTCGCGCTCGTTCGCGCGCATGCCGTCGAGTACGAAGCGGTGCAGGCGCGCACTCGCCCACGGATAGCCGGCGCGCAGCGCCTCGAGGACGACCAGCGGCTTTTGCAGCTCGCGGGCCAGGTTCACCGCCTGCTCCAGCGCGTAGTTCCAGTGCGCGCGGCGCGCCGACGTCATCCAGTACAGCACGAAGCGCCCGTCTGCGCGGGGTGCCGTCTCGCGCAGGATGCGCAGGCGGGCTCGAGGGACTTGCCGGGATGCTTCGGTCACGTTTGCGCGGGTGGGGGCCAAGCCTCCCGGTTGCTATTCGTCGTTCTCCAGCCCTGGATGCAAGCTTCCAGGCCCCGGTCTCGAGCCACCCTCCCGAGCGTGATCGTCGCCGGCAATCGTGGCGCGCACGCTCGACATCCTTTCGATGGCTCCCGGTTCTCTGCTCGAGCCGCGTGCTTGTCGATGGCCACGCTCCGTTCGTAGGGTGGCGCTACCGAGCGGATGGATTTCGTCCTCACTATTTCTCTGGAGGCCCTCGCCTTCTTCGCGGGAATGCTGGGCTTGCTGGAACTCGGACGGCGGCTCGGGCGGCGGCGGCTGGAGCGCGATCCGGAGGGCGCGCGCGCGGGCGTCGCCGCGGCCGAGGGCGCGGTGTTCGCGCTGCTGGGTCTCCTGATCGCGTTCTCCTTCTCGGGTGCCGCGCAACGCTTCGACGACCGGCGCCTGCTGATCACGGCCGAGGCGAACGCCATCGGCACCGCCTGGCTGCGGCTCGACTTGCTCCCGGCCGAGGCGCAGGCGAGTGTGCGCCAGAGCTTCCGGGGCTATTTCGACGCGCGCCTGGCCCTGTACCAGGGCGTGCCCGATACGAGCGTGGCGAGCCACCAGGACGAGCTGTGGCAGCGCGTCATCACGGTCCACGGTGGCAAGGAGCAGGGCTGGGAGAAGCTCGTCCTGCCCGCGTTGAACGAGATGTTCGACGTCGGCACGGAGCGAGTGCAGGCCACGACGAGGCATCCGCCGGCGATCCTGTTCGCGCTCCTGTTCGGGCTGGGCTTGAGCTGCGCGCTGCTCGCCGGCTTCGCCATGGCGAGCGCCTCCCACCGGCCGCTCGTGCACATGCTCGCGTTCTCCCTGGTGATCGCCCTGACCGTCTACGTCATCCTCGACCTCGAACACCCGCGCCAGGGCCTGATCCGCGTGGACCGCAGCGATCAGGTGCTGCTCGACCTGCGCGCGAGCATGCGCTGAGCCACTGGGTCCTGAAGTCCTCGCGTGAGGCACGGATTCTCGCTGCAGGAAACCGCACCGCGGAGAACGGAGGGCGCGGAGGAAGAATCAGCGCTGCCCAGGCAGGCCGACGGATCGATCAGGATTCCCGCATCCGCGGGCGGTCCGCTGCCCCGTCGCGCGCCTCTCCGTAGATGGCGAGGCACTGGATGAGCATCGGGAGGTACCAGAAGCGTCTGACCTTCGCGCCCTCGAAGGCGCCGAACTTCAGCCACGCCTCGTCGCTGAAGTAGTTGAGGTTCGCGCGCTTGGTCTTCTTGTTGTGATCCCGCAGGTGCCAGAACAGCTCTGCGGCGTGGGGTTCGAGCAGGGTGCCTACGCTCGGCACGATCACGCAGAAGGCCCTGGACACGCGCCGGATCTCTGCGGCCGCCCGGCACAGCTTCTCGATCGGCTGGATGTGCTCGAACACGCCGATCGACACGGCGACGTCGAAGTGCCCGTCCGGGAAATCTAGGTGCTCGGCGTCGGAGCGCATGAAAGTGAAATTCGTCTGCTCGATCTCGTAGGACTCGACGTCCACGCCGACGATCCGCGCCGGCGAGTCGGCGAGGAAGCGCACGAAGTCCTGCCCATTCGCGCAACCCACTTCGAGTACGCGTTCGGCGCGTGCGAGTGCGCCCCCGAGGAACTGGTCGATGAGCTGGACGCGCTTGCGCTTGATCCGAGTCGAAAGGCCGAAACGAGTCCAGGCGGGATAGAAGGCGCGGAAGAGGCGCTGGCGCGTTCCGAGCTCGACGCCGGCAGCGAGCGGCTTCATCCGAGGGTGGGCCAGCTTCATGTCGAACGCTCGTGGATGCGGCGTGCCCGCCTCGTGCGCGGCCTACCCTGCGAGTTCGGTCTGCTCATTGCAACAGCTCCTGGCAACCGCCGTGGTACGGCGAAGAGCCGCCACGCTCACGACTCTCGTTCCGCGCCGCCGCGCACCTCGTCGAGCAGGCGCTCGAGGCGTAGCACGAGCCGCCGCATCGCTTCCGTGGGCCGTTCCTTCCAGACGTCGCCGATGTCCCAGTACTCGACCCGCTCGACCTCGGCGGGATGGGAGCGCGCGAGCATGGGGCGATGCTCGTCGCCGTCGAGCGCGATCACCCGCGCGAAGAGCGCGAACTCCTCGCCCAGGACCGCGCGCGGCGAGCGGTCCGCACCGCGCACCCGGACCCCGAGTCGCGCGAGCTCCGCCACGGCGTCGGCCGACATCGTTCCCGGGTTGCCGAGCGACGGGGGACTGGCGAGCCCGCGCGAGTCCGCCCACCAGCCCAGCGCCGCGCGCTCCGCGCGGTCGTTCCAGTACTCCTCGGCGAAGCGGCTGCGGTAGTAGTTCCCGGTGCACAGGAACAGGATGCGCCGCGTGTTCACGGGCACGATCCTCCCTCGGCGCATCCGGGAGTCCAGGCTGCTCCGCACGGAAGAGCACACCACAGAGGCACAGAGGGCACGGAGGCTCGCAGAGAAAAGAAGAAAGAAGAAGGGGCCTCCGGATCGTCGACTCCCGGAGAGCCGAAGCTTCGGAGGCCCCAATCATGCGTTCCTCCGTGAGCCTCTGTGCCTTCGGTGCGCGTGAAGGCGTGCGCTGGCCGCTCCCCGACGGTCGCATCGGTCACGACAGGGATCGTCCGATCTAAACCAAGGCCCCGCGCAAGAATGACTTGCGCGTTTTGCTTTCCCCGGGAAGGCTCCAGCCTGGCTCTTCTTCTTCCTCCGAGAAACAGGAGAGCAGAAACGGAGCCAGGCTGGAGCCTGGCGTTCCCAGGGGAACCCCAGCGCACGGCGACGGTCGGGTCGGTAGCGTCAAGGCGCGCCCGAACGCGAGGAAGGGCGGCATGAACATGGCGGCCACCCCGTGTCCGGCCGCTTCATTCGTCCTCTTCGACTTCCTCCGGTTCCAGCTCATCGAGCCACTCCTCGTCCACCGCCTCGCCCGAGCCTTCCTCGTTCCAGAGCTGGACGCTGTCGATGTCGCCGTCGGTGCCCTCGCCGCCCGGGACGCCGTCGGCACCGAAGCTGTAGATGCGCGCCTGGTCGCCCTCGACCTCGTAGAAGTAGGGATTGCCCCACGGATCGAGCGGGATCTCCCCCAGCCAGGCGAGTCCGTCCTCGTCCGGTTCCAAGAGGACCTCGAGCGCATCGGGGTAGTCCCCGTCGTGCTCGCTCGCGTGGCCTTCGAGCGCCTGGACCATGTTCCAGATCTCCGCTTCGGCCTGGAGCGTCAGTGGATCCTCGGGGCTCTCGATCTCGAGGCTCTCGACCGCGGCCGGAGCGCCCAGCGTGGCCAGTGTGCCCATGAGCACGATGCCCGAGATCATGGTGGGGGCCCAGCCGAGCGTCGCGGCCACGTGCACCAGCGCCGAACGATCGCCGCTCCCGACCGTGACGAGGTCCTGCCCCTGGACCCGCGACAGCATCGCCGTCGGCTGCACGCCCGAGAACAGCTCGGCGAAGGGCGGCAGCACGAGCCCCGGGTCGCGCGCTGGATCGGCGGGCGAACGCACGCCGTTCGCGATGGCCGAGGCGAGCAGCGCGGCCAGTCCGTAGCCGCTGCGGGCCAGGCGCGGCGCGTCCAGGTAGAGCAACGCCTGGAGGTCGTCGGTCGGGCCGAGCTGTGCGCGTGAGACATGCCGGAGCCAGCTCGGAGCCTGGCCGCCGCTTCGGCCCGTATGGCCGCTGGCATGGTCGAGGGCAGCCGCGAGCGCTTGCGGCGTGGCCGCCAGGAAGAGATGCCCGTGGGACAGTGCGAGCGCCGGACTGAGCGGAACGGGGAGGCCGGGGAAGTCGAGCTCGAACCCGCGCGTGCCACCGTGCTCGAAGCTGCGCATGCGCAGCCGGCCCTTGGCCTCGGCCGGGGCGAACTCGTTCAAGCGCGCGGCCAGCGAGTCGAGCGTGGCCGCGAGCCGCGCCTCGTCGTCCACGGTGGCGAAGAACACGGCCGAGGTCAGATCGCCGCCGCCGGTCGAGTCCGACAGGTAGAGACCGAAGGTCTGCCCCAGGGGCTCGAGCAGATCGGCACCGAGCTCGATGCCCAGCGCGGCCCGAAGCCGTGCGAGGAGCTCGGGGTCGCTCTGCGTCAGCTTCGCGAGGACCTGCAGGAGCATGGTCGGCTCGCTGCGCGAGATCGACACGACGGTCGCGTCGTCCGGGACCAGCTCGAGCGCCTCGCGCGGGATCGGCCCCACGGCCAGCGCGCCCGTCTTCTCGGCCAGGGTCCTCCAGTTCGTGTAGCGCGAGACGATGTGGGCACGGTCGGTTCCGTGCCCGCTGGCAAAGGTCAGGCGCACGGGAACGTCGTCCTGCAGACCGACGAGCTCGAGCATGTCGCGGAACTCTTGCGCCTCCTCCGCGCCCTCCGGGAACAGGTTCTCGACCAAGCCCAGGCTCGCGCCGAGGTCGAAGGCGAACACGAGGCCGGGGCGGACACCGGCCGGCAGCCCTGCCGTACCGAGGTTCCGGGCGTGCGCGCGAGGTTCGCCCCAGGCGAGGAGGAACGACGTCCCACCGTCGGTCGTGCCGTGGAAGAGGCTTCCGGCCGGCGTCTCGACCTCGCTCAGCTCGGGCCGGTTCTCGGCACTCGTGGTGGCGAGGCCGAAGAGCGCGAGGAATCCGGCGAAGCGCGTCGCGAGGGCGGACGCACGCTCGGCGCTGGCGCTATGGAAGACCCACTCGGCGCGGATCGGCACCGGGCCCTGTCCGTCGAGATCCACGCGCAGCGTCCAGGGGACGCTCAGCGCTTCGCACAGGAACTCCACCGTGCCAGGCGGAGGCGCGCCGCCGCCGAGCTCGTCGGGCAGCTCGAGCAGGCGCTCGTCGAGCAGCGCCAGCGCGCGCATCAGGCCGGCATCACGCGGGTCCGAGAAGAGCACGTCCCATCCGCCGGACTGGATCACGAGCGCCGATCCATCCATTTCGAGCGCGCCCGCCCCGTCGAGCCAGACCGGGTCGGCCGGCTCGGGAGCCTCACGTCCGCCCGCAGCACACGCCGCCGTCGTCAGGGCCACCAGGAAGGCCATCACGCCGCGCACACGGCCCGGGGACTTGGAATCACGCATCGATCACCTCCGTTGCGCGGATTCTGCCCGAGACGAGTGCGCGAGAACAGGGTGCGCGCGGAACCGCGCCTGCTCAACCGGGAGCGCCGGGCTCCAGCCCGGCTCAGTTTCTTCCGCTTCCACTTCTTCCGCTTCCCTCCCACTCGAGAGTCCTCGCGAAGCGCTAGAAAAGGGGGCTTCAGGAAATCGTGTGGGTGCAGGTTCCTGGAGTGGAGCGGGAGCATGGTGGATGTGTGGGTGTTTGGCTCGCTCGTCGGGGCCCCGCCTACGCGCGGGAGCGAGGTGGCCGGCCCGTGGCGCCCGTGCAGTCGAGCTCGAAAGACGCCCCGCGGTCCGCGGCGCGCTTGCGCGCGCCTGGCTGCGCCGGACCGCGTGGCGC
>JANOGB010000032.1:0-13532 GCA_031413955.1 Planctomycetota bacterium | reverse complement strand
CGGGCTTGATGTCGCGGTGCACGATGCCCTCGTCGTGCGCGAACTGCAGTGCGTCGCACAACTGGCGCACGATGTCGAGCGTCTGGCGCGGCGCGAGCAGGCCTTGTTTCAGGAGCACGCGCAGGTTGGCGCCATCGACGTACTCCATCACGAGGAAGCAGCGGCCCTCACGCTCACCGTAGTCGTGTATGGCCACGATGCCCGGATGCGCGAGCGTCGCCAGGGATTGGGCCTCGCGCAGGAAGCGCTCGACGAACACCGGATCACCGGAGAGCTCGCCGTGCAGGACCTTGAGCGCGACAACGCGGCCCAGGCGCTTCTGGCGCGCCTTGTAGACCGCGCCCATACCCCCGGCGCCGAGCAGGGATTCGATCTCGAGCTCCGGGAAGAGCGGCGCGAGCTCGACCGGTTCCGGAGGCAGGGCCGGCGCGCGGCGTGCGCGGGTCGTGACGGACGCCTCGGTTGCCTCGGGGTTCGGCTCGACGGCCAGCTCGAGCAGGCAGCGTGCGCAGGATGCGTCCGGGCCCGGTAGCGTCGCGCCGCACTTGGGACAGGCATGGCGGGTCATACCCATGCCTGAAGGTGCCGGCCGGGAACGTTACCGGGAATGTCGCCGCTCATTCCAGCGCTCGGCGCAGCGCGCGTACCTCGTCCTCGACCTCGCCCGGGCCGACCGTCTCGCGCACCTCGTCGCGCACGAGCTCGCCGAAGCGCCGGCGCAGGCGGTGCAGTGCGACGCGCAGTGCGTTCTCGCTGATCCCGAGCGTGCGTGCGAGCTCGCTGCCACGCCTTTGCTCGTCGAGGATCGCGAGGTGGGGCTCGAGCGCACGCCATTGCGCGAGCTTGCCGGCCCCTTCCTGTTCCGCGGAGAGTCGCGTTCGCGCGCGCTCCAGCACCGCCCGGGCCCAGGCGCGCTCGAACTCGCGCTCGGGCGTCATCACCGCGGCCGGCTCGAGACCGAAGCCGGTCTCGAGCTCGCGCAGCGCGGCCGAATCGAGCGAGAGGGGCGCGCGTCCTCCGCCACGCTTGGCGGCGCGCTCGCGGTCGCGTTCGTTGGCCAGGAAGTTCCGCAGCGCGGCCAGCAGGAAGGCGCGGAAACGGCCGCGTTCCTGGTCGGCCAGGCGCAGGTCGTCCTTCTCCAGCAAGCGCGCGAAGAAGGCTTGCGTCAGGTCTTCGGCTTGAACGGGAGTTGCGCCCTGGCGGCGCACGAAGGCGTAGATCGGCGGCCAGTAGCTCTCGCACAGCGTCTCCAGCGCGACACGGCGGGCGCTGGTCGGCGCACCGCTCGCCGCGCGCACCAGGGCCCAGCGCGTCGTCCGGAAGGTCATCGCCACCGAGCTTAGCGGATCCCTTGCACGGCTGGGGCAAGCTCCATGGCCAAGACCGCTACACTGAGAACCGGGGAAGCGGCGCGTGTTTTCGGGTAACGATCCGGGATCCGTGCTTCACTTCCCCGTGCGCCATGCTTGCCCCATGCGTGGCCCGAAACCGAGGATCGAACCATGATGCGAACCGCCCTTGTCTGTCTCGTCCTGGCCGCCGCAGCGCCGCTCGCTCGCGCTCAGGAATCCGTCAAGCCAGAGCGCCCTTGGACGATCCTCGTCTACGGCGGGGCCGACAACAACGCCGATGGCCCGATCCTCGCGTTCCTGGACGACGTGCGCAAGGCGATCGATGACGACGCGGGCATCGAGCTCCTGCTCCTGCTCGATCGCAGCGAGAAGTTCTCGGACGACGCCGAGCTGCTGGGTGAGGACTTCAGCGGCGCGCGCCTCTATCGCTTGCGCAAGGACTCGGCCGAGCGTCTCGCGGGCGGCGAGCATTTTCCCGAGCTCACGCTGACGGAGGATGCCGAGCTCGACACGGCCGACGCCCACAACGTGCGCCGCTTCATCGCCTGGGGCAAGGCGCGCTATCCGGCGCAGCGGACAGGCCTGATGATCTACAGCCACGCCAATGGTCAGACCATGTGCCCGGACGAGCAGAGCGGGCGCCGTATGGGCATCTCCGAGCTGAGCCGGGTGCTGACCGAGAAAGAGTCGCTCGACTTTCTCGCGCTCGAGCTGTGCAACATGGGTGGGATCGAGATCAGCTACGAGTGGCGGCCCTCCGAGGAGAAAGAGAAGGGACGCTTCGGCGCCGACGTGCTGGTCGCGATCCCGAACGCTGGTCCGCCGCTCGACTGGGACCGCGCCTTCGCGCGCATCCGCTCCAAGGGCCACGACGCGAGCCCGCTGAGCGGGCCGTACCTCGATCCGGCAGCGATGACGGCCGTCGACTTCGGCAAGCTCGTGATCGAGGAAGGCAAGCGCGGGCGCGAGCTCGCCATGAAGGTGCGGCCCGAGCGTGTGGAGCACGAAGCGGCTGCGGCCTACGACCTGCGCCAGGCTGGCAAGGTCAAGCTCGCTCTCGATGCCCTGGCCGTCGCGCTCGCGGCTGACGATTCGAAGGATGTCTTCTGCGAGATGCGCGGTCCGGGCCCGATCGGCGACGCGCTCAACTACGACGGAGACGGGCCGTTCGTGGACCTGTACGACCTGTGCCGGCGGGCCGCCGAGTGCGATGCCCTGAGCGACGAGGCGCGCACCCGCTCGCAGGCGGTCACGAAGGCCGTCGACGAGTTCATTCTCGCCTCCTTCGGCATGTCGGCCTACGCAGGCTTCCAGGACGGCAAGAACGGCGTCTTCGTCGTCTTTCCCATGAACACGCCGGGGCGCTGGCGAGACTTCGCGTGGTACACGCCGAACGCCCACGAGGAGGGCGGCAAGGACTGCGGCCACTGGTCCTTCCTCGCCGACGGCGCCACGCCCGCGAACGGCCAGGTCGAGAACTGGTTCGAGCTGCTCGATTGCTGGTTCGACGAAGCGGACGACGCGGGCGGGATCAACGGGTATCGCTACTGACGGGGCGGGCCAGGTGTCGCGCGTCCAGCTCGTCCACTGGAAGGAAGAAGAGGGCCGCGAGCGCGCCCGGGAGCTGCGCGCGGCCGGCCTGCGCGTCGAGTACGAGGCCGAGGCGCCCGCCGCGCTGCGCACGGCCAAGGACGAGCCGCCCGGCGCGATCGTGATCGATCTCACGCGCCTGCCCTCGCATGGCCGCGAGATGGCCAAAGCCCTGCGGCAGAGCAAGAAGACGCGCCTCGTGCCGCTGGTCTTCGTCGGCGGCGAGCCGGCCAAGGTCGCGCGCATCCGGAAGGAGCTGCCGGACGCGGTCTTCACGGACTGGAAGGGCGCCGCGCGCGCGGTGGAACGCGCCCTCGTCGCGCCGCCGCGCGAGGTGGTCGTGCCGAAGCAAGAGTACTTCTACGGCGCGAAGCCGCTGGCCGGAAAACTCGGGCTGAAGCCGGGCTCGTCGCTCGCCCTTGTGCACGCGCCCGAGGGTTTCGAGCGCGTGCTCGGCGCGCTGCCGGAGGGCGCCGAGCTGAAGCGCGGCCTGCGCGGACGCTGCGACTTCGTGTTGTGGTTCGTGCGCAGCGAGAAGGAGCTCACACGCGCGCTCCCGAAGTGGAAGAAGGCTGCCGCGGCCGGCACGCGCATCTGGGTCGCCTGGCCGAAGAAAGCGTCCACGCTCGAGACCGACCTCACGCAGGACCTCGTACGCACGGCCCCGCACGCCCACGGCCTGGTCGACTACAAGATCTGCGCGCTCGACGGCGACTGGTCGGGGATGTGCTTCGCGCAGCGCAAGAGCATGTGAGCGCGGGAGCCCGCTGCCTGCCAGCAAGTCGCGTGAATGGGTCTACTCGCGTCGCGCGGCGAGCTGGCGCATCACCACGGAGCCAGTGAGCTCCCTGAGCGCAGCAGACGATTCACTCGTGCCGCAGCGCCGTGATCGGGTTCATCTGCGCCGCGCGGCGCGCGGGGTAGATGCCGAACAGGATCCCCACGGCGCAGGAGATGCCCAGCGCGACCAGCACGTAGTGCGGCTCGACGATCGCCTTCCATTCCGTCCAGCGTGCGATGCCATGGATGCCGAAGAGGCCCACCAGGCAGCCGATCAGGCCGCCGACCACGGCGATCGAGGCGGTCTCGGTCAGGAATTGCACCGAGATGTCGCGTCGGCGCGCGCCCAGGGCCCGGCGCACGCCGATCTCGCGCGTACGCTCCGTGATGGTCGCCAGCATGATGTTGGCGATGCCGATGCCGCCCACCAGCAGCGAGATCGAGGCGATCAGGATCATCACCAGGTTGAAGGTGCGTTGCGTGGCCTCGCTCTGCTGCAGGAGCTCGAGCGGCACGACGATCTCGTAGTCCTGCTTCTTGTGGCGCTGCTTCAGCACGGACGAGAGCATGCGCGCGGTCTCGAAGACCTGCTCGGGCCCGGCGGTCGAAACGATGATCTGGTCGAGTTGGACCTTGGAGGCTTCGTTGCTGCCGGTGCGGTGAATGACCGTGGTCGTCCCCAGGGTGCTCATCGAGGTCGTGTAGGGGACGTAGATCTCCTGCGCGACGCCGTCGAGGTTGAGTGCTTTGGCGGTGTGCGAGCGGAACTCGGCGTCCTCGAGGATGCCCACGATCTCGAACGGGAAGCCGCCGATGTGGATCCACTGCCCCAGCGGATCCTGCACGGTCTCGAGCTGCTTCACGAAGCCGGGACGGACCAGGCACACCTTGGAGCGCGCGGCGTCGTCGAGCGCGTTGAACGGGCGGCCGCGTCCGACTTCCAGGCCGAACATCTCGAGGTGCTCGGGCTGCACGCCCAGCACCGAGGCCTCGATGCGCTTGCTGCCGTACCAGGCGCGCTGCGTCACGCGGTTGACGCGCAAGAGGCTCGCGATGGTCGGCACGGTGACCTGGATGTAGTCGGCGTCATCGAAGGTCAACCCGTACTTGATCACCCACTGATCCTCGTTCTGCGGCTTGGTCTCCTCGGGCGGCTTGATCGAGTTGAGGATGATGTTGGTGACGCCCAGCTCGCCGATGCGTGCCAGGATCTCGGCACGCGCGCCGGCGCCGACCGACAGCATGGTGATCACCGAGCCGACGCCGAAGATCATGCCCAGCATGGTCAGGAACGAGCGTAGCTTGTTGCGCCGCAAGCCGCGGAAGCCCTGGCCGAGGATCTCGAGGGCGCGCTCGAGGGTCATGCTGTCCTGGGAACGCCAGGCTCCAGCCTGGCCTCTGTTCTGTGGCCAGGAGAGAGGGCAGAAAAAGAGCCAGGCTGGAGCCTGGCGTTCCCAGGGGGACCATCGCGCACGATGCGTCCGTCGTGCATCTCGACCACGCGCGGCAGCGCGGCCGCGATCTCGTGGTTGTGCGTGACCATCACGATCGTGCGACCCTCGCGGTGCAGGGCGCGGAAGAGCTCCATCACCTCGGCACCGTTCTTCGAGTCGAGGTTGCCGGTGGGCTCGTCGGCCAGGAGCAGTGCCGGTCGGTTGACGAGCGCGCGCGCGATGGCGACGCGCTGACACTCGCCGCCCGAGAGCTGCGTCGGGTAGGAACCCAGGCGATGCGTCATGCCGACCGAGGCCAGGATCGCCTCGCTGCGCCCCCGGCGCGTCTTGCGCGGGGCGCCCTCGTAGAACAGGGGCAGCTCGACGTTCTCCAGCACCGTGAGCTGCGGGATGAGCTGGAACGACTGGAACACGAAGCCGATCGAGCGGTTGCGCGTGTGCGCGAGCTCGTCGTCGTCGAGCTGCGCCACGTCGCGGCCGGCCAGGCGATAAACGCCCGCGCTCGGGCGATCGAGGCAGCCCAGGATGTTGAGCAGCGTCGTCTTGCCCGAACCCGACGCCCCGACGATGCCGACCAGCTCGCCGGTCCGCACCACGCAATCGACGCCGTGCAGGATGCGCAGGACGTTTTCGCCCACGCCGAACTCCTTCACCAGGCCGGCCAGCTCGAGTACGGGAGCGGACATGGCTCTACTCCGCGGGCGCGCCGGGCAGGCTGCTCTCCGCCGCGCGCGCGCCGTTCTTGGACGGGTCGTTCGTGCTCGTGTCCTGCGCCCCATCGGCGCGTGGGTCGTAGAGCAGGGCCTCCTCGCCTTCGGAGAGTCCTTCGAGCACCTGCACGTGGCGCGCATTGTTGCGCCCGATCTTGACCACGCGCTCCTCGAATGTTGCGCCGCGGGGGAGGAAGGCCAGGTGCCTGTCGCCCTCGGGCACGATGGCATGGATCGGGACGTAGAGCACGTCGGCGATGCTCTCGATCTCGATCTGAGCCTTGGCCGTGATCCCGGAACGCAGGTCGCCGGTGGGGGAGGTGAGCGTCACCTCGACCTTGAAGGTCTTGTTGGTCTCGTCGGTCCAGCTGGTGGAGGTCGCCACCGACGCGATCTCCGTGATCTTGCCGGCGAACGACTCGCCCTTGCGTGCGTCGACCGTGACGACCACCGGCAGGTCCATCTTGATCTCGTCGATGTCGGCCTCGTGGATCTGCAGCAGGACCTGCATGGTGGTGAGATCCGGGATCGTCACCAGGGTGCGGCCCTGGTACACGTTGCTGCCGACCTTGATCTCCTCGCGAAACCAGGGTTGATCCGGGTCGCCGTAGTGCACGATGCCGGGGCTCTCGGCCTTGATCGTGTAGTGGCCGAGCTCGGTGCGCTGCTGATCGAGACGGCTCTTCGTCGACTGCACCTGGCGTTCACGCTGGGCATGCGCGGCCTGCTTCTCCTTCAGGTTGATGTCGGATTTCTTGCGCGCGTTCTCGAGCTGACGCTCGCCGTCCTTGACGTCGCTCTCCTTCTTCGTGCGCTCCATGCGCGTGGTGTAGTTCTGGTGCAGCTCGAGGTCCTTGGCGGCGTTCTCGTCGTTGATCTCGGCCTCGCGCAGCTTGATGCGCTCCTCTTCCTCCTGGATGCGCGTCAGGAAGCCCTGTTGCACGAGCTCGGGCACCTGCTGGAAGCGCTCCTTGGCGCGCTCGAGCTCGCTGGCGGCCTTCTCGGTGGCGAGGTTGAACTTGCGTAGCTCGTTGGGGGCGTCGCCCTGCTCGTAACGCTCGAGCGTGAGGCGGGCTATCTGCAGCCCGAGCTCCGCCTTCTCGACCGTCGCCTGGTTGTCGCGCTCCTGGATCTCGAGGTTGGCCTTTGCCGCCTCGAGCTCGATCTCGTACTGCACCAGGCTGTTCTCGAGCTCGGAGACCTGTTGCTCGAGCTGGGTCTTGTCGAACTCGATCAGGACATCGCCCGGGACGACGCTCTTGCCCTCCTCGACCAGCACCGTGATCGTGCCCTGGCCCTTGAACTTGGGCGAGATCTTCACGTTGTCCTTGGCCGTCAGGTAGCCGTTCTCCTCGACCACGATGTGCAGATCGCCGCGCGCGACCTTGCAGCGCGAGGACGCGGGCGCGGCGCCCGAGGCTTGGGCCGGCCCGGACACGAGCCAGCGTCCGGAGGCCGCCAACCCGAGCACGACGGCCACGGCGATCCATCCACCGGTCTTCATCGCTTCCACATCCCGTTCTCGTCCACGAAGAGGATCCCGAGGTCGCGCAGGAGTTGCAGACGCTCGATCTCGTAGCCGACCTGCTCGTCGATCAGCGCGTTCTTCGCGTCGAGCAGGGACTGGTTGGCCTCGACCACGTCTCGGTTGTCCAGCTCGCCGCGCTCGAAACGCAGCTCCGCGATGCGCAGGTTCTTGGTCTGGTCCACGATCAACTGGCGCTGGATCTCCAGGCTCTCCAGGCGGCGCGTGAGCTCGCGGAAGGAGCTCTGGACCGTGACCCGCAGCTGGTCCTCGAACTCCTCCAGGTTGCGCCGCGCGCGCGAGAGGGCCAGCTCGGCCGAGCGGTAGGCGTTGCGCTCGTCCACGCGGTCCAGCGGCACGCCCAGGGTCACGGAGAGGCTCGAGTCCGAGCGCTCGAGATCTCTGCCGCCCGGCGAGATCGAGTCGGCAGTGGCGTAGCTCGTGCCGAGGCGGAGATCGAGGTCCGGCAACAGTCCGTTGCGGGCGAGTCCGACGTTGCGCACGACGTCCTCGACCTGCTCCCGGCGATTGAGGAGATCGAGGCGGTTCGCGAACGCGACCTCCACGGCGGAGTTCACTTCGTAGTCGACCTCGATGGAGGGCGGCGCATCGGGCAACACGTCGACGCGCTCGCTCTCGGGCAGACCGAGGAAGATGCGGAACGTGTCGAACGCGAGGTGCAGGGTCTCCTGGGCCTCGAGCAGCGCGTTCTTGGCGGTGAGCTCGCTGCGTCGCGCGCGCAGGACGTCGAGCTCGTTGCCGCGCCCGACCGCGAACAGGGCCTCGGCCTGGCGCCGGCCGAACTCGTTGTTCTCCAGGTTGCGCTGCTGGTTCTCGATCGACTGCTTGCGGTTCACCAGGTCGTAGAAGCGTCGCGCGACGTCGATCGAGAAGTCCTCGCGGAAGAGCTCGAACTCGCGGATGGCGTACACGAGGTTGCGCTCGGCCTGGATCAGCGGCTCGTAGGCGACCGCGTGCCCGCCGCCGCGCAGGAGCGGCTGCATCAAACTGAGCGAGACGAGCGATCCGTAGGCGGGGGACGAGTCCTCGCTCTCGGTCTTGCTGGTCGCGGCCTCGAGCGTGAGGCGCGCGCCGGTGGGGAGGATCTGCGAGGCGGAGAAGCTCGCCGCGCTGGTGTTCAGATCCAGATCCCCCTCGGGATCGACGAAGATGTAGGAGAGCGCCAGGGCGAGCTGCGGCGCGAAGTCGTGGCGCGTGCCGGCCAGGGACAGGGCTTGCAGGTGCAGCGCCTCCCTCTGGTCTATCATCTGCCGGCTGCTCGTGTAGGCGATCGCCAGCGCCTGGCGCAGGTCGATCACGCGCGGTGCCGGCGCGGGCTCGGACTCCAGCGGCGCGACCGGCTCTTCGCCGGGCACGGTCTCGGGCGCGGCCGGGCGTTGAGCCGGGTACGAGGTATTCGCCTCGCGCTCACCGAGCACGTCCGCGTCTCGCGAGTCGAGCAGGCTTCGCGCGGAGTCGTCCGCGCGCCGCGAATAGTGGTTGGCCGAGCAACCCCCGGCCACGATGGCCAGGGCCGAAAACGCGAGGGTCCGCTGCTTGGTCGATGACACGCTCGAGAGACGTCCAGTCCGATGCCCTTCGCCCTGCCGAGGCCTACCCGGGATCGAACCCCCAGTTTCCTCGATGGCGAGGTCCCTGCCTAGACGGCTTGCCAACCTGTTACCTGTGCGGGATTCCGGAGTTTCTCTCCGTTCACGAGCTGGCCAGCTGCGTCTCTCCTGGCGGCGAGCCTTGTCTACTTCCGCACGCGCACCGGATAGGGCGGCTTCACCGCCTTCTTCGGCGGGTTCCGGGCGAGCTCCTCCAGCGCGACCTCGATCGCTTTCTCGAGCTGCGGGTCCTTGCCCTGGGCGACGAGCGCGGGAAGCTGCTCGACCTCGATGTCGGGCGGCACGCCCACGTTCTCGACCGTGAAGCCTTCGTCCTCGGTCCAGATGGCGATGTTCGGGGAGGTGACGGAGCCGCCGTCCATCAGCTCGGGATAACCGAGGATGCCGACCAGACCGCCCCAGGTCGGGCGGCCGATCAGTTTCCCGAGCCCGAACTTGCGGAACATCCACGGCAGGAGATCGCCACCCGAGCCGGCGGTCTCGTCGATGAGCATCACCTTGGGACCGAAGATCGCGCCCTGGGGCGTGACGAGGTCCTCGCCGTAGCGCATGGCCCAGTGCGCGACGTAGGGGCGGCGCAGGATGTCGATGTAGTAGTCGGCGATCGAGCCGCCGCCGTTGTGGCGCTCGTCGATGATGATCGCCTCGCGGTCGGCTTGCGGGAAGAAGTAGCGCTTGAAGTAGACGTGGCCGCGGTCGGCCGTGTCGGGCACGTAGACGTAGGCCACGCGGCCATCCGTCGCCTCCGTGACGCGACGGATGTTCCCTTCCACCCAGTCGCGGTTGCGCAGAGCCGATTCGTCGGACACGGGCACGGCCTTCACCACGCGCGAACTCGAGCCATCGGCGTTCGGACCGACCGTGAGCTCGACCAGCTTGTCGGCCGTGTTCTCGAAGAGCGCGTACAGGTTCTCGTCCGCGCGCAGATCACGGCCGTCGACGGCCAGCAGGAACTCGCCGGCCTTCACGTCGACGCCCGGCTCGGTCAGGGGCGCGCGCAGGTCGGGCGTCCAGTTGAGCCCGCCGAAGACCTTGGCGAAGCGATAACGGCCCTCGGCGATCTCGTAGTCGGCGCCCAGCAGTCCGCCCGCGACGGTTTCGGCCTTGACCAGGGTGTCCCCGCCACCCGAATAGCTGTGTCCCACGCCGAGCTCGGAGCAGATCCAGCGGATCACGCGGTTGAGATCGCCGCGCACCGCGAGGTGCGGCAGGAACTGGGCGTACTTCGTCTTCATCGCCGGCCAGTCCGCCCCGTGCATGCCCGGGTCGTAGAAGTAGTCGCGGTTGATGCGCCAGACTTCGTCGTAGATCTGCGCCCACTCGGCGCGGGGATCGATGTGGACCTGGATCGCGTCGAGGGCGAGCTTGCCCTTCTCCGTGTCCACCTTGTCGCCCGTCACCGACGCGATCCACCAGCCGCCTTCCATGCGCAGGAGCGCCTTCTCGTGGTCGCCGGAGAGCGTGAAGCCCTGCACGCCCTCGAGCAGGACCTTCTCCTCGCGCTCCTCGAGGTCGAAGCGGCACAGCTTTGCCTCCTGGGTGGGCAGTTCTTCTCCGGAGAAGCGCGCGCGCTCGGTCTTGAGATAGTAGAGCTGGCCCTCCTTGCCGGCGATCAGGTTCGAGTAGTAGGCGACCGGCAGGGGGAACGCGACGGTGCGCTGGGCGATCGCATCGAGCTCGACCTTCGTTTCGGCGACCTTCTTCTCCTCCTCTTTTTTCTCCTTCTCGTCCTCTGCGGTGTCTTTCTTCTTTTCCTCGCCCTTCTCCTCGTCGCTCTCCTTCGCGAAGGGCGACGGTGTGTCCTTGGCCAGGACGATCAGGTAGAGCGCGTTCGTCTGCTCGATGTCCGCGCTTGCCTGCGAGAACCAGGTGTTGAACGGTCCGGCGTCGGTGGAGGCCGTCAGGTAGAGGTACTTGCCACCCGCATCGAAGACGGGCTCGGCCACGTCGGAGAGGCCGTCGGTGATCGCGTGTGCGCGCTCGGCCGCGACGTCGTACAGATAGGCACGCTTGAAGTGCGAGCGTTCCATGCGCGTGTAGGCGATCCAGCGCGAGTCGCTCGACCAGGAGTGCCGCAATGTCGGGAAGACGCCGTAGATCGGCTCTTGATCGATGCGCGTGACCTTGCCGCTCTCGACTTCCAGCCAGTAGAGAGCGCGCGAGTTGTCGAGGAAGCTGAGCTTCTTCCCGTCCGGTGACCAGCCGAGATCCTCGTAGAAGCCCGCGCCGCCCGGGGAGAAGGCACGGCGTTCGCCCTGACCGTCCTGGGGCGCGATCACGAGCTGGTTCTCGCCGCTCTCGTCCGAGAAATAGGCGATCGACTTGCCGTCGGGCGACCAGGCCGGGTGGCGCTCGTTCGCTCCGGTCGTGTTCGTGAGGTTGCGGGCGTCGCCCTTCTCGGCCGGCACGCTGACGATCTCGCCGCGGAAGCCGAATACGGCGCGCGAGCCGGAAGGGGAGAGGTCGGCGCTGCGCGCGTAGTCCGCGCCTTTCACGTAGCGCGGACGTGTTTCGATCAGGTCGGCCGAGACGCCGATCGAGAGCCGCGTGCTCTTGCGTGCGGCCGGGTCGTAAAGGTGCAGCCAGCCCGCTTGCTCGTAGACGAGCTTGCCGCCGCCGGAAGAGGGGTCGATCACGGGGAAGTCGGCGTGCTCGGTCAGGCGCGTGACCCGCTTCGATCCGCGCTCGTAGGAGTACAGGTTGAACTCCCCATCACGATCGGAGCGGAAGTAGACCGTCGCCCCGATCCACGAAGGGTCCGTGTCGTTGCAGCGTCCTGCGGGCTGCGGGATCTGCTCTATGGCGGCGGAGGCGATGTCGTAGATCCAGATGCGTGTCGCCGTGCCGCCGCGGTAGTTCTTCCATTGCCCGAAGTTGTCGGAGAGCGGCGTGTAGGCGAGCGACTTCCCGTCGGGCGAGAGGCCGACCTCGAAGGCGCTCGGGAGCGGTAGCTGGGTCGGGAAGCCGCCCTCGACCGGCATGGTGTGCAGCTGGCGGAAACGATTCGTGTAGGAAGAGCGCGCCGAGTTGAAGATCACAGACTTCCCGTCGGGCGTGAAGCCCTGCGAGTTGTCGGGGCCCGGGTGAAAGGTGAGGCGTCGAGGCTCGCCGCCCTCCACGGGCACGAGGAAGACGTCGAAGTTGCCGTCGTACTGAGCGGTGAAGGAGAGCAGCCTGCCGTCCGGCGAAAAGCGCGGCCGGAACTCCTGTCCAGGGTGCGTCGTCAGCCGGCGCAGGTCGCTCCCGTCGAGCCGTGCGACCCACAGATCGCCCGCGTAGAGAAAGGCCACGTGCTCGGCCGACACGGCCGGCTGTTCGAGCATGCGCGTGTCGCGCGTGTCGACCGAGGCGTGCACGGCACGCACGTGCTCCGCTCCGGGAAGCGCGGCGCGCGCATCCGCGGGCTCGGCGCGCGGTGCGTGCGCGCAGGACAGGGCCGAGGCAAGGAGAAGGGTAGAGAGCGCGATCGGGCCGGAGAGCGTGGTTTGGTTGGGCATCGAAGGCTTCGCGGGCTTCGTGGGGTGAGATCCGCGGCGGGATCATAGCGGTCGAGAGTGCGCCACCCGCTCGGCCCCCGCGTGTGGATTGCGAAAGTCGAATTCGTGTTTGCGCGGCGAGAGCTTGCTACCATTCCGCCCTCCACACGAAGCGAGGAAACCTCTATGGCGAAGCTCGAACCCGGCGATTCGGCGCCCGACATCGTCCTGCCCGACCAGAGCGGCAACATCCGGTCGCTCGCCGAGCTGCGCGGTCAGTGGGTGTTGGTCTACTTCTACCCGCGCGACGACACGCCCGGCTGCACGGTGGAGGCCTGCGGGTTGCGCGACGCCGCGAGCCCGTACGCGCGCGCCGGCATCCAGGTGTTCGGCATCAGCGCCGACTCTCCGAAGAGCCACAAAAAGTTCGCCGACAAGTTCCAGTTGCCCTTCGCGCTGCTCGCTGACGAGGAGAAGCGCGTGATCCGCGCCTTTGGTTCGTGGGGCAAGAAGAAGTTCATGGGTCGCGAGTTCGACGGCATCCTGCGACAGTCGTTCCTGGTCGACCCAGGCGGCAAGATCGCCAAGGTCTATTCGAAGGTGAAGCCCGAGGGCCACGCCGAGGAGGTGCTGGCCGACGTCGAGACGCTGAAGAAGGAAACACCGTCGGCCGCGGCCGAGGCTCCGACCAAGAAGGCTGCCGCAAAGAAGACCGCGAAGAAGGCGCCGACCACGGCTCGAGGCGCTCCGCGAGCTCTGCGCAGCTCGAAACCGAAGCGCTAGCGGCGGTACGGAGTCGCACCAATTGCCGCCGACTTCGGCGGCGTAGTGCAGCAGCGCGGGCTACGCCCGCAACCCAAGCGCACCACAGAGGCACAGAGGACGCAGAGGCTCACGGAGGAAGAAAGGGAAGGGGCCTCCGGGGCTTCGGCTCTCGGAAGTCGACGATCCGGAGGCCCCTTCTTCTTCCTGCTTTTCTCTGCGAGCCTCTGCGTCCTCTGTGCCGCTGTGGTG
>JANOGB010000031.1:0-17495 GCA_031413955.1 Planctomycetota bacterium | reverse complement strand
GCGCAGCTCCTCGAGCGTGAGCACGCGAGCGCCGCACTCCTGCGCCAGGCTTTCGGCGCGCGCGCGCGTCCGGTTGACGACGAAGGTCGGCGCTCGTCCGGCGGCCACCAGCGCACGCACCGCGTGCGCGCCGGTCGCGCCGGCGCCGAGCACGGCGATGCGCGCGGCGGGTCGAGCCTCGAGGTGCTCGAGCAGGAAGCCGATGCCGAGGCTCACCACCGACACCGGATGGTGGGCGAGGTCGGTGTGCGTGCGCACGCGCTTGCCGAGCTGGAGCGCCTGCTCGAAGAGCAGGCCGAGGATCCTGCCGGTCAGCCCGAGCGCGCGCGCCTCGGCGTAGGCCGCGCGCACCTGGAAGAGGATCTGGTCCTCGCCCAGCACCAGCGAATCCAGCGAGGCAGTCACGCGGAAGAGGTGCCGCGCCGCGCCGCGGCCGCTGTGCAGGAAGAAACGCGCTGCGAGCTCGCTCTCGGGTGCGAGGCCGAAGGCCCTGGCCAGCTCGTCGCGATCCGCGCGCGAGGGCGCGTGGCCGTTCTCGCGCGCGAAGACGAGCTCCACCCGGTTGCAGGTCGAGAGCAGCACGGCCTCCGACGCACCCAGGCGATCGGCGAGGGCCTTGGCGGCCGGCGCCTCGAGCGCGAGCAGGCCGCGCTTCACGAGCTCGAGCCCCTCGACGTTGGCCTGATGGAGAGTGAGCCCGGCGACGGCGACGCGTTCCATCGAGATCAGGAGCCTAGGGAGGAACGCCGGGCGTGTGTCATGGGCATGTCACGCGGGGAACTCGCGCGCGGCAGCGGAAGAACCTTCCATCGGAGTACGCCGACCCCAGGCTTGAGCGCGGCGCGCGGCCGCGAGTCAAACGGTCCAGAGACCGCTCAGCCGCCGGGCGCGGCGCGTCTGCCGAAGGCGTAAGTCCCCGCAAGGATCCCGCCGAGCGTCGCGAGGGCGTAGAGCTTCAGCTCCCCGAGCTGAGCCAGGGCGGTGCCGGGTCAGGCACCGCTCAGCGCCCAGCCGGCGCCGAAGACCAGGCTCTTTGCGAAGAGACCGCGCTGCATCGGCTTCGTGCCGAGCTCGATCGGGCAGCCGGCGATGGCCGTGCCGCCGCGACGCTTCAGCCAGGCGAGGCCCAGCGCGGCGGTCGCGATCGCGACGCCCATCACGCCTCCCACGTGGAAGTCCTGGAAGCGGAAGAGCGCCATCATCGTCTCGTAGTCGGTGACGCGCGCGCGGGAGAGCAGGAAGCCGAACAGCGCGCCGAAGAGGAGGTAGAGCGCGTTCATGCGGCACCTCCGAGGAGCGCCAGGAGGTTGGCCGTCACGATCGCGCCCAGCAGGAAGCCGAGCGTCACCACCAGGCTGGACTTCGCGCCCTGGGCCACGCCCAGGATCGAGTGTCCGCTCGTTCAACCGCCGGTCAGGCGTGCGCCGTAGCCGACCAGGCAGCCGCCGGCGAAGAGCACGAGCAGGGAGGGAATCTTCGTGCCCGAGAGCAGCGCGAGGCTCGTGTGTGGTGTGAGCTCCGAGGCCAGCGCGGCCGCGCTCGCGCCGCCCAGCGGGATGCCGAGCAGGAACCACAGGCGCCAGCGCTCGTTGAAGGGTTTCTTCTGGAAGGCCGGCAAGCCGGAGACGAGCGAGCACAGCGTGCCGAAGCCGCTGGACACGCCGAGCGACTTGCCTGCGACCCAGGCGAGCAGGGCGGCGAACACTCCGACGCCGAGCCCGCCGGCCCAGAACGGCCAGGGGCGCACGAACACGGTTTCGAAGAGCGACATGGAGGGTGTTCTACTACCTCTACCCCCTGGGACCGCCGGGCTCCAGCCCGGCTCTGGTTCCGGGTTTTTCTGCTCTTGCATGCTCACAGAAAGAAGAACACGAGAGCCGGGCTGGAGCCCGGCGGTCCCGGGGGCGGAGGAGCCTCCGAGGTGGTTCCTGGCGCGGCGTCTGTTCCTGGCCGGGATCGCGGCCACGTATGCGCTCGCCTTCGGCTCCCTGGGCGTGCAGGTCGCGGGGCTGTTCGGTGCACAGGGCATCGCGCCGCTGGCCGAGCGCATGCAGGCCTTGCGCGCCGAGCTCCACGGCTGGGAGCGCTGCCAGCTCCCGACGCTGCTCTGGTTCGGCGCGAGCGACGCGTTGTTGCTCGGGCTGTGCTGGTCGGGCGCGGCCCTGGCGCTCGTCGCGCTGCTCGGCTGCGTGCCGCGCCTCGCGCTGGCGCTGTGCTGGGCGCTCTACCTGTCGTTCACGTGCGTCGGCTGGCCGTTCCTGAACTTCCAGTGGGATGCGCTCCTGCTCGAGGCCGGGTTGCTCGCGCTGGTGTGGGCGCCGGACGGCTGGCGGCCCTTCGGGCGTGGCGAGCGCGAGCCGGCGCGCGTCACGCGCTGGCTCGTGTACTGGCTCCTGTTTCGCTTGATGGTGCTCTCGGGCGCGGTCAAGCTCGCGAGCGGCGATCCGGCGTGGCGCGACGGCTCGGCGCTCGACTTCCACTACTGGACGCAGCCGCTGCCGCACCGGCTGAGCGTCTTCGCGCACGAGCTGCCGGCCGGCTTCCAGCGTTTCTCGGTGGCCGCGATGTTTGCGCTCGAGCTCGCTGCGCCGTGCCTGCTCCTCGTGCCCTGGGGTCGACGCCGTCTGCGCCAGCTCGTGGCGGCCGCGGTCGCGCTGCTGATGGTGCTGATCTGCGCCACGGGCAACTACGGCTTCTTCAACTTCCTGACGCTCGTCCTGTGCATCCCGCTGCTCGACGACCGTGCGTGGGGCGTGCTGCGGCGCGGATCACGTCCGGCGGCGCAGGCCGCGTCGTTCCTCGCTCGGTCGCCGGTGCGCGCGGGCGTGCTGGCCGCGTTCGCGCTGCTCGTGTTGCTGCTCACCACTGCTCGCGCGCTCGAACGGCTCGGTCGGATCGAGTCCCTGCCCGGACCGCTCGGTGCGCTCGAGCGCGCGGCGGGGCCGCTCTCGAGCTTCAACGCCTACGGCCTCTTCAGCGTGATGACCCGGGAGCGCCCGCAGCTCCTGGTCGAGGGCAGCGCGGACGGCGTCGAGTGGCGGCCCTACGAGTTCCGCTACCAGCCCGGTGCGCTCGAGCGCCCGCCCGCCTTCGCCGGCCTGCACATGCCGCGCCTGGACTGGCAGCTGTGGTTCGCTGGTCTCGAGCACGACCGGCCCTGGCGTTCGGAGTGGACGCAGGCTTTCCTGCGACGATTGCTGGAGGGCTCGCCGGCCGTGCTGGCGCTCCTCGGCGAGAATCCCTTCCCTGGTGAGCCGCCGCGCTTCGTGCGTGCGCGGGTCGCGCCGTATCGGTTCGCCAGCGAGGCGGAACGGCGCGCGGGTGTGTGGTGGGAACGGGGGGAGGCGCGGTTGTTCCTGCCGGTCGAGCAGCGGTAGACGTTCCGGTGAGCGTGGGGGAGGGAGACCGGAGGAGAAGAACGAGGAGAGGAAGAGCCGGGCTGGAGCCCGGCGCTCCCAGATGAGCGCTCACTCCAGCTCGTAGGCGATGCCCACGGCCGACAGCTCGGCCACCAACCCGGCCTCGATGTTGTTCACGAAGCTGAAGCGCATCTGCACGTAGCGCGCACCGTCGAGCGCGGCGAGCTCGCGCTTCCAGGTCGGATCCCCGCGGTGGAACACGGTCGAGCCCGCGTTCGGGTCGCCGTAGGCCGTCAGGTTCCGGGAGTTGAAGGGTCGCTCCCCGGCGTCGTCGAAGCGCTCGGCGCCGCGGAAATCGACCAGGATCCTCGTGCCCGGCGGGCGGGCTTCGTCGCCCGGTTCGAGCACGGGCGCGGCGAAGCGCGTGCGGGTGGAGTTCGTGTCGACCCAGATCGTGTGTGTGCGCGAGACGCGGATGACGTAGTCGAGCTGCCCCAGGTAGAGCGCGTTGTCCGCGTTGCGCGCGGTGGGCCGGCCGGGCGGCCGCGAGTTCGGGTTGAAGCCGCCGGTGGGGGCGAGCTCGAAGTCGGGATTCTTGTTCACGCGCTGGCCCTGGGCGTTGAAGCCGCCCGTCGAGTAGGCGCGATGGTTCGGAGTGGCCGAGAAAGCGGTGGCCAGGTTGATGGCCAGCGGGTTCAGGCCGATGCCCGTCTGGGACGGGAAGCAGCGGAACTCCATCAAGAGCGGCAAGCCCACCGTCGGCACAACGCCCGGACCGGCGAACGAGCCGATGTTGTTCTCCAGGTTGAGCGGGAAGCCGACCTCGCTGTCGAGCGGGACGCCGGCGCCGAAATCGCCGCCGCGCGCGAGGGCGGCCGTGTCGCGCCAGGTGAAGCTCACGAGCTCTCCGCCCGTGCGATTGATCGGCCAGGGCATGATCGGGAGTCCGCTCGTGGAAAAGCTGATGTCGATCGGATCGATGCGATAGCCCAGGGCGCGAGGATGGAGCACCACCTGCGGGCTCTCGGGATCGTCGAGCACGTTCCGGGCGAATGGGATCGGGCCGTCCCACAGGCCGGAGAGCGGGTACTTCATCCCGCCGGTGATGGGCGCGCGGCGCTGCTCGTCGGGCAGCTTGTTCGAATGCGACAGCAGGATCTCGAACTGCTCGTAGAAGTCCGAGGCGACCTGGCCGCGGGCCGGGGACCAGGACAGCCCGACCACGTCCAGGTTGTACTTGCTCTCGTCGCGGATCGACCAGCCCAGGTCTGCGTAGCGCCAGACGGCTTGCAGCTTGCTCCCGAGCGGCGAGATCGGCGTGGCCACGCCCGGCGCGAAGGACGTCATGATCGACACGATCGGGTTCGAGCGATCGACCGGGCGCGAGCCGAAGTCCGCTTCCCTGGGGCGGATGGTGCCGCGGTCGAACTGGTAGATGAACTGGCCGCGCAGGTCCGGGAATCCGATGGGTTCGAGCTCGTCGGGCGAGTCGAAGCGCAGGACGAAGCTCGAGTGATTGGCGCGCGGCGAGGCGGGATCGATCGTGAACTCGATCCCGGGCAGGCCTTCGGAGAGCTCGTTGCCGGCCAGGTCCGTGACCCCACCCGCGCCCGGGATGCGCACGTGATACGTCGGGTTATCGCCCTGGTGGGGGTAGGGCAGGCTGGGCAGGAAGACGAGCTCGCGCAGATCCAGCGAAGGGCGCAGGCGGCCGACGATGAGCGACGTGGTCGTGACCGCGCTGGTCTCGTTGCCGCGCACGGTCACGAGCGTGTCGAAGGGCAGGGCCGAATCCGGATCGATCGGTTCGCTGAAGCGGATGGTGGTCAGGGCCGTCGAAGAGACGCCGGTGCTCGGGTACTCGCGCGGGCCGGGGGTGAAGCGCAGCCAGCAGCCGCGATCGACCCCGAGCCCGCTGCGGAACAGCGTCTGGTACGTACCCAGACCGAGCAGCTCCGCGCGCTGGGGAGCGCCGGTGTTGAGCACGCGCGCGCGCACCGTGACCCGCCCGGAATCGTCGGGACCCGGGGCCGGGGCGGTCACCTCGAGCAGGCGCTCGCCCACCGCCACCAGGTCACCGGGCTCGGGCGCCTTGCTGCAGGAGGTCGTGAACGCGACCACGAGTCGCCAGTCGAAGCCGCCGCTGGCTGCGCGCTCCGCGTCCAGCACCGCGCAGGGCCAGGAGCCGACCACGCGTGGCAGCCCGAAATCCAGCAGGAAGCCGTTGTTCGGATCGTCCACGTTTCCGGCGCGCAAGGCGCGCACCAGCTCGAGCGTCGGGCTCGCCTCGTCGAACGGGCGGCTGCCGGCGGCGTCGAGCGCGCCGCCCGAGAGGTTGTGCAGCACGGAGAACTGTCCGGAACCCGGGTCCGCGCGCGTGGGCAAGCGCAGACTCACGTTGGCGGCCTGCGTCATGCGCTCGCTGCGCGGCAGGCCGAGCGAGTTCAGCTGCAGGGGCACGGGCGAATCCGCGGCCTCGGTCTCGGACACGGTCACGTCGATCAACAGACGCGTGGAATGGAAGCGGCCGCCGGCCACGCCGCCGTGATTGGGATCGAAGAGGATGCGCGGCGCGGTGGGCGTCGTCGGTGGATAGCCGCTCAGGACCCGTACCCACTGCGCCAGCTCGGGCACGCTCGCTTCGTCGTCGTCGAGCAGGTCGTCGAAGCGCAGCATCAGGACCGCGTTGCGCGCCACGAAGGAGAAGGGCCGGCCGTCGGTCACGCTCTCGCTCTTCGGGAAGACGCCGACGAGGCCCAGGGACGCGCGCTGCGCCAGCGCCTCGAAGGTGCCCGAACCCCGGTCGGGCTCGCCGAGCACGCGCCGCACCACCAGGCGCGACTTCTGCGAGATCGGACTGGTCTCGAGGACGTAGTCGTCGGGCTCGTTCTGGACGTTCTCGCCGATGACGAAGTCGCGCAGGACCGGCTCGCTCAGCGTCTCGCCGTTCGCATCGATGGCGTGCACGTCGACCAGCCGCCCCCACAGGATCTCGACCAGCGCCAGGCGCGAGGCCCGCCCCGAGGCGTGCGCGTCCGCGAAATAATGGCCGCCCTCGGGCTTGGGCCGGAAGGTACCTGCCGGCGCAGGCGCGCTGCTGCCACCGCCGCCGCCGCCGCCGCAGGCGGCGCTCGCGCACGCGAGCAGGGCGAGCCAGCTCCAGCTCGACGACCCTGGGCACGACACGTGGTTGCCTGGCATGGAGAGAAACCGTTGCACCGCCGGCGCGAGCGCGAACCTCTTTCGCGCCGGCGGACGGAGCTAGCAAGGATACCGGGTCCTCCGGCATCCTCTCGAACCGAGCCGTGATCCAGCCACCCGTTTCCTCGCCCGAGGCCGATCCGGCCGCCGCGTCCGACCCCGGCCCGCCGGGGCTCGACGCGCTCCTGTGGGACGGGAGCTCCCGCCGGCTGGATCCACGCCACGTGCCCTGCGCGCGCGTCGGCGGGGCGATCTTCGCATCGCTGCTCTTCCTGGGCGGAGGGGCCGGATTCGTGTTCCTCGCGCTCGGGACGGAGACGAGCCGGGTTCACCTGACCTGGATCGGGTGCCTCTCGGTGGTGGCGCTCGCGCTCGTCGGGCTCGCGGCCTGGTTCCATCCGCCGCTCGAGCTCCGCCACTCGAGCTGGCGCTTGTCGCCCTTCGGGCTCGAGATCCGGCGCGGCGTCTGGTTCCGCCACTCGCTCAGCGTGCCGCGCGCGCGGGTGCAGCACACGGACGTCGAGCGCGGACCCCTGGAGCGGCGCTTCGACCTCGCCACGTTGGTGGTCCACACGGCCGGGCACCAGAACAGCGAGATCCGGCTCGAAGGCCTGGAGCACGCCACGGCCCTGGCGATCCGCGACTATCTGCTGGAAAACAGGCGGGAAGAGAAGCGTGAACCGGGGCGCGAAGCCGAGCGTCGAGGCCGGGGCGAAGAGCAGGGCGAAGACCTGGGCGCAGAGCACGCCGCCGATGGGACCTGAGCGCGGCACCGCGCGGGGGCTGCATCCCTCCTCGCTGCTGTTCGACGCCGGGCGGCGCTTCGTCTCGCTGGCCTTCTGGGCCGTGGCGGTGCTGTTCTTCGCGGCGCGCTCGGACGAGGCCTGGTATCTCCTGTTCCTGCTGCCGCCCATCGTCCAGGCGCTGATCCGCTACGTCTCGTTTCGCTACGCGTTCGAGGACGAGCACCTGGTGATCCGCGAGGGTGTCTTCGTGCGCAGCGTGCGCCACGTGCCCTACGCGCGCATCCAGAACATCGACACGCTCCAGGGGCCGTTGCATCGCCTGCTGGGCGTGGTCGAGGTGCGGCTCGAGACGGCCGGGGGCAGCGAGCCGGAGGCCGTGTTCCGCGTCATCACGAGTGCCCAGCTGGCCGAGTTGCGCACGGGCGTGTTCGCCACGCGCGCTGCGGCGCTCGTGGCCGACGAGGCCGCGCCGCACCCGGGCACCGAGGCCGAGGCGGCCTTCTTCCGCATGCAGAGCGCGGACGTGCTGCTCTTCGGCCTGCTCTCGCAGCGCGGGCTGGTGCTGCTGGGCGGCGCGCTGGTCGCGTTGCGCGAGTTCGCTTCCGAGGACGAGCTCGAGAAACGCCTGGGCCTCGAGCTCGAGCAGGCTTCCGAGGGCGCGCGCGCGCTCGGCCTCGCGGGCTGGATCGTCCTGGCCGTGGGCGTGTTCTTCCTGCTGCAGATCGGCTCGGTCCTGTGGGCGTTCCTCACGCTGTACGGCTTCCGCATCGAGCGCAAGGGCGAGGACCTGCGCACGACCTGCGGCCTGTTCACGCGCCAGACCGCCTCGCTGCCGCGTGCGCGCGTGCAGTTCCTCGAGGTGCGCCAGGGCTGGCTGCAGCGCCTGCTCGCGCGCGTCTCGGTGCGGGCGCTGAGCGCCGGTGGCGACTCGACCAAGGAATCCCAGGTGGCGCGCAAGTGGCTCGTGCCGCTGTGCAAGAAGAGCGCGCTCCCCGCCATCCTGGCCGAGGTCCAACCGGAGGCCGCCTTCGAGTCCGTGGAGTGGCACCCCGTCCATCCGCGTGCGCTGCGCCGGCTGTTCGTTCGCTGGTTCTTCGCGCTGGGACTCCTCTCGCTCCCGGCCTGGGGGTACTCCCTGGTCCTGGGGCTCAGCGCCAGCGCCGTCGCCCTGGCGCTGGCCCTCTTCCTGGCCCGCCTGCGGGCGCGGGCGCTGGGCTGGGGGCTCGGTGCGCGCGCCGTCTTCCTGCGCGACGGTCTGCTGGCGCGTCGGCTCGCCTGCGTGCGTTTCGAGAAGATCCAGTCCATCGCGCTGAAGCGCACGCCCTTCGACCGCCGCGCGCGCATGGCGCGCCTGTCGATCGACACGGCCGGGACCGCCGGTTCCGCGCCGCACTTCGAGTTGCCCTTCCTCGGCCTGCGCGAGGCCGCCGTGCTGGCGCGCAGGTTGCGGCGCGAGGCGGCGGCCGTGAGCTTCCGCTGGTAGGGGGGCCAGGGGTAGGGATGGATGTCGGATTCCTACTGGCGCCGGCCCGGGGGCCTGGATAGAAAACAGGGGTCTCATCCCTCATCCGGAGACGACCCCGACCTGGGGTCGGGGCCGCCTCACGGACTTCACCCCGTTACCCTGCACGGAGTTTCCATGAGTGGTCCCATGAGTTTCCGCACTTCGCGTTCCGCCGTCTTGCTCTTGCTCGGCCTGGCCGGGTTGGCGTCGGCCCAGAGCGTGCGCCCCACCGACCCGACCTCGAACGAGCTGCAGAAGGACTACTTCTTCCAGGAGCTCAGCAACGGCTCCATCGTCGCCGCCGATGCGCTCGGCACGTACACGTTCGACAATTTCTCGCAGTACGTGCAGTCGAGCTTCTTCCAGGATCACGGCCTGCGCTGCGGATCGGATCGCCTGCCGCAGTTCTATTCCTTGGGCACGAGCGCGGACTGCAACAGCTCGAACACGACCATCAAGACCGAATACAACGCCTCGGGCGGCGCGACCCACACCATCCCGGTCTGGGTGCACGAGATCCGCAACAAGCAGGGCACGCTGGGCGTGCTGAACGGCACCCAGATCTCGTCACAGATCACTGCGCTGAACGTGGCGTTCGCGTCCCACGGAGTCCAGTTCACACTCGCCGGTACGACGCTCTCGAAGAACACGAACTGGTACAACGACGGCGGAACCTACTACAACACGCTCGCGCGTGACGTTCACAACAACTTGAACATCTACACCAACACGGCCAGCGGCAACCTGGGTTACGCCTACGTTCCGAGCGGCGGCGGCGTGGTCGGCAACAAGTGGGATCGCGTGGTCATCTACTACAGGGCCATGGGCAATCCGGGCACCTACGGCGCGCCCTACAACGAGGGTGACACGACCGTGCACGAGGTCGGCCACTACCTCGGCCTGCAGCACACCTTCCAGGGCGGGTGCGCTAGCGCCAGCGGTTGCTCTAACAATGGCGACCTGATCTGCGACACCAACCCGGAATCCACGCCCAACTTCAGCCCCTGCTCGCGCAACTCGGCTTGCGGCGCGTGGCTGGATCCGACCACGAACTTCATGGACTACTCGGACGACAACTGCATGTTCCAGTTCTCGCCCAACCAGCAGAACCGCATGCGCTGCACGATCGCGAACATCCGCACGCGCATTCCGACGTCGGTTCCGTAGTCGGAGGCTGAATTCTTCTTCGGGCCCTGGCCGCGCGCGTCGCGACCGGGGCCCGAGCTTTTGTTGGCCGGGAAAGGCGTCGGGCGTAGAAGGAAAAGAGAAGAGCCGGGCTGGAGCCCGGCGCTCCCGGTTGAAGGTCAGGCCGCGACGACCGCGCGCTCCGCGACCCACTTCTGGATCTTGGCGCGCAGCTCCTCGAGCTTGACGGGCTTGGCCAGGTAGTCGTCGAAGCCCGCTTGCTGCGCCTCGCGGCGATGCTCCTCCAGCACGTTGGCGGTCAGGGCGACGATCGGCACGTGGCTGCCGCGCAGGCTCTCGAGTTTGCGGATGGCGAGCGTCGCCTCGAGCCCGTCCATGACCGGCATCTGCACGTCCATCAGGACCAGGTCGAAGTCGCGCTTCTTCAGCGCCTGGAGGGCCTCCTCGCCATTGTTTGCGACCTCCCAGGTGACGCCGAGCTTCTCGAGGAAGCGCGTGGTGATGCGCTGGTTGACGGGATGATCCTCGGCCACGAGCACGCACAGATTCCCCTGCAATACCGCCAGGGGCGCGCCCGACTTGCGCGCCGCGGCGCTGACCGGCAGCGGCCCGCGCTGGACCTCCGCGATGCACCAGAAGAGATCGCTGCGCTTGACCGGCTTGGCCAGGGCCGCCTTGCGGCCGGGCCACTTCGTGCTGGCGGCCGAGGCGAGCTGATTGACGGGCGCCATGACGATCATCGGGGCGAGCCCAAGCTTCTCTCCTCCGATCACCTCCAGCGCTTCGAAGGCGCTCGCGAGCCGCAAGTCGACCAGCACGAGGTCGAAGGAGCGCTGCGCCTGGGCGGCCTGCATGAGAAGGATGCGTGCCGCCGGGCCGTCGCTGGCCAGCTCGACGAAGTTGCCTTCCTGCAGGAGCTTGACCAGGGCCGCGCCGCTGGTCGGGCTTGGATCGGCGATCAAGACGCGCAGGGAGCGCGGCGCGGCCACGAGCTCGACCTCGGGCGGCGTCTCCTCGACCGCGAGCTGCAGCTTGAAGCCGAAGGTCGAGCCCGCGCCTTCCTGGGTCTTGACGAACATCGTCCCGCCCATGGCCTCGACGATCTGCTTGCTGATCGCCAGGCCCAGGCCCGTGCCGCCGTACTTGCGCGTGCGCGAGGCGTCCACCTGGGAGAAGGACTGGAACAGCCGGTCGATGCGGTCTTTCGGGATGCCGATGCCGGTGTCCTGCACCTCCAGGCGCAGGCGCACGCGCGCGCCCTGGCTCTCTTCCAGCGCGACGCGCAGCACGATCTCGCCCTTGGGCGTGAACTTGAGCGCGTTCGAGAGCAGGTTCAGCAGCACCTGGCGCAGGCGCGACGGATCGCCCTTCAGCGTGCCCGGCAGGCGCTCGTCCAGCTCCAGGCACAGCTCGAGCTTCTTCTCGGCCGCCACGATCGAGACCGTATCGAGGCACTCGTGCACCACCTTGGCGAGCACGAAGGGGATCGTCTCGACCTCGTAGCGCCCGGCCTCGCCCTTCGAGAAGTCGAGGATGTCGTTGATGATCGAGAGCAGGCCCTCGGCCGACCTGTGGATCGTGCTCGCGAACTCGGTCTGCTCGCCCGAGAGCGGGGTGTCGAGCAGGAGCTGGGTCATGCCCAGGACGCCGTTGATCGGCGTGCGGATCTCGTGGCTCATGGTCGCCAAGAACTGCGACTTCGCGATGCGCGCTGCCTCGGCGCGCTTGACCTCGGCCTTGAGCTGCTGATCGCGCATCTCGATCTGCGTGATCATGTGGTTGAAGGTGTCGACCAGCATGCCGATCTCGTCGTCCGAGCGCCGCACGGCGCGGATCGAGTAGTCCTTGCGGGTCGAGATGGCGTTGGCGGCGTGGGCAAGATCCAGCAACTGGTCCGAGAAGCGATGGTGGATGCGCCGTCCCAGACCCAGCGTGATCAGGGCCGACACGCCCGCCAGGGCCAGGAACAGGCTGCCGTGGACGCGCAGGCGCGCGAACAACGATTCGGCCGAGGACTCGATCTCGACCGTGCCCAGGACTACTCCGTTGTGGAGGACCTCGCGCCGCACGAGCGGGTGCAGGAAGTCGCCCAGCGCGCCGGGTCCGGACACGCCGTTGCGCAGGTAGGCGGCCAGGATCTTGCCCTGCACGT
Organism: Planctomycetota bacterium; assembly: GCA_031413955.1. Classification (GTDB taxonomy): domain Bacteria; phylum Planctomycetota; class UBA1135; order UBA1135; genus JABFRZ01. Next base: position 5,387 of record JANOGB010000031.1, on the reverse strand, counting down.
CGAGCAGACGAGCGGAGCGCACCGTTTCCTCTTCGGCCAGCCCCTGATACCAGGAACCGTCCTTCGCGGGGTCCGTTTCCAGCCCTTGCCAGCGCCAGGCGACACGCTCGGCCATCAGCACGCAGCGCTCCTTCATCGCCAGGCGCAGACTCAGCATGTCGCACGCCATGTACGCGGCGCCCGCCACGCACAGGCTGGCCAGCCCGACCGTCATCAAGGATGCGGTCAGCTTCTTGCGCAGCGTGAAGTGCGTCGTGGGCCCGCGCGACGGGGGCGCGGCCCGGTTGGTCGAGCGTTCTTCGCGAGCGGGGGCGGGCGGCAAGGGAGCGCTTTCCTGATCGGCCTTTTCGGCGCGAGGCATGAGGCCGAGGCCGGTCTCTCCATCTCGTCCTCAGGTCTCGCCGAAGTTGCGTCCGATGAGCGCACCATGCTCCCGTTCCAGAGCTCGGCCACGGCCGAACGACGCTCGGCGCCGCGTCAGATGGTCACCTACCGCCTGGACGTGATCGCCACGGATGGCTGCGCGGGTTTCCTGCTGGACGTCTCGGCGACCGGCTTGCGTGCACGCTTCAAGCAGGGGCTGGACGTGGGCGCGACCCTCGCCCTGCGCCTCGAGTTCCCGCGCTGGCTCGAGCTCGGGAAGGGCCTGGACTTGAGCGGCCGCTTCGTGTGGGTGCGCCCCGGCGAGAACGGCGCCACCGAGGCCGGCTTCGCCTTCGACGAGCTCTCGCGCAAGAGCGATACCGTCCTCGCGGTCCTGATCCAGCGCCTCTCCGACGCCCGCCTCGAGGACGAAGCGGACGGAGCCTCGTCCGGCGGCTGAGGTAGGGGCCCGCATGGGGCCGGTTCGGAGGTCGTAAGGGCCCCTGCCAGGCTCTCGGCCCTTTGCCCGAGACTTTCTTGGCCGCGGGCGGGCAACACCTTCGCCAGATCGGTCCGGGCGCATAGGCTAGTGGGCGTCTTCCTGGGCCGCTCCGGCGGTCCCGACCCACGAGCCCATCCAACCGCCATGATCGTCGCGTTGCTCTTGAGCGTTCTTCCCAGCCCTTCTCTTCCTTGCACGCTCGCAAGCCCGGAACCGCGCCTCCAGGACGCTGCCGATGCCGAGGCCGATGCGAAGCTCGCCGAGGCCGGCACGGACGTCGCGAAGCTGCTCGAGCTCGCGAAGTCGTTCGCCACGGGCGGCAAGGACGACGCGGCCAAGAAGACCTACAAGAAGATCGTCGAGCTCGATCCCAAGCACGAAGAGGCGCACAAGGCGCTGCGCCACCACTTCTACGACAGCAAGTGGTTCGAGAGCTACGCCGAGCTCTCCAAGTACCGGCGCGAAGAGACGGCCAAGATGAAGGACAAGGGCCTGGCGCGCTGGAAGGACCAGTGGGTGGCCGAGGCCGACGTGCCCTACCTCAACATGGGCTGGGTCAAGGACGACAAGGACAAGTGGCAGAACCCGGTCGAGGTCGCGCGCACCAAGCAGCTCGCGGAATGGCAGGCGGCCGGTCATCGCTACCGCAAGGACGACTCGAGCTGGATCGCGCCGACGGACATGACGAAGTGGGAGCAATTGCAGTGGAAGTGCGGCGACCAGTGGCTCGACACGGCCAAGGCCAACGAGTTCCACGCACAGATGGGGCAGTGGTGGCAGATCGAGGGCGAGCACTTCTCCGTCTGGAGCACGTGCGAGTGGGATGGCGCCAACCTGGCCGGCTGGCACGCGGACCAGATCTATGCCGACATGGTGCGCCTCTTCGGAGTGCACCCCCCGCAGAAGCCGCACTTCCTCGTGCTCAATGGCCTGGACCAGTACAACAAGCTCGCTTCCGGCGACCAGGCCTTGCAGCTTCCGCAGGCCGAGTCCGAAGGCTTCTCCTCGCTGCACGGCTCGTACTTCGCTGACATCCTCTTCGATCCGACGACGCAGCCACCGCAGTTCGTCGGTTGCGGCGTGAGCTACTGGGACCGCAAGGATCCGAAGCTCGAACCCTGGGGCCCGTTCTGGGCGCGCTTCGCGGCGGCGCAGAGCTACGTCGAGGCGATCGATCCCTCCTGGCTGGCGATCAGCGAGATCATCGCCTCGATCAGCGGCGGAGCTCAACCCAACGCCGGCGCCTTCTGGGCCGAGAAGAAGATCCCGCGCTGGCTGCGCTATGGAGCCGCGTCCTATGCGGAGCGCTTCCTCAAGAACCCCCTCCTCAGTGACGGCGGGAATCCCTGGGAGCTGCGCGAGTTCGCTTTCGAGGAGCTGAAGAAGGGCGGCAACCTGCACAAGATCGAGGACATCTTCGCCTTCGCGCTGAGCCTCGAAGACCAGGACGGCTCGACGCGCCTCTACCACGAGGCGGGGATGGTGGTCTCCTTCCTGCTCGACGGCTCCGACAGCGACAAGAAGCTGCGCGAGAAGCACGCGGCGCTCAAGCTCGCGCTCTCCAACACGCTCGCCAACAAGGCCAAGCCCAAGGAGCTGGCCGACGCCGTCGAAGGGCTCCAGAAGGAGCTCGCCAAGAACGAGAAGGACATCAAGAAGTTCGCCGGGCTCTAGGTCACCCGGGAGCGCCGGGCTCCAGCCCGGCTCTTCCTCTCCTTCTTCTTCCCCCTCGGGGCGGAAAACGAGAAGAACCAGAGCCGGGCTGGAGCCCGGCGCTCCCGGATGAGCGCGCCCGGATGAGTGACGAGTTCGACCTGATCGTCGTCGGCGCCGGGCCGGGCGGCTCGAGCGCGGCCGCGGCCGCGTTGCGCGCCGGCCTGTGTGTCGCGCAGCTCGATGCCGCGCGCTTCCCACGCATCAAGCCCTGCGCGGGCGGCCTCACTCCGAAGGCAGTGCGGGCCCTCCCGTTCGCGCTCGAGCCGTCCCTGCGCGGCAGCTTCGCCGAGTTCGAGTTCAACGCCTGGCGCGGCGCGCGCACGGTGTACTCGTTTCGGGCTCCGGTGCTCTCGATGGTCTCGCGGCCCGAGCTCGACAACCGGCTGGTGGCCGAGAACCGCCGTGCAGCGCGCTTCGTGTTCCACGACGGCGAGCCCGTGCGCGCGGTCGAGTGGCGCGCACCGCATTTCCTGGTGCGCACCGAGCAGCGCGAGCTCCGCGCGCGCCAGCTGGTCGGAGCCGACGGTGCCAACGGCATCGTCAACCGCATCTTCCACGCCAGCGAGCCGCGCGCACGCGCCGTGGCGGTCGAGCTCGTCCTCGCGCGCGCGGCGCTCGAGAACGATCCCGTCCCGCGCCCGTGCTTCGACTTCGGCGCCCTGCCGCGCGGCTACGGCTGGGTGTTTCCGAAGGCGGCCGAGCTCTCGGTCGGCCTGTACACGCTCGCGCGCGGCGTGAAGGACCTGCGTCCACGCCTGGCGGCCTACCTCGCGGCCAAGGGGTTTCGTTGGCGCGGTGATGCGCTGGCGAGCTTCGAGGCGCACACGATTCCGCTCGGCGGCGAGCGCCTGCGCGATCCAGGCGTGCCGCTCTATCTGGTGGGCGACGCGGCCGGCCTTGCCGACGCGCTGACCGGCGAGGGCATCTACCACGCGCTCGAGAGCGGGCGCATCGCCGGCGAGCTCGCCGCCCGCGTGGCGTGCGGCGAGGATTCGCCGGCGCGCTACCGGGCCCTGCTCGAGCGCACGGTGCTGGCCGACACGCGCTGGAGCTGGCGCCTTTCCGGGCCTTTCTACCGCCGGCCGGACCTGGCCCTCTGCGCGCTGCATCGCTCCGGACTCTGGCGCCCGCTCGTGCACGGCACCGGCAGCGGCGCGACCTTTCGCGATTCCCTGGCCGGGAGCGCGCGCCTCTGGCTCGAGTCGCGACGCCAACACAGCGCGCAGCGCACGACGAGCAGCAGCTCGCGCGCATGAGTCCTGTGCGCACGCGCCGCCTGCCGTTCCGGGGTTGGCTCGGCCTCGCGCTGGTCGCGCTCGCCTGGCCGGCCAACTGGCTTCTCCCCGGCCTGCGCACGCAGCTGCTCTTCTTTCCGCTGTGGCTGGGCTTCGTGCTGTTCCTGGACGCCTGGACCGAGCGCCGCGATGGCACTTCGCTCGGCACGCGCTCGCCACGCGGCTTCCTGTTCTTGTTCCTGCTCTCGGTGCCGCTGTGGTGGGGCTTCGAGGCGGCCAATCGGGTGCTCGGCAACTGGGAGTATCTCGGCCGCGAGCACTTCGGCGACCTCGAGTACGCGTTCCTGTGCTCGCTCGCCTTCTCGACCGTGGTACCGGCCGTGCTGGTCAGCGCCGAGTGGGCGCGCGGCCTCACCTGGATCGAGCGCCTTCCGCGCGGGCCGCGCATCGCGCCCACCCGGGCCCTCTGGCTCGGGCTGTTCGCCGCCGGGCTCGTGCTGCTCTTCGTCACGCTGCGCTGGCCGCGCGCGTGTTATCCGGGCATCTGGATCGCGGGCGTGTTCCTGCTCGAGCCGCTGGTACACGCGCGCGGCCGCCGTGCGCTCTGCTCCGATCTCGCGCGCGGCGACTGGCGCCCGTGGCTCGCGCTGTGGATCGGCGGGCTGCTGTGCGGCTTCTTCTGGGAGCTGTGGAACTCGCGCTCCTACCCGAAGTGGATCTACCACACGCCCGGCGTCGGCGGCCCGAAGCTGTTCGAGATGCCGCTCCCCGGATACCTCGGGTACCTGCCGTTCGCACTCGAGGTCTACCTATGGAAGGAGCTCTGGCTCGGCGAGCCAGAGCTCCTCGTGCGTGACGATCTGTCCGGCGCTCAGCGCCAGGCGCCCGGGATCCAGGCGTAACCGTGCAGGTGGGCGACCCAGTGGCCCGGCACCCAGACCTGGTCCGAGCTCGGCGGCACGGCGAAGTGGCCGGCCACCCAGACCCACTTGTTGTCGTGGCGCGTGTGCTGGCCCGCGATCCAGACGTGGGACGAGCTCGGAGCCTTCGGGCGTGCCTCGGGCAGCGCGGCCGGCACCGCCGGAGCCACGTCGCCTTCGAAGTACTCGGGTTCCGCGCCGTGCGCGCGCCGCGATTCCGCCTGGGCGTGTGCGAAGTCGGGGTCGACGTCCGCCTTCACCGACAGCGAGTGCTGGCTGCTGGAGCCCTGCGTGTGCAAGCAAGACGAGGACACGAGCGCGAGTACGGCTGCCAGGGCCAGCCCTGCGTTCGAGAGAATCTTGGACCGGTTCGAGATCATTGGTTCCCCTTGCGTGAAGCGCGCCCTTCCCGAGCACGCGGAATTGGATCGCCGCCCAATCGGCCGGCCTCGTACCGGATCTTGACCCGAACACGGAAGGCGGAAAGAAACGACGGCGGACTGAGAGGCTGTGCAAGAATCCATCGCCGCCAGCGAGCTCAGGCGGATGCGCGGTGGGGTCGTTGCGGCTCCACCGCGTATAGCTGCGAAAACCCGTCGTCCCCGCGCCAAGCCACAGCGCAGCCCGCTGGCTCACGGCTGGCGTGGGTTT
>JANOGB010000030.1:0-3490 GCA_031413955.1 Planctomycetota bacterium | reverse complement strand
GTGCCCGTGGCGGGTACTCCGCTGGCCGAGAAGCTGACGCGGGAACCCGAGCACGCGCTCGACTGGACCGAGCTCGTGCGCGCGATCGCGGCCGCGCGCATCCTCATGCCGGAAGCCGTGGTGCGCCTCTCGGCCGGACGCACCGAGCTGGACGAAGCGGCGCAGGCTCTGTGTTTCCTGGCGGGCGCGAACTCGATCTTCGTGGGCGACGAGCTCCTGACCACCCCCAACCCGACGCCCGCGAGCGATGCCGCGTTGCTCGCCAAGCTGGGGCTGAACGCGATCGGCGCCTGCTGACGCCGGCGGCGACATGGGCTCGCCGCACGGTTCCAGCCTCGACCAGGGGGGCTCTCGACTCGACGGTCCTCGCCTCGACCAGGAGCTCGCCGCCGAGCTCGAGCGCTGGAGTGCGGCCGGTCTGCTCCGCGATGCGCGCCTGACGGGCGTGAGTCCCGGCGTCGACCTCGGCTCGAACGACTATCTCGGACTCGCGCGGGATGCGCGCGTGATCGCCGCCGCGCGCGCGGCCCTGGAGGAATTCGGGGCCGGCGGTCGCGCCGCGCGGCTCCTGCGCGGTGGCTCGCCGCTCGACGAGCGCGCCGAGACGGCCGTGGCCGAATGGCTCGGGGCCGAGGCGGCGCTGCTGTTTCCGTCGGGCTACCAGGCGAACCTCGGCCTGATCGGGGCGCTCGCCGGACGCGGCGACGCGCTCTTCTCGGATCGCCTGAACCATGCCTCGCTGATCGACGCCGCGCGGCTCTCGCGAGCGCGCGTGTTCGTGCACGCCCATCTCGACCTCGAGGAGCTCGAGCGCGGCCTCGAACGCGCGCGCGCGGCCCGGCGCCGCTTCGTGCTCACCGAGGGCATCTTCAGCATGGACGGCGATTCGCCGCCCCTGGCCGAGCTCGAAGAGCTCTGCCGGCGCCACGACGCGTACCTGCTCGTGGACGAGGCCCATTCGGCCGGCGTCGTCGGGCCCGCAGGCGCCGGCGCCTGGGCCGCGCTCGAGAAGCGCGCCGGATCGCGCCTCGCGGCACGGGTGGTGACCGGCGGCAAGGCCCTGGGCGTCGCCGGAGGCTTCGTGGTCGGCAGCCGCGTGCTGCGCGAGCAGCTCGTCAACCGCGCGCGCCCGTTTCTGTTCACCACCGCGCCGCCGCCGGCGGTCGCGGGCGGCCTGCTGGCCGCGCTCACGCTCGTGCGCGGCATGGACGCGGAGCGCGCGCACCTGCGCCAGCTCGCCACGGAACTCGCGCGCCGCCTCGGCCTCGCGCCGCCGGCCGGCGCGATCGTGCCGTTCCCGGTCGGTGCGCCGGCGCGCGCGCTCGAGCTCGCGCGGCGGCTCGAGGCGCGCGGCCTGTTCGCCCCCGCCGTGCGCCCGCCCAGCGTGCCGGAGGGCGGCTCGCGCCTGCGCATCGTGTGCCACGCTTCCAACAGCCCGAGCGAGCTCGACGAGCTCGCTCGGGCGTTGGAGGGCGCGCGCACGCTTCCGAGGAAGGCGGAGGAACGCGAGGACGCGCCGGGCACGGCCCTCTTCGTGGTGGGCACCGACACCGGCGTCGGCAAGACCGTGGTCAGCGCCCTGCTCCTGCGCGCCGCCCGCGCGCTCGGACGCGCGGCCTACTGGAAGCCCGTGCAGACCGGCACCGAGAACGACAGCGCGGCCGTGCTGCAGCTCGCCGAGGCCAGCGCGCACGAATGCCTGCCGAACGCCTGGCACTTTCCGCTGCCGGCTTCGCCGCACGAGGCGGCGGCCCAGGCCGGGCAGAGCATCGACCCGAGGCGCATCAGCGAGGGCTTGCGCGGTCTCCAGCGCACGCTGCGCTCGACGCGTCTCGTCGTCGAGCTCGCCGGCGGACTGCTGGTGCCCTACCGCAGCGAGCCCGAGCTCGTCACGCAGGCCGACTGGCTGGCGGAGGCGGGCGCGCCGCTCGTGCTCGTGGCGCGCTCCGGCGTCGGGACGCTCAACCACACGCTCTTGACGCTGGAGGCCTTGCGCGCACGCCACCTCGAGCCGCGCGCGCTGTTCCTGGTCGGTGCGCCGCACGCCGCCAACCTGCGCACGCTCGAGCGTGTCGCGGGCGTGCCGCGCATCCTCGAGCTGCCCGTCCTCGATCCGCTGGAACCCGCCGCGCTCGCAGCTTGGCTGGCAGAGCACGTCCTCGACGACCTCTTCACGCCATGAACGAGCACTCCAGGAGCCTGGTGGAGCGCGACGCGCGCGTCCTGTGGCACCCCTACACGCAGCACGGCCTCGAGCGCGATCCGCTGCCGGTCGCGCGCGCGAGCGGCGCGTGGCTCGAGCTGCACGACGGCCGGCGCATCCTGGACGCCATCTCCTCCTGGTGGTCCTGCCTGCACGGGCACTCTCATCCGCACATCAGCGCGGCGATCGCGCACCAGGCGCGCGAGCTGGACCACGTGCTCTTCGCGGGCGCGACGCACGAACCGGCGGTCGCGCTGGCCGAACAGCTCCTGGAGCTGGCACCGCCCGGTCTCGCGCGCGTCTTCTATTCCGACGACGGTTCCACCGCGGTCGAGGTGGCGCTCAAGATGGTCGCGCAGGCCTGGCAGCAGCGCGGCGAGCCGCAGCGCACGGCGTTCGTCGCGCTGGAGGGCGCGTACCACGGAGACACCTTCGGCGCGATGGCGGCCGGCGATCCGGACCCGTTCTTCCATGCCTTCGCGCCGTTCCTCTTCGCGGTGCGGCGCGTGCCGGCCGAGGCGCAGCGACTGGAAGAAGCGCTGACCGAGCTCGGCCCGCGCGCGGCGGGCCTGATCGTGGAGCCGCTGGTGCAGGGCGCGGCGGGCATGCGCATGCACGGCCCGGAGTTCCTGCGCGCGGCCCGCGAGCTGTGTACCCGCCACGGACTGCCGCTGATCGCGGACGAGGTCATGACCGGCTTCGGACGCACGGGCAGCTTGTTCGCCTGCCAGCGCGCGGGCATCGCGCCCGACCTCCTGTGTCTCGGCAAGGGCCTGACGGGCGGAACGCTGCCGCTCGCCGCCACGCTCACGACCGAGGCCCTGTTCGAGGCCTTCCTGCACCACGAGCGCACGCGCTTCTTCCCCCACGGACACACCTTCACGGCCAACCCGATCGCCTGCGCGGCCGCGCTCGCCTCGCTGGAGCTGTGCCGCAGGGACGGAGTGCCGGAACGACTGGAACGAATCGGTGCGCGCATCGCTCGCGAGCTCGCGCCCCTGGCCGACGATCCGCGCGTGCTCGAGCTGCGCCACGTCGGAGGCATCGTCGCGCTCGAGCTCGCCACGCCGTCCGGAGACCGGCCGGGCTACGCCTCCGCGCTCGGGCTCGCGCTGCGGCGTCGGGCCCTCGAGTACGGCGTGCTCCTGCGCCCGCTCGGCAACGTGCTCTACGCCATGCCCCCGGCTTGTCTCGACGACGAGGAGTGTGCGCTCGTGGCCGAAACGATGGGTGCGCTGGTCAGAAACTGAGGCTCATCTGGGAGCGCCGGGCTCCAGCCCGGCTCTG
>JANOGB010000029.1:0-1922 GCA_031413955.1 Planctomycetota bacterium | reverse complement strand
CCGCTTCCTTCTTTTTCCGCTTCTTATCTGACCAAGAGGAAGAGCCGGGCTGGAGCCCGGCGCTCCCGGATGAAGGAAGAGCGCAAGCCCGGCGCTCCCGGCTGAGAGTATCCTGGGCGAGTGAGTGCCCATTCCCCGTCCGGTGCGCGACGCTTGATCCTCGCGCGCGTCCTGCGGCGCCGCTGTCCGCAGTGCGGTGCGGGTGCGCTCTTCCGCGCCTATGGGCGCTTGCTGGGCGCGTGCGAGCGTTGCGGGCTGGTCTTTCGCCGCGAGCAGGGCGCCCAGACGGGCACGATGTACCTGACGGCGGCGGTTGGCCAGGTCTTCGCGGCGGCGCTGATTTTTCTGTTCTGGTGGGCGTTCGACTGGACGCCGCGCGCGTTCGTGCTGGTCACCGCGCCGCTCGTGCTCGCCTTTTGTGCTCTCTTCCTGCCGGTGGCGCAGGCCCTGTGGGTGGGGGTCGAGTACGCCACCGATCTCCAGAGCCACGAGCCCTGGGCGGAGCTGCGGGAGTAGCGAGAAGACCGTGCCCGAGCTGCCCGAAGTCGAGACCGTTGCCCGTCTGCTGCGTCCGCAGCTCGTCGGCCGGCGCTTCGGGACCTCGGAAGTGCACTGGAAACGCACGCTCGGCGGCCTCGCGCCGCGCGCCTTCGCCTCGGCGCTGGAGGGTGTACGCGTGCGTGCTGTCACCCGGCGCGCGAAGTGGATCGTGCTCGAACTCACCCGCCAGCGCGCTCCGGCCGGTGTCCTGTGCGTGCACCTGCGCATGACCGGGCGGCTGCAGATCGATTCGGCCGAGGAACCGCCGGGGCCCTGGGAGCGCGTGCGCATCGCGCTCGACGATGGGCGCGTGCTGCGCTTCATCGACCCGCGTAAGTTCGGGCGCGTGCGCTACGTGCGCAAGCCCGAGGAGGTGCTGGGGGAGCTCGGACCCGAGCCCCTGGGGCCGGTGTTCACGGCCGCGTGGCTGGCGGACGCGCTGCACGCGCGCCGACGGCTCCTGAAGCCGCTGCTCCTCGATCAGACGTTCGTGGCCGGACTCGGCAACATCTACGTCGACGAGTCGCTGCACCGTGCCGGGCTGCACCCGCTGGCGCGTTCGGAGCGCGTCTCGCCCGCTTCGGCCGCGCTCCTGCGCACGTCGATCCGCGCCGTGCTCGGCGAGGCCATCGCGCGCGAGGGCTCGAGCTTCGATACCTTTTACCGCACGCCCGAGGGCCGCCCCGGCAGCTTTCAGGACCAGTTCCGCGTCTACGGCCGCGCGGGCAAGCCCTGTCTCGCCTGCGGAGGAGCGATCCGCTACCTGCTGGTCGGCCAGCGCGGCACACACGTGTGTCCGCGTTGCCAGCGCAGGCCGCGCGCGCTCAGGAAGCGCCGGAACGTGCGCGCCACAGCGCGCTGAGCTCGGGCACGCTCGGCCATTGCTCGGCGCACAGCGAAAGGTAGAGCGTGACGTCGTCGGCGCCGAACTTCTCGTCGAGCGTTTTCACCGCGCCCTCGAGCTTGGCGGGGTCGGGCTTGGCCTTGTCGATGTCCTCGATCATGCCTTCCTTGTGCGGCACGCCGGTCGCGTCGAGAAAACCGGTGACGAGCTCGCGCTTGGTGCGCACGAGGTAGGTGCCGAAGAGCTCGTAGCACAGCTCGGCGTTGTGCTTCTGCTCGACCCAGCCCTTGGCCAGCTTGGCGCGCTTCGCGAGCGGGATCTTCTTGATCGCCTGGGGGCGGAACTTGAGCAGCTTGGCCACCTCGGCGTCGAGGGGACCGAAACCCTTTTCGGTCAGGGCCTCGTAGATCGAGAGGAAGCGTTGCTCGCTGAGCAAGCGAAAGTGTTCGAGCACGGGCATGGGTTCAACTGGGCGCGCCGGGCTCCAGCCCGGCTCTGGGTTGTTTGCTCGAGTCGGAGAGAAAGAAAGAAGAAGGGA